>JAKPAN010000168.1 GCA_029779475.1 Pseudomonadota bacterium
GCAGGCGCGCGGCGCGGTGCGCGAACACGCGCTCGCGATCGGGCAAGCGCACGCGCGGGATCGAGCGCGAAGCGAGGGTTTCGATCTGGCCGCGTTCGAGGATGCGTTGGCTCATGCGCGGCATGCTACGGGAGTCGCGGCGGCAAAGTCACGATGGCGTATGCAGAGCGCAAGTCGGCGCTCAGCTCAGGACGTCGAGCACCGGTTGCATCGGCGGCGGCAAGGTTTCTTCGCCGAGCTGCCACAGCACTTCGCGCTCGATCGTGCGTTGCATCGCGTCGAGCGGCAACGCGTTCGGCGCGAGACCGAACGGTTCCTCGAGCTGGTGGCTCAGCGCGTCGAGGCCGAAGAAGGTATAGGCGACGATCAGCACCGGCAGCAGCGTCCACCATCCGAGCGAGCCGGCCAGCGCGAATGGCAGCGTGATGCAGAACACCGTGGCGGTGCGCAGCAGCAACAGCGAGTACGAAAACGGCACCGGCGTCAGCAGGATGCGCTCGCAACCGCCCTGGACATGCGACATGCGGCCGAGCTGGCCTTCGAGCACCGACCAGTGGATCGCGTCGACGCGGCCGTCGCGCTTGAGTTCGAGGCAGCGTCGGCCGAGATGGCCGAGCACGGCGTCGGTTGGATTCGGGCCTTGCGCGTCACGGCCGATGTCGTACCACGCGGCGATCGCGGTCGCTTCGTCCTGGCCGCGCAGGCGCGCGCCGAGTCCGTGTGCGAAGCCGCAGATGCCACGCAGCATGGCGTGCCGATCCGCCTCGTCGAGCGTCGCTGTCTCGCGCGCGAACGAGCGGCTTGCGATCAACAGTTCGCCCCAAAGCAGGCGGCCTTCCCACCAGCGCGCGTAACACGCATTGCTGCGGAAACTCATGAACACCGACAGCGCGATGCCGATGAGCGTGAACGGAATCGCGCTGATGCGCGAGAAGATGCCCGGCCATTCGTCCGCGGCGACGACCGCGACGATGCTCACCAACGCGACGGCAAGCAGCTGCCGCGCGATGTGCGGCAGGATCGACCCGCGGACCGCGAACAGGATGTCGCGGAATGTCGGTTGCTTGCGGACGATCATCGGCGAACGAACGTGTCGCGACGGCTACTTCTGCTGGCCACGCGTCACGTCGCGGAACCACAGGCGATGGTGCTTCCACGCCCAGCCATCGCTGACCGTGCCGCGCGTCATTGCGCGCACTGATCCCTTGACCCAGATCGCAGCGTAGATGTGCACGACGATCGCGCAAATCAACACGGTCGCAAACGCGGCATGCAGCATCGATGCGATCCGCACGATGTCGACAGGCAACGCGAAATACGCGCGCCACATGCACAGGCCGGTCGCGACCAAACCGAGCAGGCACAGCACGATGAGCCAGAACAGCAGCTTCTGGCCGGCGTTGTATTTGCCGACGGGTAATCCGTCGTCACGGTTGTCGAGCACTTCGCGGATGTGGCCGAGCCATTGCCGGTCGGTGGAATTGAGAAAATTGTCGCGCCACACCTTCGCCGCGAGCAGCACGAACGCGATCGCCCAGACGATGCCGACGAACGGATGCAGGATGCGTGTCCACGGCCCGCCGCCGAACAACTGGGTCAACCAGAACAATGCGGGATGGAACAGCGCGAGTCCGGATAGCGCGAGCAGGATGAAACAGATCGCAACGATCCAATGGTTGACGCGCGTCGCATAGGAATAGCGGACGATCTCGCCGGATTTGCCTGCCTCGGTCATGGCGTGTTCTCCAGCTCGCGGCGAGCGGCCTCTTCGTCGGCCTTGTCGACTTCGCTCGGCCCACGACGCAAGTAGTGCAGGAAACCGAACGCGGCGGTCGCCGCCATCGCGAGCAGGCCGAGCGGCTTGGCGATGCCCTTCCACACACCGACTGCTGCGCTGATCGTCGGATTCGCCGGCAGATCGCTGTACAGCTCCGGTTTGTCGGCATGGTGCAGCACGTACATGACATGCGTGCCGCCGACGCCTGCGGGATCGTACAGGCCGGCGTGCTCGAAGCCGCGCGATTTCAGGTCTTCGATGCGCTCGGCGGCGTGCTGCTTCATGTCGTCCTTGCTGCCGAACACGATCGCACCGGTCGGACAGGTTTTCACGCAGGCCGGTTCGAGGCCGACTGCGACGCGATCCGAGCACAGCGTGCATTTGTAGGCCTTGCTGTCCTTCTTGGAGATGCGCGGCACGTTGAACGGACAACCGGTGATGCAGTAACCGCAACCGATGCAATTTTCCTCGTGGAAATCGACGATGCCGTTGGCGTACTGCACGATCGCGCCCGGCGATGGGCAAGCCTTGAGGCAACCCGGATCGGCGCAATGCATGCAGCCGTCCTTGCGGATCAGCCATTCGAGGTTGCCGCTGTCGGGGTTTTCGTATTCGGCGAAGCGCATCAACGTCCACGATTCGCTGCTGAGGTCGGGCGGATTCGTGTAGCTGCCGGTGCAGCTGCCGACTTCGTCGCGCAAATCGTTCCATTCCATGCACGCGACCTGGCAGGCCTTGCATCCGATGCACTTGGAAACGTCGATGAGCTTGGCGACTTCGCCTGCGTGCGCGCCGCGCGCCTGCGGCGAAGGCGTCGTCGTCGCCGAGCGGCGGATGATGTCGAGCGATTGCAGTGACATGTGCGCCGTCTCCTATGCCTTCTCGACCTTGACCAGGATGCACTTCGACTCCGGCGTCTGCGAATTGCCGTCACCGATCGCATTGGTCAACGTGTTGGCGAGATAACCCGGCTTCGCCGCGCCGACGAAGCCCCAGTGGATCGGGATGCCGACCTGGTGCACGGTCTTGCCGTCGACCTTCAGCGCCTTGATGCGCTTGGTCACCATCGCGACGGCCTCGATGTGGCCGCGCTTGGACGTCACCTTGACGCGGCTGCCGTTGGCGATGCCGAGTTCGTCGGCCAATGCCGCGCCGATTTCGACGAACTGTTCGGGCTGCGTGATCGCGTTGAGCTCGCCGTGCTTGGTCCAGAAATGGAAATGCTCGGTGAGGCGATACGTGGTCGCCACGTGCGGGAACTCGTCCGGTTTGCCGATCTGCGCGAGATCGTCCTTGAACACGCGTGCGGCCGGATTGTTCAGCGTGAGCGGCTGGCCGGGGCTGAGCGGATTGTCGGACAGCGGCGTGTCGAACGGCTCGTAGTGTTCCGGGAACGGTCCTTCGGCCATGTTCCCGCGCGCAAAGAAACGTGCGACGCCTTCCGGGTTCATGATGAAGGGCCCCATCCCGCCGGCCGGATTTTCGTCGGCTTTGAAATCCGGGATGTCGGCGCCGCCCCAGGCCGCACCGTTCCACGCGATCAATTTGCGTGTCGGATCGAACGGCTTGCCGGACGGATCGCAGGAGGCGCGGTTGTAGAGCACGCGACGATTGGCCGGCCATGCCCACGCCCAGCCGATGGTGTTGCCGATGCCGGTCGGATCGGAATTGTCGCGACGTGCCATCAGGTTGCCGGTCGGACCCCACGCGCCGGAGAAGATCCAGCAGCCGCAGGCCGTACTTCCGTCATCACGCAATTCGGCAAAACCGGCGACCTGTTCGCCAGCCTTGCGCAACACCTTGGTTGCGTCTTTGGGATCGCGGAGTTCGGTCAATGCCTTGCCGCTGTATTCCATCGCCAACTCTTCCGCCGTCGGCAACTTCGGATTGGAATACTTCCATGCGAGATCGCGTACCGGATCCCACCAGGTACCGCCTTCCTTCTCGTACAACGCTTTGATGCGATGGAACAGCTCCGCCATGATTTCGATGTCGCTGCGCGTCTCGCCGGGGCCGTTGGCGCCCTTCCAGTGCCATTGCAGCCAGCGAGCGGAGTTCACCACCGCGCCGTTTTCCTCGGCGAAGCAGGTCACCGGCAATCGGAACACTTCGGTCTTGATGTTCGCCGTGTCGACGTCGTTGAGCGCGCCATAGTTTTTCCAGAACTCCATCGTCTCCGTGGAGAGCGGATCCATGTGCACCATGAACTTGAGTTTGGAAAAGGCGTCGATCAGCTTGCCCTTGTTCGGCGCCGACGCGAGCGGATTGAAGCCCTGGCAGAGATAGCCGTTCATCTTGCCCTGATGCATCAGCTCGTAGGCCTGCAGCATGTCGTAGGGCTTGTCGAGCTTGGGCAGGTAGTCGAAGCACCAGTTGTTCTCGGCCTTCGCCGCGTCGCCCCACCACGATTTCATCAGGCTGACGTGGAACTTCGGGTAGTTCTGCCAGTACGACATCTGGTTCGGGCGCAGCGGCTTCTGCGTGCGCGTGCCGAGGTAGGCCTGGTAGTCCTGTTCGGCCTCATTGGGCAGGGTGAGATAGCCGGGCAGCAGGTTCGACATCAGGCCGATGTCGGTCAGGCCCTGGATATTGGAATGCCCGCGCAGCGCGTTCATGCCGCCGCCGGCAATGCCGATGTTGCCGAGCAGCAGCTGCACCATCGCGCCGCTGCGCACGTTCTGCGAACCGATCGAGTGTTGCGTCCAGCCGAGCGCGTACAGGATCGTCATTGCGCGATCCTTGGTCGCCGTCGACGCGATCATGTCCCAGATCAGCCGGATCTTGTCCTTCGGCGTGCCGCACACGCGTTCGACCATGTCGATGGTGTAGCGCGCGTAGTGTTCCTTGAGCAGGTTGTAGACGCAGCGCGGATGCTTGAGCGTCGGGTCGGTCTTGACGAAGCCATCGTCGCCGAGCACGTAGTCCCAGCTCGACTTGTCGTACTTGCGGGTGTCCTTGTTGTAGCCGGAATACAGCCCGTCCTTGAATTCGAACTCGTCCTTCACGATGAAAGACATGTCGGTGTAGTTCAGCACGTACTCGTGCTGGATGCGGTCCGACGTCAGCAAGTCATTGATCAGCCCGCCGAGGAAGACGATGTCGGTGCCGACGCGGATCGGCGCATAGATGTCGGCCACCGCGGCCGAACGGTTGAAGCGCGGATCGACGACGATGAGCTTGGCCTTGTTGTGCGCCTTCGCTTCGGTCACCCATTTGAATCCGCACGGATGCGCCTCGGCGGCATTGCCGCCCATGATCAGGACGAGGTCGGCATTCTTGATGTCGACCCAGTGATTCGTCATCGCACCTCGGCCAAACGTCGGGGCAAGACCTGCCACCGTCGGGCCGTGTCAGACACGTGCTTGATTGTCGAACGCGAGCATCCCGAGGGAACGGACGACCTTCTGCGTCAATACGGCCGTTTCATTGCTGGATGCGGAAGCCGCCAACATGCCGGTGGTCAGCCAGCGATTCACCGTCTTGCCGTCGGCGGTCTTCTGCACGAAGTTGGCGTCGCGGTCGGCCTTCATCAGCTTGGCGATGCGATCCAGCGCGTCATCCCAGGACAGGCGCTGCCATTGATCGGAACCCGGCGCGCGGTATTCCGGATGGAGCAGACGTGTCTTGCTGTGAACGATATCGAGCAAGCCGGCGCCCTTCGGGCACAACGTGCCGCGATTGACCGGATGATCCGGATCACCCTCGATGTGGAAGATGTTCGGCTGCGCATTCTTGGCGCCGTCGCCGAGCGAATACAGGAGGATGCCGCAAGCCACCGAACAGTACGTGCAGGTGTTGCGCGTTTCGGTCGCCCGCGCGAGCTTGAATTGCCGCACCTCCGCCAACGCGGGCGTCGGCGAAAAGCCGAGCGCCGCGAGGCTCGATCCCACCAGCGTGACGCCGGTGACTTTCAGAAAATCGCGTCGACTCAAATCCGTCATCGCTGGCTCCCGATCAGCTCGCTGGATGGGACGAGTGTATGCCTGCGCGCGACGCGGTGCCACGCCGACATTGGTCGCTGCGCCGCGGCGTTCAACCTGCGCGCTGGCGCAGCGCCTCGAACAACACGATGCCGGTCGACACGGAAACGTTGAGGCTCTCGACGTCGCCTCGCATCGGGATCTTCGCGACGAAGTCGCAGGCCTCGCGCGTGAGGCGGCGCATGCCCTCGCCTTCGCCGCCGAGCACGAGTGCGATCGGGCCCTTGAGATCGACTGCGTATATCGACTGCGTGGCCTCGCCGTCGAGGCCGACGAGCCATGCGCCCGCGTCCTTGAGCGATTTCAGCGAGCGCGCGAGGTTGGTCGCGGCGACGATCGGCACGCGATCGGCCGCGCCGGCCGACGCGCGGCGCACGGTTGGCGTGACGCCGACGGCGCGATCCTTCGGCACGATCACCGCCGTTACGCCAGCCGCCTCCGCGCTGCGCAGACAGGCACCGAAGTTGTGCGGGTCGGTGACGCCATCGAGCACGAGCAGCAACGCGTCGCGACCTGCTTTTTCGACAAGCGCGGCGAGATCGGTTTCGGCGAGCGGCGCTGGCGCCTTGTAGCGCGCGACGACGCCCTGATGCCGCGCGCCGCCCGTCATGCGGTCGAGCGCGGCGCGATCGCGCGCGGGCGGCTTCACACCGAGTTCGCGCGCGCGTTCCGCGAGCGCCTTCACGCGCGCGTTCTGCGAGCCGTTCTCGACATACAGTTCGACGAGATTGGTCACGTCGTGGTCGAGCGCGGCTTCGACGGCGTGGATGCCGATGAGGAGTTCGTTGCTCACTGCTGTCTCCGTTGCCGATGTGTCATCGGCGACCGCCGACGCACCCCCGAAACGCGGCGCGCGAGTCTGCGCCACGTACGTCGGGCTGTAAACGCGCCAGTACCGCGACGGCGCATGCCGCTGCGGCATCTGCTGCCGCGCGCCTGTTCGCGTAACCCATCAAATGACGCCGCCCGCGGCGAAATCCGGCTCGTCATTGGCTCAACGCACCGTGTCGCCGCCTGCGTGCGATGTCATGGCTCGAAACCGTTGCTGAAGATCGTATCGGTGAATTGCGCAGTGACGCTGATGTCTGCCGTCACGTTCGTATCGGTACGCGGGTTCGCCGTCGAGCCGTCGCTCCATTGCACGAAGCGGAAGCCCTCGTCCGGCACTGCCGTCACCGGTTCGCCGTTCGCGCCTCCGTTCACCGTCTGCGGCGTCGTGCCGACGATCGAGCCGCCTGCGCCTGCCGCATAGGTGAGCGTATGGACGTCGGTCTCGAAGGTCGCGGTGCATGCGCGCGCAGCGCTCATCGCGACATGCACGGACGACGCCGTGCCTGTGCAGTCGCCGCTCCAGGTCATGTGGTAGCCGTTCGGGACGACTGCATTCAGCAGCACGTCGGCTTGTTCGACGAAGGCAGCCTGGCACGTTCCGCCGGATTGGGTGCACAGCACGATGCCGCTGCTCGGCGCCACAGCGCTCGTTGCCGATGCCACAGAGCCGGGGCCGCTCACATTGACGACGAGCGCAAATTGGCGCGACTCGGCAGCGCCGACGTCGCAGGCGCCGCCCTGCGGGCGCGCAATGCCGCGCTCATCGGCGGGGACGTTCGCGTCACAGGCGACCGCATCCAAGGCCGCGCTGCCCGCGCCGGGCAGCATTGTCGGCGTCGGCCCACCGTTGTCCTGCAGGGCTCCAAGACGCGGATCACCCGTGGGCACACCGGCGCAGCTCGCGTCGCCCCAGGCGAGGCTGCCGACCTGGCTGGCGATGGCGCCCACGCAGTTGCCGCCGCCGTTGTTCACGACGAGGCTGCGCTGCAGGTTCAGCGTGCCGTCGTTGCCGACACCGCCACCGTTGTTGTTCGCCACCGTGACATGGCGCAGCGTGGTGGTCGCGCCGCTGGCCGTGTACACACCGCCGCCGCTGTTGGCTGTGTTGGCGGCAAAGCTGCTGTTGGTGGCCATCAGCGTGCCGGACGCGCCGTTGAACAATGCCCCGCCCTGCGTGCCGGTATTGCCGGAGAAGCTGCTGTCGGTCACTGTGAGGACGCCGTAGTTCTCCACCGCACCGCCCGTGCTGGACGAGGCGTTGATGAAGTTCAGTGCGTGCAGCGTGGCGGTCTGGCCCGCGCTCATCGAGAAGATGCGCGTGTTGCCGTTGCCGTCGAGAGTGACGCCGGCGCTGCCGCCGTCGATGGTGGTGTAACCGCCGATCGGCATGTTGCCGCCGGCGGCGAGCGAAACGACGATGTGCTTCACGTTGGGCGCGAACTGCACGAGATTGCGCACGGAATTGCCGGCATCGCAATCCGGCCGCATGCGCGAGCCGCTGTTGGCGTTGTCGATCGCCTCGCGCAGCGAACACAGGCCGTCGCCGGTGTTGGCGGCGACGCTGAGATCGTAGTCCTGTTCGGTGGTGACGAGGATGGCAACCGGATCGCCGGGTTGCAGTTGGAATGCGCCGAGGTCGCAGGCGACGCCCGAGGTCGGTCGCGGCGCGCCGCGTTCGTCCACGCCGGGCGGCGTGAAGTAGAACGGCCCGATTCCGCCGCACTCGCCCTTGCCGCTGGCCGGGCTGCCGGGCGGCAATGTCATCGTCGGCGGCACGAAGGTCGGCGGCGAGGTTGCGCCGGGCGGCAGGTTCACCGCGAGTGGTCGAAGGTTCGGGTTCGGGCCGTCGAGCACGATCGCATTGTTGATCTTCGAACGGCCGATCAGGTTGACGGCGCCGAAATTCTCGTAGTCAGCGATGGCGTAGTTGTCGAACGGCGGGGTGTCGGTCGGCCCCACTTTCGGCGGCGCATCGACGATCACATCGAACGCCGGGGACGTACCGTTGGCGACCGTCCCGCTGACGATGCTGTTGGCCAGCCACAGGTCGGCTGACTTGCCGCCAAGCCAGTCGGGATCGCTGGAATCCACAGGATTGGCGTTGTAGCCGAGGCTGTAGATCGCCCCGTTCGCCTTGGTGCCGGATACCGGGTTGTTGGCAATGGTGGTGAACGCTGCCAGCACCGTGCCGTTGAGATTGAAGATGGCGCTGCCGTAGCCGTCGCCCTCCACGCCGAAGTACGCCGGTGGATTTTCGTCGTCGTGGTTGCGCCCGCCTCGCGCCTGATTGCCGCTCAATGTCGCATTGATCAGGTACACCTCGCCGCCGAAATTGAAAATGGCTCCACCCAGGCCGCCGCCGCCGCCCACTTCGCCGCCGAAGCCAGGAGTACGACCGCCGCCGCCAAAGCCAGAACTGTCGCAATAAGCACAATTGGCATACCAAACATTGCCGCCTCCACCAAATCCGCCAGCACCTCCCAACGAGGAGCCTCCTCCAACTCCGCCGCCACTGCCGGTAAACGTGTTCCCCGTGGCGGTTGAGCCGATGGCGCCGCCGAACACGCCAGCAAGCGGAATCCATCCTTGATTGTCATTGATGTAGTCCACGAGTCCCTGTGTGCCGGGGCCGCCATCGAATCCTCCGCCGTTGCCGCCTGCGTAGGTTCCCCCATCGGACCAGCTCACGAGATCGCCTGCCGCGCCGCCATCGCCATGCAATGAAATCAATGCGATGTGGGGATCTGAAACCTGATTCGAGCCCAGACCGGCCAATCCGGTGAATCTCGTGTTCAACCGGAACGTCGCCGAATGCGGAACCGGGCCACCCATTCCGCCACCCACGCTGGCGCCGCCGCCGCTGCCCATGCCGCCACCGGCACCGTACACGGTATGGTCGCCGTCATAAGAGTCACCGCCCGTGGCCCAGTTGTCGGTGAGCGTCACGGCTTCAAGCGATACCGCGCCCTGACTGAAGATGGCGCCGCCCATGCCGGCGCCCGCACCGCCACCCGTGCCGGCACCGCCGAGTTGTCGACCGCCGCTCAACGTTAGGTTGCGCAAAGTCAGATAGCCGGCGCCAGGGGAGTTGTAGCCGGGCGTCGCCTGCGAAGCCGCATCGGCTCCGACGAAAAAGAAACGCAGCCGCTTGACCAAGGCGACTTGCAGGGTCACGCCATACCCGGCGATGGTGATTCGGCTCGCTATCGGCGGTAACGCATTGGGGCCATACCAATAGTTGTCGGCCTTGGTGCCATCGATGCATGCGCTGTTGGTGACCGAGCAAGTGCCGAGATACGCATTCCATCCCTGCGTCGGATAGATACCCGAATTCGGATCGAACGTGATCGTCTGCCCTGCGATTTGCGTCAGGTCGATCAGGTATTCGGTGCGGTTGACGCTGGTTGCATCGGTCACCGCGAGCGCGCAACCATTGACGATGTGATTGGTCGGCGCGGTATCGGTCGCCGCCACCGTGGCGACCGAAAAATTCAGCGGATCGAGCGTCGTGGCACCCGGCGGGCTGTTGCCGTAGGGATGCGTGGCGTCGCCGGGGTTGTCGTCCTTGTTTGCCGCCACGATGGCCTGCGCCAAGGTGCAGTGTCCGGCGACCGAACCGCCGCTTGCGTTGTCGACGGCGATGGTTTTCTGTTTCGGCACGGCCCACGCAGGCACGCACGCCAACGCAAACGCCAACAGGCCCGCGCGCGCGGCAAAACCGGAAATTCCGTACATGGCCCACTCCCCTGACCCACAGCCTCAAGGCTACTCGCCAAAACCGCCGCGCACCATTTCGCCACTCGTTGACACGACGAAACGCAGGGCCTTCAGCGCCCCGACACGAGCCTGAAATCGATCTTGCGATCCTCCAGGCTCGCGCGCAGCACCTGCACGCGTACGGGGTCACCGAGGCGGAATTTCAGGCCGCGGCGTTCGCCGGCCAGCAGTCGCCGCGTCGCGTCGAAGTGGTAGTAGTCGTTCGGCAGCTGCGTGATGTGGACGAGGCCGGTGATCTTCGACTCGGTCAGCTCGACGAACAGGCCGAACGATGCGACGCCGGAGACGATGCCCTCGAATTCGCCGCCGACGTGCTTCTCCATCCACGCGCATTTGTAGCGTTCGTCGACGTCGCGCTCGGCTTCGTCGGCGCGGCGTTCGTTGTGCGAGCAGTGCACGCACAGGCTCGCCATCTGCGTTGGGCTGTATTCGTAGGCAGACGGTTTTCCGCCGGACAGCGCGTAGCGGATCGCGCGATGCACGAGCAGATCCGGGTAGCGCCGGATCGGCGAGGTGAAATGCGTGTAGGTTTCCAGCCCGAGGCCGAAATGGCCGGGATCGTCGGGCTGATAGACGGCCAAGCTCTGCGAGCGCAGCAGCACCGACTCGATGAGGCTCGCGTCCGGACGCTTGCGCACCTTCTTGAGCAGCGCGGAGAAATCGCCGGGCGTGACCTGCGCGAGCGGCGGCAAGGTCAACTTGAACTCGCGCAGGAATTCGAGCAGGTCGTCGTACTTCGACGCGGGCGGCGGTGCATGCACGCGGTACGGCGCGGGAATGCGCTTTTTCTGCAGGTATTTCGCGGCTTCGACGTTCGCCGCGATCATGCATTCTTCGATGAGCTTGTGCGCGTCGTTGCGCTCGTAGCTGCCGAGCTGCACGACTTCGCCGTTTGCGCCGAGGCGGAATTCGACTTCGCGGCTCTCGAACTCGATCGCGCCGCGACGCTGCCGCGCCTTCGCGAGCAATTTGTACAGCGCGTGCAGATGGCGCAGTTGCGGCAGCACGTCGGCGTATTCGCGCTGCGCGTCGCGATCCTTTTCGCCGATCGCCTGCCACACGCGCGTGTAGGTGAGGCGCGCGTGCGAACGCATGAGCGCCGGGTAGAACTTCGATCGCGCGACGTCGCCCTCGGCGTCGACCTGCATGTCGCAAACCATGCACAGGCGTTCGACTTTCGGGTTGAGCGAGCAGATGCCGTTCGACAAAGTCTCCGGCAGCATCGGCACGACGAAACCGGGGAAATATACCGACGTCGCGCGGTTGTACGCCTCGGCGTCGAGTGGCGTGCCCGGTTGCACGTAATGCGACACATCGGCGATGGCGACGACGAGTCGATAGCCGTTGCCGTTCGGCTCGGCGTAGACCGCATCGTCGAAATCGCGCGCGTCGTCGCCGTCGATCGTGACCAGCGGCAGGCCGCGCAGGTCGACGCGGCCCTGTTTTTCCGCCTCGGTGACTTCCGGTTCGACGCGCGCGGCATCGCGCAGCACCACGGCCGGCCATTCATTGGGCAGGTCGTGGCTGGCGATCGCCATCTCGACGACGAGCGACGGCGTCAGGCGTTCGCCGAGCACGGCGAGGACGCGGCCCATCGGCCCGCGTTGCGCGGTCGGCGGATCGGTGATCTCGGCGATGACGATCTGGCCGGCGCGCGCGCCGCGATCCTTGCCCGGCGCGATCAGGATGTCCTGATGCAAACGGCGGTCGTCCGGCGTGACGAGAACGAGGCCGTTCTCCTCGACCACGCGCCCGACCAGCCGCGACGAGCGCCGCTCGAGCACTTCGACGATCGCGCCCTGTGCGCGGCCGCGGCGGTCGACGCCGACGATGCTTGCGAGCACGCGATCGCCGTGCAGCACCTTGCGCATTTCGGCGGGCGAGAGATAGAGGTCTTCGCCGCCCGCGTCGGGACGCAGGAAACCGAAGCCTTCCGAGTTGGCGATGACCGAACCGGGAATGAGGTCGAGCTTGCGCGCAACGCCGTAGCCGCCGCGGCGGTTCTGGATGAGCTGGCCGTCGCGCAGCATCGCCGCGAGGCGCTTGGTCAGCGCATCGAGATCGGCCGCGACGGACAGATGCAGCGCGCGCGACACCGATTCGATCGTCATCGGGCCGCCGTGCTGTTCCAGTAGTTCGAGGATCGCCTCGCGACTCGGGATCGGCCGCTCGTAACGCTGCGCCTCGCGCTCGGCATACGGATC
>JAKPAN010000207.1 GCA_029779475.1 Pseudomonadota bacterium
TGGTCGCGGTGACGAGCGCCTCGACCGTTCCCTCGCCGCCGTCGGCGATCGGAATCTTGCGCACTTGCGCATCGGGGAAAACCTTGAGGATCCCTCGTTCCATCGCCTGCGCAACGCCCAGCGCAGAGACACTTCCCTTGTACGAATCCGGTGCGACGACAATCAACACGATGTTCTCCCGGGATTATTTTCGATGAGCCCGCTGCGCGTGCGGCGCAAAGGTATCCGAGTGCACGGTAAACAATAGCTTGACGAACCCCGCGCCAGCCTTGCCAAGTGCTCGCACCGCGCACCCGGGATGGCCGCTCGCCCGCAATCTTCAGCGCGCGACCGACCCGGCGGGTGCCGCGCGCAGGTACTGCACCGGCCAGGGCGTCGCCTGCCCGAGCGCCTGCGCCGCGGCGAGCGGCCAGTACGGCGAGCGCAGGATTTCGCGCCCGACGCGGACAAGGTCGGCCTGCCCGCTGCGCACGATGTGGTCGGCCTGCACCGGCGAAGTGATGAGCCCGACGGCCGCCGTCGGTATCGCCGCGTCGCGCCGGATACGCTCGGCAAATTCGGTCTGAAAACCCGGGCCGACCGGAATTTTGGCAGTCGGGATGATGCCGCCCGTCGACACGTTGATGAGGTCGACGCCCAGCTTCCTGAGCTCGCGGCAAACCGCAACCGTCTGCTCGATGTCCCAGCCGCCCTCGACCCAGTCGGTCGCCGAAAGCCGCACGAAGAGCGGCAGGTTCGCCGGCCATTCGGCGCGTACCGCGGTGACCACTTCGCGAATGAGGCGCGTGCGGTTCTCGAAACTGCCGCCGTATGCGTCGCTGCGCTGATTGGCGAGCGGCGAGAGAAACTGGTGCAGCAGATAGCCGTGTGCGCCGTGCAGTTCGATGAGCCTGAAGCCGGCAGCGCGCGCCCGGCGCGCGCTCGCGACAAATTGCGCAATCACATCGCCGATGTCGGCGAGCGTCATCTCGCGCGGCAGCGCGTAGTCGTCGCCGAAAGCGACTGCAGACGGCGCAATCAACTTCCAGCCACCTTCGTCCTCGCGCAGCGTTCGCGTGCCGAGGCCGCCGGCGGCGACGCTCGCCTTGCGTCCGGCGTGCGCGAGCTGGATCGCCGCGACGCAGCCATGCGCGGCCGCGAAGCGTTCGATGCGCGAGAGCGGCGCGATCTGCTGATCGTCCCAGAGGCCGAGATCGAAGCCGCTGATCCGCCCGACCGGTGCCACCGCGGTCGCTTCGATGATCATCAGCGCTGCGCCGCCGACGGCGCGGCTGCCGTAATGGACAAAATGCCAGTCGCTGGCGAGGCTGTCGGGCGCGCTGTACTGGCACATCGGCGGGATGCCGATGCGATTGGCAAGGAGGACGTCGCGCAGTTGCAGGGGATCAAAGAGCTGGGCCATTTCTTCTTCTTTCGCAAGGAAATGCGCAGTTTAGCGCGCGGGTGGGGCTTCGTCATCGCGCCTG
>JAKPAN010000208.1 GCA_029779475.1 Pseudomonadota bacterium
GTGCAACTCCGGCGCGCTAGGCACGGCGTTGCAGACGGCGATGCTCACGCGCGGCATGAGCGAGGACACGGCTGCGAAGGTGCTGAGCCGCGCCGTCGGGTCGTCGATCCTGTCGTCGGCGACCTCCACGCAGGAAGCGCTCGAAGGCTACGAAGGTCACGGGCTCTTCAGCCATGTCCTGAACGACGGACTGAGCGGGAAGGCCGATGCCAACAAGGACGGTTTCGTCACGACGTCCGAGCTGATCGGCTACGTCGACGAGATCGTGCCGATGCTCGCGAACCGCACCTTCGGGCGCGAGCAGTTTCCGACGGTGAACAACAACGGCCAGGTGTTCCCGGTCAGCCGCGTACCCTGAGCGCGACCCGGGCCGATCCGCAATGTCGATGGAGAAGACCATGTCCCGCAGCAACCGATCTTCGTTCGCGCTGGCAGCACTCGCCGCGCTCCTGTGGCTGCCGTCGTCCGGCGCGTTCGCGCTCGAAGGCATCGGCTACGGCGGCAACGTGTCCGAGGCCCGTCAGCGCGCCGCGGCCGACCTCGCGGCATCGATCCAGGTGCGCGTGCATTCGGTCGTCGAATCGTGCAAGGAAGTGAGCGGGAAGAAGGTCGTCGACTGCGGCTCGCGCGTGTTGAACCGCACGGCGTCCGAGCTGCCGCTGCTGGGTCTGCGCTACCAGACCGCGCCGGGCGGCGACGAGCCGCAAGGGGCCCGCGCGATCATCGACACCGACGCCGCCTCGCCGCTCTACCGCGAGAAGATCGCGGCGCTCACGAAGGATTTCGCGGCGGGCCAGGCCGCGCTCGGCACGACGCGCGAACGTCGGGCGCGCCACAACCTGCTCACGCGCCAGCTCGCGACGCTGCGGGCGCTGTCCGAGCATCGCCTCGTCGCGATCGCGATCGGCATGACGGTCGACGAATTGCCCGCGAGCGAGACGGCATTGTCCGAGGAGCGCGAGTCCCTGGAAGACACTGCCGACTCCATCGCCTTCGCGGCCCAGCTGCTCACGAAGGATCTCGACGGCCGGCTCGACGGCG
>JAKPAN010000209.1 GCA_029779475.1 Pseudomonadota bacterium
GAACGCCTTCGACAGGTACGGCGCGGCGCCGTCGGTCGCATGCGCGCGGAAATACGCCTGCCAGTTCGCGACCGAATCGTTCGAGTTCTACAACAAGACGCTCAACGGCCAGAAGGAACAGGAACCGCGCTGGAAGCGCGTGCTCAACGCGACCAACGCGACGATGGGCATGGCGCTCGGCGAGCTGTATGTGGCCAAGGCGTTCCCGCCGGAATCGAAGGCGCGTGCGCTCGACCTCGTGCACAACGTCGTCGACGCGCTCAAGACGCGCATCGAAGGCCTCGACTGGATGAGCGCCGACACCAAGCAGAAGGCGCTCGAAAAGTGGTCGACCTTCCTGCCCAAGATCGGCTATCCGGACAAGTGGCGCGACTGGTCGGGCCTCGGCGTCAAGCCGGATGATTACTTCGGCAACGTCGTCGCCGCGACGCAGTTCGACTACGCGTTCGAGATCGCCAAGGTCGGCAAGCCGACCGACCGCCTCGAATGGGGCATGACGCCGCAGACGGTCAACGCGTACTACAACCCGACCGACAACACGATCAACTTCCCGGCCGCGATCCTGCAGCCGCCGTTCTTCGACGCGAATGCCGACGACGCGCTCAACTACGGCGGCATCGGCGCCGTGATCGGTCACGAAGCCACGCACGGCTTCGACGACGAAGGCAGCCAGTTCGATGCGCAAGGCAACAACACGAACTGGTGGACGCAGGGCGACCGCGAGAAGTTCGACGCGCGCACCGACAAGCTCGTCAAGCAGTTCGACGCCTACGAAGGGCTGCCCGGCAAACACGTCAACGGCCAGCTCACGCTCGGCGAGAACATCGCCGACCTCGGCGGCATCAACGTCGCGTGGGACGCGTTTCAGAAGGTGCTCAAAGCGCATCCGGAAGAGAACAAGAAGATCGACGGCTACACGCCCGACCAGCGCTTCTTCCTCAACTGGGCCCGCGTGTGGCGCGGCGCGACGCGTCCGGAACGCGCGCAGGTGCTGCTCAATGCCGACCCGCACGCGCCGGCGCAATTCCGCGCGATCGGCGCGCCGTCGAACATGCCGCAGTTCGCGCAGACCTTCTCGTGCAAGGCCGGCGACGCGATGGTTCGCGACGGCGACAAGCAAGTGAAGATCTGGTGACGCGCTTCGCGCCTTCCGGTGCTCCGCAAGGGCATCGGAAGGCGCGACGCCGTCGGCCCACGTCCGCAATCCGCAGGAGAACCCCATGCCCCGACTCACGCCCCGTCTGCTGTCCGCCCTGATTCCGCTCGCGCTCACCGCGCAAGCCGGTGCCGCGCAAGTGTTCGACGTTTCCGATCTCGACAAGAACGTCTCCGCCTGCGCCGACTTCAACGCCTACGCGAACGGCAAATGGATCGCGGCCAATCCGATTCCCGCGGACAAGACACGCTGGGGCGCATTCGACGAACTGCGCGAGCAAAGCCTCGCCGCGCAGCACAAGATCGTCGATCAGGCGAACCTCGACGCCGACAAGGCCACGCAGGGTTCGATCGAACAGAAGATCGGCTGGCTGTACCGCTCGGGCATGGACGAAGCGGCCATCGAGAAAGCCGGTTACACGCCGATCAAGCGCGACCTCGCCGCGATCGCGAAACTGAAGAACGGGAAAGACGTCGCCGCGTGGCTCGACAAGTCCTTCGGCGAAGGCAATTCGTTCGTGTTCCGCTTCGGCGCCGGCCCGGATTTCAAGGACGCCAGCCGCCAGATCGCGTTCGCGAGCCAGGGCGGCCTCGGCCTGCCGACGCCGGACTACTACGACAAGGACGACTACAAGGCGATCCGCGAAGCCTACGTCGCGCATATCGCCAAACTCTTCGAACTGACCGGCACCAAGGCCGACGAGGCGAAGAAGAAAGCCGAGGGCATCCTCGCCTTCGAAACGCGCCTCGCGAAAGCCTCGCTGTCGCGCGTGGAACTGCGCGATCCGAAGAACCGCTACCACTTCGTCGACGTCGCCGAGGCCGACAAGGCCACGCCGCATTTCGACTGGACCGCGTTCTTCAAGGCAATCGACGTCGCGCCGGGCAATGGCTTCTCGCTGTCGCAACCGAAATTCTTCGCCGAATTCGACGCGATGCTCGCCGATGTACACGTCGCGCAATGGCGCGACTACCTCGCCTTCCACGTCATCGACGATGCTTCGCCGCTGCTGTCCAAGCCGTTCCAGGACGAGGCGTTCGCGTTCTACGAAAAGACGCTCAACGGCCAGCCCGAACAGCGCGCGCGCTGGAAGCGCGTGCTCGACGGCG
>JAKPAN010000212.1 GCA_029779475.1 Pseudomonadota bacterium
TCGCCCTGACCGCGCAGCAACTGCTCGCCCCCGTCGAGCTCCGCGACGCCTCGCCCCGCCGTATCGGCACGCTCGTCGCGCACGAAGGGATCATGCTCGAAGTCTCGGGTTTCCCCCAGCCGCTCGGCAGCAACGTCCGCATCAAGTCGGCGAACAATGACTATGTCTATGGCGAGGTCGTCGGCTTTCGCGGCCACCGCAGCCTCGTCCTCCCCTTCGACACCAACATGCCGCTCGTCACCGGCGCGCCGGTCGAACCGCATGGCGCCAGTTCGATGGTCGCGGTCGGCAAGACGCTGCTCGGTCGGATCATCGATGCGCAGGGCACTCCGCTCGACGGCCGTCCGCCGGTCAAGTCGCAGTTCCAGTGGCCGCTCGCCGGCCGCAAGGTCAATCCGCTGCGTCGCGGCCGGGTGACGAAGCCGCTCAACATGGGCGTGCGCGCGATCAACGGCCTGCTCACCATCGGCGAGGGCCAGCGCGTCGCGATCATCGCGGGCTCGGGCGTCGGCAAGTCGGTGCTGATGGGCCAGATGATCGCCGGCACCGAATGCGACGTGATCGTCGTCGGCCTGATCGGCGAGCGCAGCCGCGAGGTCAGCGATTTCGTCGAAACCAAGCTGCCGCCCGCGGTCCGCAAAAAGTCGGTCGTCGTCGCGGTTCCCGCCGACCATCCGCCGCTGCTGCGCCTCCGCGCCGCAATGCGCGCAACCGCGATTGCCGAAAGCTTCCGCGCCGACGGCAAGAAGGTGCTGCTGCTGATCGACAGCCTGACCCGCGTCGCGCACGCGCAGCGCGAGATCGGCCTGACGCTCGGCGAACCGCCGACGATGAAGGGCTATCCGCCCTCGACCTTCGCGCTGATCCCCTCGCTCGTCGAACGCGCCGGCAACGACAATCTTACTGGCGGATCGATCACCGCGCTTTACACTGTCCTCGCCGACGGCGGCGACATCGACGATCCGGTCGTCGACAGCGCCCGCGCGATCGTCGACGGTCATATCATCCTGTCACGCACGCTCGCCGAGCAGGGCGTCTATCCCGCGATCGACGTCGCGCGCTCGCTGTCGCGCACGATGGCCGACTCGGTCGATCCCGACCATGCCGCCGCCGCCGCGCGCTTCCGTCAACTCT
>JAKPAN010000228.1 GCA_029779475.1 Pseudomonadota bacterium
TCGCCTCGACAATGGCGTCGCTGCCGGCGACGGGTTCGTCCTCGCGAACGAAGTCGACGCTGCGCGCGGCGAGTTCGGCCAATGCGCGGTCGAGCGCCGCACGCGCGACGCGCTTCGGATCGATCTGCACCCGCACCGTCGATTCCACGCGTGCGACACCAGCGATCAGCGGCGCACGCAATGCGGTCGCGTCGATCCATGTTTGCGACGCTTCACCGCCCATGCGCAGCACGCCGTCTTTCACGTCGAGCGCGACGCCGTCGGGCACCTGCAACAGGCGTTGCGCGCGACGCAGTACGACGCGATCGTCGGCAGAGACGAAACCGGTCGCGTCGAGGCGGCGGCTCGCGTTGCCGAGATCGGCCTGTTCGATGAGCGGCCGCGGCGACGGCGCATCGGGATCAAGCAGGCCGTGTACGACAAGCGAGCGCCACGGCCGATCGTCGATGCCGCCGAGCACGAAACCGGGTTGCGCGGCGAGCGTGTTGCGCAGGGCGTCGACACGCGCGCCCCAGCGCCAGCGTTCGACGGCGAACCCCGCCACCGCCACGAGTGCGAGCAGCGCGACGACGAGCACGGGCTTCGGCGATTTGCGCTGCGTCGGCGCCGCGTCCGTGCTGCCGTCGGTGCCGGCCTCGCGCAGCATCTGCACGGGATCGAGCAGCCCGCGCACGCGTTCGTCGTCGCCGATCGCCTGTAGCGGCGCGTCGGCGGGTAGCGCGAGGATGCGCGCGTGGATGTCCTCGAGGCGCTGTTCGAGCAGTCCGCGCAACTGCGGGGACGGCACGCCGTGCACGAAGCAGGCGAGGTTCGCGCGCGGACCGTGTTCGACCCAGACCAGCGCGTCGCCGACCTGCGCGGATTCCAGCGCGCCGCGATCGCCGCCGACCGAATCGCCGACGAAATCGCCGAGCGCGGTGAGCATGCCGGCGATCGCGTCGGCGTCGAGCGGCGTGGCGCCGGGCGCGGCGACGTGGCGCAGCACGAGGCCGCTGTCGCGTTCGACGAGGAAGACGTGGTCGATGCCGTAGGCGAGGCGATGCCGCAACACGACCTGCGCGTAAGGCACGCCGGCGCGCCAGGCTTCCACGCGCCACTTCAAGCCGCGCGCGGTGAAACTGCTTTCGATCGCGCCGTTGAGGTTGTCGACGAGGCCGCGCAGCGCCTCGGCGATCGCGCGGCGGATCATCGGGCCGATGATCGGGAACAGCGCGTCGATGATGCTCTGCCGGTTTTCATGCACCGCGGCTCCGAGCGCCTGTGCGACGGGCGCGGCGAGCGCATCGGCAACGCGCGGGTTGTCGCGGTGCTCGTGCAGCGCGGCGATGGCGGCGTCGGGCAGTCGGCGCGGCAGATCGCGTTGCGCTCGCTCGAGTTCCGCGATGCGATCGTGCGCGGCGGCGAGTTCGCGGCGCTCGTCGCCGAGCAACAGTTCGCGCAGGCGTTCGTAATCGTCGTGCACGGGCGCGGATGCAGCGTCGTTCGTCGCGGCTGGCGCGGCGACGCCGTCCGCCATTGCGAGCACGGCGCCGCCATCCGCACTCGCGGCGGCTGCGACTGCTTTCTCGCTTTCGCCGACCATGCGCGCGGACGTCGTGCGTTACTTCGTGGGCAGGTCGAAATCGCCCGTCAGGCGCAGGGCGAATTCGCTGAGCAATGCGGCGAGATCCTCGCGGCCGACCTTCTCCGCATGCAGCTGCGCACCCGAGCGCGACAACGCGCTTTCGGTGCCGTCGACGCGCGCGTTGAAAGTGTCGGTGAGATCGGCGAGCGCGGCGCGCAGGCGTTCGTCGCTTTGCGTCACTTCACCGCTGACGCCGTCGATGGCCTTGTTGATCTCGCCACGCGCGGTGCGCGCGGCCTGTTGCACGCGCGATTCGAGATCGGCGACGGCACCGTTGCGGTCGTCGATTTCCTGGCGCACGAGCTTGTTGAGTTTCTCGAGCTGGTCGTCGACGCGCTTTTCGATCTGCGCGAGGCGCTTGTCCTGCGCTTCGCGCATGCGCGCGAGGTCGGCTTCGAGCTTCTGGTGCAGGTCGGTGAAGCGGCGCTCGTAGTCGCGCATCTGGCCGCCGAACAGGATGTCGCGGATCTGGTCGACGTTACGGTCCGCGGCGCCGTCGGCCGCGGGCTTCTTCGGTTCTGACATGGGTGTCTTCCTCTTCGGCGTGTTCGGCCTCGCTGCCGCGCCCGGTGGTCTCTTGCGCTTGGCGGCGGGCGCCTTCCCGGTCTTGCGTTTAACGACAGTCGCCATTATCCCCTCCGCACGCCGCCGCCGCGCGGTCGGCGACGGGTTTTGCGCGCAAGCTACCACGCGCGCCGGCGTTGCGGCGGTTCGTGCGGACGGTCAGGCCTGTTCGAGGCGATAGCCGTGCTGGTAGATCGCGGCGAGACGCCAGCCATGCTCGCCACCGAGCTCGAGTTTCTTGCGCAGGCGGCTGACGTGCGTGTCGACGGTGCGCGTCGACACCGCGGCGCTGAGGTTCCAGACGTTCTTGAGCAGCGCGTCGCGGCTGACGATGCGGCCGTAGCGGCGGAACAGGAAGCTGGCGAGGTCGAATTCGCGCTGGGTCAGCTCGATTTCGCGGCCGCCGATGGCGATGCGACGGCGCTGCGCGTCGATCTGGTACGGGCCGAGTTCGAACGTGTCGCCGCCGCCGCGTTCGACGTTGTGGCGGCGCAGGACGGCCGCCACGCGCGCGAGCAGCTCGCGCTGCTTGGGTGGCTTGACGAGGTAGTCGTCGCCACCGTTGGACAGCGCGCGCACGATGTCGTCCTCGCTGTCGCGCGCGGTCAGGAACACGACCGGCAGGCGGCTGTTGGGCGAGGAGCGGATCGATTCGACGATTTCGATGCCGGTGCCGTCGGGCAGCATCCAGTCGAGCAGCAAAAGATCGACGGCCTCGCTGCCCTGGCGGCGCCGATACTCGGTGGCACTGCGATAGCAGTGCACCGAGAAGCCGGCACCTTCGAGCCATGCGGATACGAGATCGGAAACGTCCGGATCGTCCTCGAGCAGGCCGATCACCACGGGCGCGTTGTTCATTGTCGCTCCGCCGGGGCCGGGGCTGCTGCGCTCATTCGACAATGAAGTTGATGCGCATGTTGACGCGCCATTCGGTGACCGTGCCGTCCGCGCTGGTCACGACCTTGATGTCGTTGACCCATGCGCCCTTGATGTTCTTGACCGTCTGCGCGACCTTGCGCAAACCCGACTGCACGGCATCTTCAACGCCCTTGCTGGACGAACTGCTGAGCTCGATGACCTTGGACACGGACATGGCGGACTCCTTTTTGCGGTGTCGGAATAATCCCCTTCTACCCGACTATACCAAACCAAAGTGAGAATCAGTGCGTTTTTACGCGGCGCGCGGCACTGCGGGGGATCTTGGTGACGACGCTGGCAGCCAGCGCAGCCAGACCAGGAACGCGACCAGCGCATCCAGCACGATCAGCGCCTGCCACAAATACATGTGGAACCAGTCGAACCAGGTGCGGTTCCACTGGCCGAGGTAGAACAGGCTGATGATGCGCACGAGGTTGAGCGCCTGGATCGCGACGAATCCCGCGCCGATGCCGAGCAGCTTGTAACGCCAGGGCGCCGGATAGGCGAGCATCGCCGAGACGAGAATGATCACCGCCTCCACGCCGTTGCAGCCGCGCTCGATCGAGATCGCGAAACCATTCGTCGTGCTGTGCAGCTCCTTGCCGATCGCCATCGTATGCGAGTCGAACGTGCTGACCAGCCACGCGCAAACGTGCGCGATCACGCCTGTGAACGGCTCGATGACGTGCTGATCGACGGGTTGCAGCAACTCGGCCACGAACAGCACGCCGAGGATGAGCAGGAACAGGAGCAGGAAGCGGAGCATGGAAGGCCGGGAATGGCGGATGGGGAATGGATCGAAGCATAGCGGGCGATCGCGACCGCGGCGACGAGTGGTTCCTTCGCCGGAGGCGCCAAAGCCTGTAGCCTTCGCTTCGGCGATTTCCTATTTTCCATTTCCTATTCCCTGCCCCATGAATCCCGCGCCCAACCTTTTCCTGATCGGCCCGATGGGTGCGGGCAAGAGCACCGTCGGCCGCCACGTCGCCGAACGCTTGGAGATGCCGTTCGTCGACCTCGACCACGAAATCGAGGCGCACACCGGCGCGTCGATTCCGCTCATCTTCGAACTCGAGGGTGAAGCCGGTTTCCGCGACCGCGAACGCACGCTGCTCGCGGAATGCACCGCGCGCGCCGGCATCGTCCTCGCCACCGGCGGCGGCGCGGTGCTCGACGCGCGCAACCGCGACGTGCTGCGCGCACGCGGCTTCGTCGCGTGGCTCGACGCCGATGTCGACGCGCAACTCGCACGCCTCGCGCGCGACCGGGCGCGCCCGCTGCTGCGCGCGCCCGACCGCCGCGAACGCCTGATCGAGATGGCCGCGCTACGCAACCCGCTCTACGCCGAAATCGCCGACCTGCGCTTGGCGTCGAGCACGCACCACAACAGCACGCAGGCCGCGCACGACCTGCTCGCGCGCCTGCATGCAGCGTGGCATCGCGCGCCGACCGGAGCGGCGGCATGAACACGCCACGCACGCTCGAGGTCGCGCTCGGCGAGCGCCGCTATCCGATCTGGATCGGCGCCGGCCTGCTCGACGATGCCGCGCGTTGGCGCGCCGCGATCCGCGGCAGGCATGTGCTCGTCGTCAGCAATTCCACCGTCGCGCCGCTGTATCTGGCGCGCGTCGAAGCGGGACTGGAAGGCTTCAAGCATGCCGCGCTGGTGCTGCCCGACGGCGAGACGCACAAGACGCTCGCCGAAACCGGCAACGTGTTCGCCGCGCTCGCCCAGCTCGGCGCGAGCCGCGACGCAACGATCCTCGCGCTCGGCGGCGGCGTCGTCGGCGACCTCGCCGGCTTCGCCGCCGCGTGCTGGATGCGCGGCATCGACTTCGTGCAGATGCCGACCACGCTGCTCGCGATGGTCGACTCGTCCGTCGGCGGCAAGACCGGCGTCAACCTGCCCGAAGGCAAGAACCTCGTCGGCGCGTTCCACCAACCGCGCGCCGTCGTCGCCGACACCGCGACGCTGGCCACGTTGCCCGTGCGCGAATATCGCGCCGGACTTGCCGAAGTCGTCAAATATGGCGCGATCGCCGACGCGCCGTTCTTCGCTTGGCTCGAGGCGCACGCCGACGCGCTCGCAGCGCGCGAACCCGATGCGCTCGCCGCCGCCATCGAAACGAGTTGCGCGAGCAAAGCCGCGATCGTCGCGCGCGACGAGCACGAACACGGCGAACGCGCCCTGCTCAACTTCGGCCACACCTTCGGCCACGCACTGGAGACCGTCGGCGGCTACGGCACGCTGCTGCACGGCGAAGCCGTCGCGATCGGCATGGTGCTTGCGGCGACACTGTCGGCACGGCTCGGGCTTGCCAGCGACGCCGATGGCGAACGCCTCGCCGCCCTGCTGGCGCGTCTCGGCTTGCCGACGCAGGCGCCGCGGCTCGATGCGTCGCGCCAGCTCGCCGCGATGCGTCTGGACAAGAAAAACCTCGGCGGCCGCCTGCGCCTGATCCTGTGGCGCGGCATCGGCCGCGCGGAAATCGCCGACGGCGTCGAGGAAAGCGCTGTCGCCAGCGTGCTCGCCTAGACGCATCGCCGCCGACGCGCGCGCGCCGCTACAATTGCGGCATGCGAGTCTTCATGCAAACCCAGCCAGCCGGCAGCGACGCGCCGCGCTACTACCAGA
>JAKPAN010000236.1 GCA_029779475.1 Pseudomonadota bacterium
ACGCTACCTGCGCCGCTATCGCTGAATCGCGCGATGCATGTGACGCGATCTGCACGGATCGAGGCCCGAAGAGCCGCACGGATGCTCGGTTTGCGGCATGCTTGGACGCCGGTGCCCGCGAGCCACCGGCGTCCTTCCCACAACCGATGGATTCCATGCACCGCACGATTTTCTATGTCTCCGACGGCACCGGCATCACCGCCGAGACGATCGGCCACAGCGTCCTGACCCAGTTCGATTCGGTCGACTTCGACACCTTCCGCATTCCGTTCGTCGATTCGGACGAGAAAGCGCGCGCCGCCGCGCTGCGCATCAAGACCGCATATGCGCAGAACGGCATGCGGCCGATCGTCGTCAACACGATCATGGATCAGCGCCTGTCCGACATCGTCGCGGAAAGCGGCGCGCTCATGCTCGACGTGTTCGCGCCGTTCATCGGCCCGCTCGAAGCCGAACTCGGTGCGCCGCGCTCGGCGCGCGTCGGCAAGGCGCACGGCCTCACCGATTTCACCGAATACGAAGCGCGCATCAACGCGACCAATTACGCGCTCACCCACGACGACGGCATCGACGTGAACTACGCCGACGCCGACGTCATCCTCGTCGGCGTCTCGCGTGTCGGCAAGACGCCGACCTGTCTGTACATGGCGCTGCACTACGGCGTGAAAGCGGCGAACTATCCGCTCACCGAGGAAGATCTCGAACGCCTGGAAATTCCCAAGCGCTTGTTGCCGCATCGCTCGCGGCTGTATGGCCTCACCATCGAACCGCAACGCCTCGCGCAGGTGCGCGAAGCGCGCCGGCCGGGCAGCCGTTACGCGAAACTCGAACAGTGCCGCATCGAACTCGATCTCGCCGACAAGTTGTTCCGCCGCGAGAACATCCCGGTGCAGAACACCACGCACACCTCGATCGAGGAAATCGCGAGCAAGATCCTCTCGCAGCTCGGCATCGAGAAGCAGATGTTCTGAACCTCGTCGAGGAAGGAGTCCGGCAAGACGTGGCGAATCCGCGCGACAGGTCAATCGGAGATCACTTCACCTGCTGCTTGCCGAGCTTGCGTGCGAGCGTTCTCCGATGCATGCCGAGCCGTCGCGCGGTTTCGGAGATGTTGAAGCCGGTTTCGGCGAGCGTTTCGTGGATGCGTTCCCATTCGAGCGTCTTGATCGAGCTCGTGCGCTGGGTGAGTTCGACGTCGGCATCGCCGGACGCGCGGCCGAAAGCGGCTTCGATGTCGTCGGTGTTGGACGGCTTGGCGAGGTAGTGGCGCGCGCCGAGCTTGATCGCCTCGACCGCAGTGGCGATGCTCGCGTAACCGGTGAGCACGACGATGACCATGTCGGCGTCGTGCGCGTGCAGCGCGCGCACGCAGGCGAGACCCGATGCGGCGCCCGCGAGCTTGAGGTCGACGACGGCATAGTCGGGCGAATAGTCGCGCAGCACTTCGTCGACCTGTTCCGCACTCGCGGCATGCAGCACGCGATAGCCGCGCCGCTCGAATGAGCGCGCCAGCGTGCGCGCGAACGCGGCGTCGTCCTCGACGATGAGCAGTCTGCGTTCAATGTCCATGTTCGGCCTCGTTCGCAAAGGAGATCGCCGACAACGGCAGCGTCAGCGTGACCGTCGCGCCGCCTTCGGGCTTGTTGCGCGCGGTCGCGCCGCCGCCGAGCGTGCGCGCGACGTTGACGACAAGGAACAGCCCGAGTCCGCCGCCGGGCCGGCCCTTGCTCGACTGGTACGGCTTGCCGAATTCCTCGAGCATCGCCGGCGGGAATCCGGGGCCGTCGTCGCTGATCGAAAGCGTGAGCGTTTCGGCGTCGCTGCGCACGTCGAGCGCGATGTCTTTCGGCGAGGCTTCGAGCGCGTTGTCGAGCACGTTGTCGATCATCTGCTTGAGCGCGGAATCGGAGACGATCGGCAGGCCGGCGTCGATCGCCGTGGTCACACGCAGCGCGCTGCCCGCGCGCGTCGCGCGCCAGTGCGCGACGGTGTCGTCGATGAATGCGCCGAGCGTCGTCGGCATGGAAGCTTCGCCGCGCGCGCTGCCGGCGGAGAGCAGGATGCCGGTGACGATCGTCTTGCAGCGCTGCACCTGCGCTTGCATTTCGTCGAGTTCGGCGCGCAGCTCGGCGTCGTCGCGGAACGGCGCCATGCGGCGCCAGTCGCCGAGGATGACGGCGAGCGTCGCCAGCGGCGTGCCGAGTTCATGCGCTGCGCCCGAAGCGAGCAGGCCCATGCGCACGATGTGCTCTTCCTCGGCCGCGCGCTGGCGCAGGCCGGCGAGGCGCGCGGCGCGCGCGCGCAGGTTCACGTTGATGCGCGTGACGAACACGGCAAGCAGCACGGCGTCGAGGACGAAGCAGAGCAGCAAGCCGAGCACGTAGGGGGCCGACATTCCTTCCGCCGGATTCGTTGCGATGTGCAGCGGCCGGTGCCATTGCGTCAGCGCCGCGAAGCACAGCGACGTGATCGCGAGCATCGTCCATGCCGACAGCGAACGCAGCAGCACGGCGCCGAGAATGACTTGCAACAGGTAGAGGAACACGAACGGATTGCCCGTACCGCCGCTGAGATAAAGCTGCGCGGTGAGCGCGGCGACGTCGATGAGCAGCGCGAACAAGGTTTCGCTCTCGGTGGCGTCGTTGTCGCGCCAGTAGATGAAGCTGGCGGCGTTGAACGCGGCGAGCGCGAGCACGGTCGTCACCATCGCGTGCACGGGCAGGTCGATGCCGAGGCCGTACTGCACGACGAGGATCGTCGCGATCTGTCCGGCGACCGCGATCCAGCGCAACTGCACGAGCAGCTGCATGTTCTTGCGTCCGATGGCGTCGTCGGTTCTCGCGGACGATGGGGCGGCTTGCAGCGCGGATTCGCTCATGCGCGCATTGTCCCGCGGACGGCGCTCAGGTGCGAATGCGCTCGTTGCGGGCAGCGCGCCACGCGCCGAGAGCGACGAGCAGGGCGAGTCCGAACCAGGTCAGCGCATAGCCGAGGTGGTGGTTGTAGAAGGACACGACGGTAATGCCGGCGACCGGATAGCCGTCGGCGCTCGTGCTCGGTTTTGCGTTCGCATCGATGAAATACGGCGCGACATCGGCGAGCTGGAGCTTCGTGGCGATGGCGTCGACATCGCGCGAATACCAGCGCTGGGCGTCTGGATCGTTGTGGCGCAGGAACGCACCGCCGGGTTCGCTGATGCGCAGCAGTCCGCTGACCTCGACGGCGCCGGCGGGCGGCACAGCGCCGGGATGCGCGCGCCACTGAGTCGGCACGAAGCCGCGATTGACGATGACGATCGTCCCGTCGTCCCGTCGCAGCGGCGTGAGCAGCCAGTAGCCCATGCCGAGGTCGGTCGTCGCCTGGACGAGCGTGTCATGGCCGGGCAGGAACGTGCCTTCGATGCGGATGTGCCGGTATTCGTCGTCGGTGCGGTTCACGCGCGGCCATTGCGCATGCGCGGGTGCGTCGACCGCGGCCGCGTGCACGCGCGCATCGACGCGCGAGATGAGGTCGAGCTTCCATTGCAACCGGTACAGCTGCCAGACGCCGAGCGCGATGAACAACGCGAATGCCGCCGTCGCGAACGCCGCGGCGATCCAGCGCCTGCGTTTCGACGGAGCGTGCGCTGCGCTCAAGGCGTCGACGGCATGCCCGACATCGCCGGCATCATGTTGACGTTGAGGTGATACATGACCCAGATCGAACCGGCCAGCGTGATGACGACGAGCACGAGCGTGAAGATCAGCGCGAGCAGGTTCCAGCCGCCTTCGGATTTCGCGTCCATGTGCAGGAAATAAATCATGTGCACGACGATCTGCACGACTGCAAAGGCAATCAGCACCGCGGCAGTCAGCGTCGAACTCGCGAAAACCTTGCCCATGACGAGCCAGAACGGGATCGCGGTGAGCACGATCGACAGCACGAACCCGGTCAGGTAGCCGCGCAGCGTCGCGTGCGGAGCGTCGTCGTGGTCGTGCGCATTGTCGTGGTGCGAAGCATTGCTCACGGCAGCACTCCCATGAGGTAGACGAAGGTGAACACGCCGATCCAGACCACGTCGAGGAAATGCCAGAACATCGACAGGCAGGCAAGGCGGCGGCGGTTTTCCGCGATCAGGCCATGACGGCC
>JAKPAN010000240.1 GCA_029779475.1 Pseudomonadota bacterium
CAATCCGGGCACGACGACGATCCGCTTCGCGATCGGCTGTCCGAACACGATCGCGCTGTCGAGTCCGCTGCCGGACATTGTCAAGCCGATGGTCATCGACGGCTACAGCCAGGCCGGATCGTCGCCGAACACGAGCGTCGACGGCTTCAACGCGACGAACTGCGTCACGCTGACCGCGAACGCCGAGCCGACGGTCACGCACGCGCTGCGCGTGCCGTCGAGCGCGTCGAACGATGTCGCGCTGACCGTGAAAGGCTTGCGCATCATCGGCTTCGCCGGCACGCCGCTGCGCCTGATCGGCGGCAGTGGGCATCTCGTGCAAGGCAACCAGTTCGGCGCCGGCGACGTGCCCTTGCTCGCCAACGTAACCAACCTTCAGGTATCGGGCACGACACAGGCGCAAATCGGCGGCCCTGCACCGGCGGATCGCAACGCGATCGGCTGGGC
This sequence comes from Pseudomonadota bacterium, assembly GCA_029779475.1. Taxonomy (GTDB): domain Bacteria; phylum Pseudomonadota; class Gammaproteobacteria; order Xanthomonadales; family Rhodanobacteraceae; genus Dokdonella_A. Next base: position 448 of record JAKPAN010000240.1, read on the forward strand.
TTACGGAACGAGCGGGATGGATGGCGCCGGCGTGCTCGTCACCGCATCGGGACAACCGACGATCCAGAACAACCTGATCGGTCTCAAGCCCGACGGCACGACGCCGGCACCCAACGGCGCCGGCATCTGGCTCGCCAACTTCGACGGCGCATTTGTCTTCGACAACATCATCGCGGCCAATCGCAGCCACGGCATCGCTTTGAAAGGTGCGCTCGGCATTCCGGTCAGCCACGCCGTGATCGCGCGCAACTGGATCGGCCGCACGCCATCGGATTCGCGCGCGGCGTTGGGCAATGGCGGCACCGGCATCTATCTCGCCGCCGGCGACGACAACGCGATCGGCGATTCTGGGTTCGGCGTCAACGTGGGCAACGCCATCGAGAACAACAAGTATGGCGGCGTGTGGATCCACGGCGGTGTCGGCAACTCGGTGCGCAACAACCGCATCGCCTTCAACGACGACGCGGGCAGTCCCGATGCGCCGGCCGGCGAACCGATCGCGATGCGGCCGGATTCGATGCCCGTGCTCAACCTCGATCTCGGCGACTACAGAGCCGATCCCAACGATCCGGGCGACACCGACGACGGCGCCAATCATCTGCAGAACTCGCCGGTGATCCTCGCCGCCTCGCCGGCGCAAACCCGCCCCGGCACCTTAAGCGGGCAGTTGTGGACGCAACCGGGCATGTACGCGATCGACGTTTATCAGGCCGCGGGCCTGTCGTGCCTGAGCGATGGCCGCGGCCCCGATCTGGGCCAGCGCATCGGCATGGGCGTGGTGAGCGTCGCCAGCGCCGCCGCGCCGACGACATTCACGCTGAGCCTGCCCGACGGCTACGACTCGAACCACGCCTGGCTCACAGCCACCGCGACCAACCGGGGCACCAACGACACGTCGGAAGCCGCATCGTGCTTCGACGCGAGCGACGCCGATCTCATCTTCGCCAACGGCTTCGAATAGGCCCCGCGGCGTGAACGCGCGCGCGTCATGGCGTGGCCACGCGCGCCGGTCGTGCGCCGTGTTGCTCGCCGTGTTTGCGGCAACGGCCGGCATCGCGCAGTCGATGCTGGAGGTGCCACCGCTGCGTGCGCACGTCACCGATGTCGCCGGCGTGCTCGTGCCGGACCGACGCGACGCGCTCGACTCGCGTCTCGCGCAGATCGAGCGCGACACGCATGCGCAACTCGCCGTGCTGATCGTCGCCACTACGTATGGCGAGCCGATCGAATCGTTCGCGGTACGGGTGTGGGATATCTGGAAACTCGGTGTGGCTGGACGCGACGACGGCGTGCTGATCGTGCTTGCACGCGACGATCGCGCTGCGCGCATCGCGACCGGTTACGGGTTGGAAGGCGACATTCCCGATGCGCTTGCCGCGCGCATCCTGCGCGAGTACGCGACGCCGTTTTTCGCGGCGGGCGACTACGCCGGTGGACTCGATGCCGTGGTCGATGCGCTCGACAGCGTGATCCGCGGCCAGCCGCTGCCGCCCGTGCGCCAGCCATCGCTCGCGCCAGTCATCGATCGCGCCGATGTGCCGCAGGCACGCGCGGACGATGCGCCAATGGTGGCGTCGCGTTCGCGCGTATCGAACGGGATCGTCGCGGTCGCCATCTTCGGCGCGTTGGCGCTGCTCGTTGCCGGTTTCGTGATCGGGCGGCGCGCGCTCGACGTATTGGAATCGCGCCTGCTCGCCCTGTCGGCATGGTTGCTCGTTGCGCTGGTCTGGTGCGGAGTTCTGTTCGCCGAGCCATCCTGGCGCTCGCATGCGATCGTGCAGGTTCTGCTCGGCGCATTCGGCTTGGGCGCGTTGCTGGGCATCATCGTGCTGCGCGATAGCGAAGGCGGCGCTCGCGGTGGCGATGGCCGAGCCGACGGCAGCGGGTCGAACGAGAGCAGCAGCGGATCGGACAGCGGCTGGTCGGGCGGCGGCGGCAGCACCGGCGGTGGCGGCGCCAGCGCGCGTTGGTGACACATCCTCACTTGCACCTAGCGCTCGTGGGCCGCAAAGTGCGCGCGTCCGGCAAAGCCGGCTGCATCTTCAATGGGAGGAAACATGCGCGCGTTCCGAATGTTGTCCCTGCTGCTCGTACTGCTCACGCTCGGCGGCTGCGGCTACAACCAGATCCAATCCAAGGACGAAGCGGTCAAGGCCGCGTGGTCCGAAGTGCTCAACCAGTACCAGCGCCGCGCCGATCTTGTACCCAACCTCGTCAACACGGTGAAGGGTTACGCGCAGCACGAGGAAGAGGTGTTCACCAAGGTCACCGAGGCGCGCGCCAAGGTCGGCCAGATCAACCTCACCGCGGACGACCTGTCCGACGAGAACAAGATGAAGGCGTTCCAGCAGGCGCAGGGCGAACTGTCGAGCGCGCTGTCGCGCCTGATGGCGGTGTCGGAAAACTATCCGCAGCTCAAGGCGGACGGCTTGTTCCAGAACCTTCAGGCGCAGCTCGAAGGTACGGAGAACCGCGTCACCGTCGCGCGCAACCGCTACATCACGGTGATCCAGGACTACAACACCTACATCCGTTCGTTCCCGACCAACCTCACCGCGATGATGTTCGGCTACAAGCCGAAGGCGAATTTCTCGGTCGAGAACGAAAAGCAGATTTCGACCGCGCCGACTGTCGACTTCAGCAAGCCCGCGCCGCCTGCGCCGGCCGCGCCGCAGCCGCAGAACTGACGGTCTCGGATGCGCTGCGTGCGCGAGCGGGATCGCCAGCCCATTGACGTCATTCCCGGTTTCGCGGGGATGACGAAGTCCTTGGGGCGTGCGCGCTTTCTGCGCGGCCTGCTATGCAGTCTGCTGTTGGGATTGTTGTGCTTGTCGGCTGCCGCATTTGCAGCCGACAGCGGCCTGCAGCCGATCCCCCCGTTCGGTGCGCGCGTGACCGATCTCACCGGCACGCTCGACGCGCAGCAGAAGCAAACGCTCGAAACGCAGCTGGAAGCGCTGGAAAAGAGCAAGGGCTCGCGCGTGGCGATCCTCCTGCTGCCGACCACGGCGCCCGAAGACATCGCGCAATACAGCATTCGCGTCACCGACGCGTGGAAACTCTCGCGCAGCGACGGCAAGACGCATGACGGCGTTTTGCTGATCGTCGCCAAGGACGACCATCGCGTGCGCATCGAAGTCGGGCAGGATCTCGAAGGCGCGATTCCCGACGCCGCGGCGGCACGCATCATCCGCGAATACATCACGCCGAAATTCCGCGCTGGCGACTACAACGGCGGCATCGAGGACGCCGTCGGCGCGCTGACCAGACTCATCAACGACGAACCGCTGCCGCCGCCGCTCGCCGACGAACAAAACGACGGCAGCGGGGGTATCGGCCGCGGCATCCTGGTGTCGTGGTTCGCCGTGCTGCTGCTGCGCGGATTCTTCAGTTTCCTGCCGGCTGGCATCCGCGCGCCGCTGGTCGGCGTCGGCACCGGCATCGCGTGCTGGCTGATGAGCGGTTCGCTGGTTCTCGCGGTGGTGCTCGGCGTGCTCGGAGGCCTGTTCGGTCTGGTCAGCGTCGGAGGCGGCGGATTCGTCGGCGGAGGCGGCCGCGGTGGATTTGGTGGCGGTGGATTCGGCGGCGGTGGTGGTGGTGGATTCAGCGGCGGCGGCGGATTCAGCGGCGGCTCCAGCGGCGGGTTTTCCGGCGGCGGCGCCTCGGGGAGCTGGTGATGCGCGTCCTTCGCCATCTGTTCGACTTCGGCCTTGCCCGCGGACGTTTCCCAGCGCCCGTGCTCGACGCCATCCAGCACGCGATCGCCGCGAGCGAAACACGGCATCTCGGCGAAATCGTGTTTGCCGTCGAAGGCAGCCTGAGCACCGCGAGCATCCTGCGCGGTCGCGACGCGCGCGATCGTGCGCGCGAGGTGTTCGCGCATTTGCGCGTCTGGAATACCGAACACAACACCGGCGTGCTCGTCTACGTGCTGCTTGCCGACCATGCGATCGAGATCGTCGCCGACCGCGGCATCGCCGCGAAGGTGGATGAAAACGAATGGCGCGACGTGTGCGAACTCATGCGCACGCGCTTCGCCGATGGCGACTACGAAGGCGGTGCGATCGCAGGCGTCGAGGCGATCAACGCGATCCTCGTGCGTCATTTCCCCGCGAACGGCCAGCGCAATCCCGACGAATTGCCGGATCGGCCCGTGCTGCTGTAACGTCGTCGAGCGCGGCGGTTCTTGCGCCGCGCATTCCGTCGCGCCCTTGGGAAAAGTCGCGGTGCGGGTTCGCGCCCGACCGCGTTCAACACCGTGATCCGCCGCACTTCGCAACGCCATCTCGCGTGGCCTGGCCTGTTCGCCATGCTGCTCGTCGCGCTTGCGCCGACGATCTCGCAGTGGCGCGCGGGCGCGTCTCCGCACGCGGGCATGCATGCGATGCATCACGCGATGGCGGCGGGCGGTGCACACGCCGCGCACCAGCATGCCGGCGCACAAAGGCAGCCGGCTGACCCTGACGACTGGAAACAATGCGGCTACTGCGATTTCTTCGCGCAGGCGCCGTCGGTCGGCAGCGTGTCGCATCCGCCGCTCGCGACGATCGCGTTGCCGCAGCCGTTGCCGCCGGTTTTCGTCGCGGCTCGGCTTTCGCCGCGTTTCGTCATCGCCGCGCGTCCGCGCGGGCCACCTTCGTTCGCGTAGCCGAACCATTCCCTCGAATGACTGCGCGCAGCCGGGCGGCTTCGTCCGCCGTTGCGCGCGCCTGCGCCAGCGGAGTTTTCCATGCAACGAATCGATCCATTCGCGGTCGGCGCGCGTATTGTCGCGTCGGCCGTTTTCAGCGCGACGCGACGGATGTGCGCGTCGTTTATTCCCTTCATGCTGGGTGCCGGCGTCGCATTCGCGCACGCTGACACCGATGCTCACGATCCATCGGCGGAGGCGCGCGAGCGCGAACCCGCACGCTTGCCGAGCGTCGACGTGAAAGCGTCTCGCGACGCGATCGAAAGCCCGGCGTTTCCGTCGACCGCCGTCGGCATCGATGCGGAACAGGCCCGGCGCCAGATCAACATCGTCGACGTCGAAGACGCCGTGAAATACCTGCCGAGCCTGTTCGTGCGCAAGCGCAACATCGGCGACACGCAGCCCGTGCTCGCGACGCGCACCTGGGGCGTGGGCTCGAGCGCTCGCACGCTCGTGTATGTCGACGACGTGCCGATCTCGGCGTTGATCGCCAACAACAACACGATCGGAGCGCCGCGCTGGGGCATCGTCGCGGCGAGCAGCATCGAGCGCGTGACGATGCTCTACGGGCCGTTTTCGGCCGCTTATCCGGGCAATTCCGTCGGCGGCGTGTTGCGCATCGAGACGCAGCGAAGCGACGACACGCACTTCACGTTTGCGCAGACGATGACCCTGCAGGATTTCGACGGCTACCGCACGAGCGGCGACTACCCGACGAGCCAGGCCAGCGCGACGTTCTCGGGACGCAGCGGCGACGTGTCCTGGCTCCTCGGCGGCGACGTGCTGAACAGTTTCAGCCAACCTTTGTCGTACATCACGGCCGCGAAAATCCCGGATGGAACGACGGGCGCGATCCCTGCGGACAACAAGCTCGGGCAGCCGGCCAACGTACTCGGCGCGGGCGGCCTGCTGCATACGTTGCAGCACGATCTCACCGCGCGATTGAGCATCGACCTCGCGCCCTCGCTGCGTGCGTCGTACCTCGCCGGCTGGTGGCGCAACGAAGGCGATTCGCGCGTGCAGAGCTATCTCGCGGATGCCTCGGGCGTTCCCACGTTCGGCGGCGCGAACGGCTTTGCGAGCAATCGCTACGCACTCGACGCCGAACACCTCATGCAGGCGTTGTCGCTCAAGTCCGACACGGGCGGCGATTGGGACGGCGAGGCCGTCGTCACGCACTACGGCTACCTGCACGACCGGCAACGGTCGCCGGCCGGTGTGCTCGCAGGCCTGTCGTACGCGACGAACGGACGAGACGCCGAACTCGGCGGCACGAACTGGAGCACGCTGGATGTCAGCGCGACCTGGCGTTCGGCGGCGCGCACGCACGAGATTTCCTTCGGCGCGCACGGCGACACCTATGAACTCGACAATCCGACCTGGAACCTCACTTCCTGGTTCGATCGCGGCAGTCGAAGCGGCCTCTACACGGCGGGCAGCGGCATGACGCGCACGCAGGCGCTGTGGATGCAGGACGCGTGGACGTTCGCGCCGGGCTGGCTCGCGACGCTCGGCGTGCGCGCGGAGCATTGGCGGGCGAGCGACGGCTTCAACGTCAGCGGCGGTATCGCGATCGCGCAACCCGATGCGTCCGCGAATGTCGTATCGCCGAAGGCGACGCTCGCCTGGCAGCTCGCGCCGCGTTGGCGCGTGACCGCCTCGCTGGGCAAGGCCGTGCGCTTCCCGACCGTGAGCGAGCTGTACCAGATCGTTTCGACGGGCTCGACCTTCGTGGCGCCGAATCCCGGCCTGAAACCCGAGCGCGCGACGAGCGGCGAACTCGCCTTCGTGCGAACTTCGTCCGACGGCGAGCTGCGCGTGTCGCTGTTCCAGGAAAACATGCGCGATGCGCTGATCGCGCAGACGTCGACCCTGCCCGGCGTCGCCGCGCCGGTGAACTTCGTCCAGAACGTCGGCGAGGTGCGCAACCGCGGCGTCGAGATCGCGACGCAAGCGAGCGACGTCGGGATGCGCGGGCTCGATCTGTCCGCCAGTGTCACCTTCGTCGATTCGACGATCCTGTCCAACGATTCCTTTGTTGGTACGAACGGCTCGACCTCGCGCGGCAAGCACGCGCCCAACGTGCCGCGCTGGCGCGCCACGGCCGTCGCAACGTATCGCCCCGGCGAACGCTGGTCGTTCACGCTCGCCGGGCGCTACAGCAGCAGGCAGTACTCGACGCTCGACAATACCGATCGCGTCTCGCACGTGTTCGGTGCGTTCGATGCATTCCTCGTCTTCGACGCGCGCGTGCAATGGCGCTTCGACGAACGCATCACGCTCGCTGCCGGCGTCGACAACCTGACGAACCGCGATTACTTCCTGTACCACCCGTTCCCGGGTCGCACGTTCGTCACGAGCCTGGAGGCGACGTTCTGACGCGCCCGGATGCGCCGGCCGCCGATCCGCGGCGGCCGGTGCTTGTTGCGCGAGCGCCGAGGCGCTAGCGTGCGCGTCCCGTCCTGGAGCCTGCGCCATGAGCGAACACATCGAATATCCGGCGCTGCATCTCAAACGCGGCGAGGACGCGCGCCTGCGCGCCGGGCATTTGTGGGTGTTCTCCAACGAGGTCGACGTCGCGCGTTCGCCGCTGTCGGACTTCGCGCCGGGCGATGCCTGCGCGATCGTCGACCATCGCGGCAAGGCGATCGGCGTCGGTTACGTCAATCCGAATTCGCTGATCGCGGCGCGTCTCGTTTCGCGTGGGCTCGATCATGCGCTCGATGCGTCGTTGATCGTGCATCGGCTCAACGTCGCGCTCGCGTTGCGCGAGCGGCTTTACGCACAGCCGTACTACCGTCTCGTGTTCGGCGAATCCGACGGTTTGCCAGGACTCACCGTCGACCGTTTTGGCGACGTGCTTGTCGCTCAGACGACGACCGCAGGCATGGAGCGGCGCAAGGACGACATCCGCGACGCGCTGGTCAAGGTGCTGCGTCCGCGCCAGCTGTGGTGGAAGAACGACGCCGCGATCCGCGCGATGGAGCAGTTGCCCGAATATGCCGACCTCGGTCACGGCGAATACGGCGGCGAGACGTTTGCGCGCGAAGGCGATCTCGTCTTTGCCGTCGATCCCGTTGGCGGGCAGAAGACCGGCTGGTTCTACGATCAGCGCGAAAACCGCGACCAGCTCGCGCGTTTCGTCGCCGGCAAGCGCGTGCTCGACGTGTGCTCGTACCTCGGCGGCTGGGGCATCCGCGCGGCTGCGTATGGCGCGAGCGAAGTCGTCTGCGTCGACGCGTCCGCATCGGCGGTCGAGGCGACGCGTGCGAACGCCGAACGCAACGGTTTCGGCGACCGCGTCAGCGCCGTGCGCGCGGATGCGTTCGACCACCTGCGCGCGTTGCGCGAGGCCCGCGAGCGCTTCGACGTCGTCATCCTCGATCCACCCGCGTTCATCAAGCGCAAGAAGGACGTCGCCGAAGGCCGTCTTGCCTATCGTCGGCTCAACGAACTCGGCATGCAGGTGCTGTCGCGCGACGGCATCCTGTTCACCTGTTCATGCTCGCACCACATGCCACGCGCCGCGCTGCTCGATGCCGTGCAACAGGGCGCGCGCCATCTCGATCGCTATGCGCAAATGTTGATCGGCCTGCAGCAGGCGCCCGACCATCCCGTGCATCCGGCGATCGCGGAGACGGAATATCTCAAGGGGTTCGTCTGCCGCGTGTTGCCGGCGTAACCAAACTCACTTGCAGGAATTGGCTGCTGGCGTCAACGATCGAAGAGGTCGAAGAAGATGTCGTCCGTGAGAACGGGGATCTCGATCTCGTTCATTCCGGGAGAAAGGTGGATCGGCGTGGCCATCGAATTCATCGGATCGTAGTCTGCAGAGCAAACGCGATTCAGATAGTAGAAACACCCGAATGGCCGCCAAGACGTCACCTTCACGTAGTAGGTGTCGGACGCCGATGTTGGCCAGCCGCGGGAGACGAAATTTCCGGCGGTATCGGTGTATGGCTGATCGGAATACGTGCCATCCGCGTGCTTGATGCCAATCGCGAAATTTCCGTCGAGCGGGATGTGCGCTGCTGTGACGATTCGGCCGCGCAGCGCGACGCCTCGGGTTATCGCAAAATCCAAGGTCTTTGTGCCGCCTTGCGGAATCGGTACCGACTCGGCCTGTTGCACGCAGTTCCAGACCACAGTGCAGGGAATGTTGGGGTAAACGCTGTTCACGTAGGGCGCGTCGACTTGAACCGAAAAGCGCCTGTCCGAACCTGTGTAAAGCTGATACGCGCCAGAAGTATCAGTGCGCGCAGTCATCTCTTCCGACCAGGTCGTGCCGAAAGGAGAGGAGTGCGGGACATAACTCGTCACCAATGCATTGGCGATGGGTTGCTGGTTTCCGGCGTCGCGGACGTGGCCGATGACGACGGCAGACGGATGGAACGTGAAATCGATTCCGACCCGCGTGTTTCCCTCTGCAATGACGATGGGCGTCCCCTGCATAGGATCGCAGCCGTTAGTCGGGCAGGGGCCGCTACCATAGACTTGCGAGGCATCGGAAGCCGGAATCGTGTAGGCCGAGACGAGCAAGTAATAGCGTCCGTCCGGAAATCCGGATGCGGCATAGTTGCCTGCTTCGTCTGTCGTCAGGTCGATCGTGTCGAGATACTCGCCGTCTTCGGCGTATATCCGAAAACCCATGTTCAAGCCCGAGAACGACTCGCTCGAATACCCGTCAGTGATGTGGCCAGCGATCGTGCCTCCACGAGCAAGATCGAAGTCGATATCCCCGACGTGTTGCGCAACTGCGAGAGCAATTGGCGAATAGGCTGGCTGTGAGAGAGGCGAGGTCGCATTGAAGTGGTCGTAGCACTGCCGCAGCACGCCATCGGACAAGCCCCCGACGCATAACCGGTACGTGCCAGTTGGCAAATCGCCGATGGCGTAGGATCCATCGTCCTGCACGGTGTTGCTGCCTCCGAATTCCCAAGTCGTGGTGATAGCCGTAACCGCGACGCCGGCGGCAGGGTCGCCACCAGGTCGATGCACGTGCCCCGAAATAGAACCAAGATCTTGGGCCATCGCATCGGGTATGCCGGCTGCGGAAAAAAAGAGTAGGGCAACCAGCCAGCGAATCGAGCCTGAGTTTCCTGCGGGCGCGTCCATTCGTTCGAGTCCTGTGACAAAGGCGCAAAATAGTATGCCATGCAAGGCAGCCTAGTCGCGTGACGCGCGAAATCAAATCCGCCAGACTGATACCTGCTGTCCATGCCGGAAACTTGCGTGCCCTATCTTGTCGACTTTAATCCTGTCGCTTTCTCGTTCGGCCCGGTGCAGGTGCACTGGTACGGCATCATGTACCTGCTCGGCTTCGCCGGCGCGTGGTGGTTCGGCCAGAAGCGACTCGCGCAGGGGCGCTTGCCGGTCAAGCGTGACGATTTCTCCGATCTCGCGTTCTACGTGATGCTTGGGGTGATCCTCGGCGGCCGCATCGGCTACGTGCTGTTCTACAACTTCAGCGAATACCTCGCGCACCCGCTCGACGTGTTCCGCGTCTGGGACGGCGGCATGTCGTTCCACGGCGGCCTGCTCGGCGTGCTCGTCGCGGGCTGGCTGTGGACGCGCCGCCACGGATTGCATTTCTTCGACACGATCGACTTCGTCGCGCCGCTGGTGCCGATCGGGCTCGGCTTCGGTCGACTCGGCAACTTCATCAACGGTGAATTGTGGGGCGCATTCACGCAGAAGCCGTGGGGCATGATTTTCCCGAATGCGCCCGAACTCATCGACAAGACGCGTGAGCAAGTGCAGGCGATGTATCAGGCCGGCCAGCTCGAGATGTACGCGCGGCATCCGTCGCAGCTTTACGAATTTGCGCTTGAAGGCGTCGTGATGTTCGCCGCGCTCTGGTTTTATTCGCGCAAGCCGCGGCCGCGTTACGCGGTGTCGGGTTTGTTCGCACTGCTGTATGGCGTGTTCCGTTTCCTCGTCGAATTCGTGCGCATTCCCGACGCGCAGCTCGGCTATCTCGCCTTCGGCTGGGTCACGATGGGGCAGGTGCTTTCGTTGCCGCTGATTTTCGTCGGCCTGTTCCTGCTCTGGCGTTCGCGCAGCGCGCCGACGCTGCGTCTGTATTCGGTGGCGATGCCGGACGATGCCGAAAAGAAGGGTGTGACCTGATGCGCGCCTATCTCGATCTGCTGCGCCACGTCCTCGAGCACGGCACCGAAAAGTCCGACCGCACCGGCACCGGCACACGCAGCGTATTCGGTTGGCAGATGCGCTTCGACCTCGCGGAAGGTTTTCCGCTGGTCACGACGAAAAAACTGCACCTGCGGTCGATCGTGCATGAACTCATCTGGTTCCTGCGCGGCGAGACGAACATCGCCTACCTCAAGGACAACGGCGTTTCGATCTGGGACGAATGGGCCGACGAGCGCGGCGAACTCGGACCGGTCTACGGCAAGCAGTGGCGCTCGTGGTCGGCCGTCGACGGACGCGTCATCGACCAGATCGCGTGGGTCGTCGATGAGATCAAGCGCAATCCCGATTCGCGCCGCCTCGTCGTCAGCGCGTGGAACGTTGCTGACCTGCCGAAGATGGCGCTGCAGCCGTGCCATACGATGTTCCAGTTCTACGTCGCAAACGGAAAGCTGTCGTGCCAGCTTTACCAACGTTCCGGCGACATTTTCCTCGGCGTGCCGTTCAACATCGCCAGCTATGCGCTGTTGACGCACATGGTCGCGCAGGTTTGCGATCTTGCGCCCGGCGATTTCGTGCACACGCTCGGCGACGCGCACTTGTATTCGAACCACTTCGAGCAGGCGCGTGAGCAGCTCGCGCGCGAGCCGCGCGCGTTACCGAAACTGGTGCTCAACCCGGACGTGCGCTCATTGTTCGATTTCCGCTACGACGACGTGAAGATCGTCGACTACGCACCGCACGCGGCGATCAAGGCGCCGGTGGCGGTTTGACGCTCGATGGAAATCTCGCTCATCGCCGCACTCGACCTCAACCACGCCATCGGCCGCGACGGCGCGATGCCGTGGCATCTGCCCGACGATCTCAAGCGCTTCAAGGCGCTCACGCTCGGCAAGCCCGTGCTCATGGGCCGCAAGACGGCGCTGGCGATCGGCCGCGCGCTGCAGGGCCGAGACAACCTTGTGTTGACGCGGGGCGATCGCGCGCCGTTCGAGGGGCAAATTGTTGTGCATTCACTCGATGAGGCGCTCGCGTACGCTCAGGCGCGCGCCGGCGCCGGCATGCGTCGTGAAGCGGAACTGGCCGTCATCGGCGGCGGCGAAGTCTACGCGCTAGCATTGCCGCGCGCGACGCACTTACATCTCACCTGGATCGACACGGAAGCCGCGGATGCCGACGCGTATTTTCCGCGTTTTGATTCGCGTGAATGGCTGGAAATGGCGCGCGAACATCACGCAGTCAACGCGAGGCACGAATTCGCAATGGATTTCGTCGACTATGTGCGCCGCGCTTCATAGTGCCGAAGCGATGTCCTTCGATCGATAGGCTATCTCTCGCGGACGTTGATCAAGGCTGCGCGGGAATACGCTCTCGCGCCTTGGCCGCTTCCTTGCCGAGTTCGGAAGTGTCTTCGCGAACGGATTTCAGCTCGCCTGACATTCTCGCGAAACGCAGAAGACGACGACGACTTTCGGAAATGCCTGAGTTGGGCGAGGACGTCAAATCCAATGATTCTGCGGCGATGGTGTCCACCTGCACGTCGGCGAGAAGAGCTTGCCGCAAGGATTCGGTCTTGCCTTCGTCGAGGAGCTTGAGCCACAGGACGTGATCGACCAATCGCGTGTCGAGCCGTGACGAATAGATGACTTCTACGAACCATTGCGATGCCACGTGGCCTAGATACCCGCCGGTCACGGCGCCGACCAACAAACCTATCACCGTTGCCAAAGCCAGCTTGAGTTTCATGGCCCCTCCGTTCGGATGAGTCAATCCATTTCCTTGCCCGGTGCCGGCTTGCGGTCGGACTTGATCGTCACGTACTCCGGTTCTTCCACGTCGAGCCGCATTGCGGTCAGCCAGCCGCCCCAGACGCAGCCGGTGTCGATCGCATGCACGCCGAGACCCGCGAAGCGGCCGAGCGTCGACCAATGGCCGCAGACGACCTTGAGGTCGCGTTTGACATGGCCAGGAATTTCGAACCACGGATACAACCCGGGCCGCTGTGTGCCCGGCGCGCCCTTGTCGGTGAAGGCGATGCGGCCGCGCACGTCGGCGAAGCGCATGCGCGTGAACACGTTGATGCCGGCGCGCCAGCGGTCGATGCCGCGCAGCTTCGGTGTCCACAAATCGGGCTTGTTGCCGAACATCTGCTTGAGCAGGCGGCGATAGCCGTCGCCATGCAGCTTGTCTTCGATTTCGCGCGCCATTTCCTCGGCCTGCTGCGTCGTCCAGCGCGGGAACAGGCCGGCATGGACGAGCAGGTAGCCGAGGCCGCGATCGACGTGCACGAGCTTGCGCGTGCGCAGCCAGCCAATCAGTTCGTCGCGGTCGGGCGCGAACAGCACTTCGCGCAATTCCGGATTGACGCGCGCCTGATCCTCGCGCTTGCGCTCGGACACCGCGAGCAACGACAGGTCGTGATTGCCGAGCGCGACGATCGCGCGCTCGCCGAGCGACTTGATCGTGCGCAGCACCGCGAGCGATTGCCCGCCACGGTTGACGAGATCGCCGCAGAACCACAGCGTGTCGTTCGCCGGATCGAAGCGCAGCTTGTCGATGAGGCGGGTGAGTTCGTCGTGGCAGCCCTGGACGTCGCCGATCGCCCACGTGGCCATCAGTGCAGCGTCCTTGGCGTGGTCAGCACGAACGTCGGGATCATCGCGTCGAACTGCGTGCCGTCGTCGGCGACCATCTGGTAGCTGCCGCGCATCGTGCCGAGTTCGGTTTCGATGACCGCCCCCGAGGTGTATTCGAAACCGCCGCCCGGGCGCATCCACGGCTGCTCGCCGACGACGCCGTCGCCGCGCACTTCATGCACCTTGCCGTTGGCGTCGGTGATGATCCAGTGGCGCGACAACAGGCGCGCGCCGACCGAGCCGTGGTTGGCGATCGTGATTGTGTACGCGAACGCGTAACGGTTTTCCGCGGGCGCGGATTGGTCGTCGAGGAATCGCATGTCGACGGAAATGGCGATGTCGTAAGGCTTTTGGCCGCTCATGGTTGCGGATTTTCGGCGACCTGCGCGGCGCGGGCAAGCGCGACGAAGCCGTCCGGCGCGATCTGCTCGGCGCGCGCGCGCGGATCGATGCCCGCGGCGGCGATGGTTTGCGCATCGAGCAGGCCGTGCAGCGCGTTGGCGAGCGTCTTGCGGCGCTGGCCGAACGCGGCGCGCACGACGTTGGCGAGCAGCGCAGGATCGACGCCGGGCCGCTGCGCAGGCGCGCGCGGCAGCAGGCGCACGACGGCCGATTCGACTTTCGGCGGCGGCCGGAATGCTTCCGGCGGCACGTGCAGCAGCGGTTCGACGCGGCAGGCCAGTTGCAGCATCACCGAGAGCCGTCCGTAGACCTTGCTGCCCGGCGCCGCGGCCATGCGGTCGACGACTTCCTTCTGCAGCATGAAATGCATGTCGGTGATCGCGTCGACGTGGTCGAGGCAATGGAACAGGATCGGCGAGGAAATGTTGTAGGGCAGGTTGCCGACCACGCGCAGTGGCGCACCGCCGGCGAGCGCGGAAAAATCGACGCCGAGCACGTCGGCGTTGACGATGGTCAGTTCACCGACGCCGCGTGCGGTGTTTTCCAGGCGGGGCACGAGGTCGCGGTCGAGTTCGATCACCGTGAGCCGGCCGAGCGCGCGCAGCAGCGGCAGCGTCAACGCACCGTCGCCCGGGCCGATCTCGACGACGTGCTCGCCCGCGCGCGGCGCGATCGCGCGCACGATGTTGGCGACGACCGCATCGTCGTGCAGGAAGTGCTGGCCGAACTGTTTCTTGTGGACGTGGCGCGATTCGCTCATGCGCGCATCGTAGCCGATGCCTTGGCCGGCGAAGGCAAGCGTCATGAATTCAACGTTCCAGCTTCGCCTGCGCGACGAACGCATCGAGCAACGCGCCGCGGTATTTCTGCTTGTGGATCAGCATCCACAACTTGCGGCGCAGGTCGAGGAACGGCGTCTTCAACGCCTTCAGGCGACCCGCCGCGAGCGCGTCGACCACCGCGACCTGCGGCAGGCAGGCGATGCCGAGGCCGGCGACCACGGCCTGCTTGATCGCTTCGATCTGGTCGAGTTCGAGCACCGTCTCGCCCGGCGGCAATTGCGACAGCACGCGCTCGCTGATCGCACGCGTAGCCGAGCCGGGTTCGCGCAAGACCCAGCGCGCACCCGCGAAATCGGCGGGCTTCAGGCCGCGTTTTCGCGACAACGGATGATCCGGCGACGCGCAGATCAGCAGCGTGTCGTCGCGCCACGGCCGCGCTTCCAGTTGCGGATGCGTGACTGGCCCTTCGACGCAGCCGAGGTCGAGACTGTGTTCGAGCATCGCCGCGGCGATCGCGTCGGTGTTCGCCACGCGCAGGCGGATCGCGACGCGCGGATGCGCGCGCACGAATTCGCCGAGCAATTCGCCGACGCGGTAATTGCCGACCGTGTTGCTCGCGCCGATACGCAGTTCCCCCGACAGCGCATCGCCGTCTTCGCGGCCGCGGCGGCCGAACTCGGCGTGGCGTTCGAGCAGTTCCTGCGCAAGCGGCAACAGTTCGCGACCACGCGGATTGAGCCGCAAGCGGCCGCGTTCGCGGTCGAACAGCGGTGCATCGAGCTGACGTTCGAGTTCGGCCAGCGCCATGCTCGCCGCGGGCTGGGTCATGAACAGGCGTTCGGCCGCGGCGCGCACGCTGCCCAGCAGCGCGACCTGCACGAACACGCCGAGCTGGCGCGGGCTGATGTTGTTCATCAGAATATCTTATACAAACAATCAGATATTCAAAATTTTCCTGATCGAAAGCGGCGCGGACAATGCGCGCATCCACGCAAGGTTCGTCCGATGAATGCTTCGCCCATCGCTCTCCGTTTCGATCTGCGCGGCCGCGCGCCTGGCCTGCTGCTCGCCGTCGCCGTCGCGCTGGTCGCATGGTGGCTGGGCCGTTTGATCCCGCTGATCGGCGGCCCGGTGATCGGCATCCTGCTCGGCATCGCCGTGCGCAACGTCGCCGCGCCGGATGCGCGTTTCACGCCGGGCATCGCGTTCGCGGGCAAGCAGGTGCTGCAGTGGTCGATCGTCGCGCTGGGTTTCGGCTTGAGCCTCACGCAGGTCGCGAAGACAGGTCTGGAGTCGTTGTCGGTGACGCTGGTGACGTTGACCGTCGCGTTCCTCAGCGCGTGGGCGCTGGGCCGCGGGCTCGGCGTGCACGACAAGCTGAAGATCCTGATCGGCGTCGGCACCGCGATCTGCGGCGGTTCGGCGATCGCCGCGGTGACGCCGATCATCAAGCCCGACGAGCACGACACCGCGTTCGCGATTTCGACGATCTTCCTGTTCAACGTGGTCGCGGTCCTGCTGTTTCCGCTTCTCGGACATGCGTTGAATCTGTCCGATCTCGGCTTCGGTCTGTGGGCCGGCACGGCGATCAACGACACCTCGTCCGTGGTCGCGGCGGGCTACAGCTACAGCCACGCGGCGGGTGACTACGCGACGATCGTCAAGCTCACGCGCGCGACGCTGATCATTCCGATCTGCCTGATCCTCGCTTTCGCCGTCGCCGCGCGCGAGAAGAAGAAGGGCGCGAGCGATTTCAGCCTGCGCCGCATCTTTCCGTGGTTCATCCTTTGGTTCCTCGCCGCTTCCGCGCTGCGCACGATGGGTCTGATTCCCGCCGAGCTGTTGCCGCCGCTGCACGTCGTCGCCGAGTTCCTCATCATCGTTGCGCTGACCGCGATCGGCCTCTCCGCCGACTTGCGCAAGATGATCGCGAGCGGCGCACGGCCGATCCTGCTCGGCTTCGGCGTGTGGGCGGCGGTATCGATGAGCAGCCTTGCGGTGCAGCTGCTGATCGGGCAGCTATAGGCATTCAGCCGCGGCGTTTCGCGGCGAGATCGAGTGCGAGCCGCGTCGCCGCGAACAGGCTCCCGGCATCGGCGCGACCGGTGCCGGCGAGGTCGAGCGCAGTGCCGTGGTCGACTGAGGTGCGCACGTAGGGCAGGCCGAGCGTGACGTTGACCGCGTGGCCGAAGCCCGCGTACTTGAGCGTCGGCAAACCCTGGTCGTGGTACATCGCGAGCACGGCGTCGAAGTGCGCGAGCTGGCGCGGCACGAACGCGGTGTCGGCAGGCGTCGGGCCGCACAAGTCGAGACCTTCGGCGCGCAGCGCGGCGAGCACGGGTTCGATGATGTCGATTTCCTCGCGGCCGAGGTGCCCGCTTTCGCCCGCGTGCGGGTTGAGTCCGAGCACGGCGATGTGCGGGCGCGCGATCGCGAAGCGCGCGCGCAGGTCCGCGTCGAGGATGCGCAGCGTGCGCGCGAGCGACTCGCGCGTGATCGCTCGCGGCACCTCGCTGAGCGGCAGATGCGTCGTCGCCAGCGCGACGCGCAATGGATGCGCGCCTTCGCGTTCGGTCGCGAGCATCATGACGACGTCACAATGCGCACGTTCGGCGAAGAATTCCGTGTGGCCGGTGAAGGCGACGCCGGCATCGTTGATGACGCCCTTGTGCACGGGCGCGGTGACGATCGCGTCGAACTCGCCGCTGGCTGCGCCGTCGGCGGCGCGCGCGAGCATGCCGAGCACGTGCTTCGCATTGCGCGTGTCGAGCCGGCCCGGCACGACGGGTGCGGCGAGTGGGATCGAAGCGACGCGCAGCGAATGCGGAGCGCGCGTCGCGATCGGGGCGGAAGCATCGTATGGCGCGAGATCAAGCACGACGCCGAGCGACTTCGCGGCGCTCTCGATCAATCCGGAGTCGGCGATCGCGACGAGGTCGGCCGCGATGTCGCTCGCGGCCAATCGCACGATGAGTTCGGCGCCGACGCCGGCCGGCTCGCCCGCAGTCAGCGCGATGCGCGGCAGCGCCGCGGCGTCGCGCTGGACGGTCATCGCAAATCCCGCCGCAGGGCTCAGGACGCCGGCTTGGACGCGCCGGTGTCGCCGCCGGGCAGGCGGATTTCGACGTAGGCCTCGCTGCGCAGCTGGCGCAGGAAGCTCGTGTATTCCTCTTCGGCCTTGCGCTGGAAGATCATGTTCTTCGCTTCCGCGCGCTGCATTTCGCCGGCCTTGTCGCTCTGTCGCGAGTCGACGAGCTTGAGCAGGTGCCAGCCGGGCGGCGCTTCGAACGGCTGCGACACTTCGCCCTTCTTCAGGCCGTCGATGATGCCTTGCACCTTCGGGCCGTAGGCATCGGCTGCGAACCAGCCCATGTCGCCGCCGAGGCGCGCGGTTTCGGTTTCCTGCGAGTAGTCGGCCGCGGCCTTGGCGAAATCCTCGCCGCCGACGATGCGGCGACGGATGTCCTCGATCTTCTGCTTGGCTTGCTCGCTGGAGACGAGTTCGCTGGTCTTGATGAGGATGTGCTGCACGTTGTACTCGGTGATCATCTGCGCGCCGCCGTCGCGCTTGCCGACGAGCTTGATGATGTGGAACCCGTTCGGGCCGCGCAGCGGCTCGGTGACTTCGCCTTCCTGCATCTTCTCGGTCGCGTCGATGAACGCCGGCGGCAGCTCGTTGACGTTGCGCCAGCCGAGGTCGCCGCCCTGCAGCGCGTCTTCCGCGTTGGAGTAGCGGATCGCGGCCGCACCGAAATCCATGCCGCCGCGGATCTGCTTGACGACGTCGTCGGCCTTGGTGCGCGCGGCGTCGATCTGGTCCGGCGTGGCGCCTTCCGGCACGTTGATGACGATGTGCGCGGTGTGCAGCTGGCCGGAACGCACCTGGCCATTCTTGATGAGGCTGTCGATCTCGGCCTCGCTCACCTGCGCGCGCGATTGGCCGATGCGTTGGCGCAACTGCTGCACGAGCAACTGGTCGCGCACGTTGTTGCGGAACTGGCCGTAGTCGAGCCCCTGGCTTTCGATCGCGCCGCGCAGCTGACCGACTTCGAGGTGGTTCTGCCCGGCGATCTGCGTCAGCGTCTGATCGATCTGCGCATCGGAAATCTTGATGCCCGAATCGGCGGCCTTGGCGATCTGCAATTTCTGCAGGATCAGGCGATCGAGCAGCTGGCGTTCGAGCACGTCGCGCGGCGGCAGCTGGCTTGGGTTGTTGGCGAACTGCGTGGTGACCTGCGCGACTTGGTGGTCGAGCTCGCTGCGCAGGACGATGTCCTCGTTGACGACGGCGACGATGCCGTCGACGGGTTCGCCGCTGCCCGCGGCTTGCGCGAGCGCGACCGGCGCGTGGAAAGCCGCTGCCGAAGCAGCGAGAAGGGCCAACAGGAAATGCTTCATGGGGTTTTCCGGAAAGGTCGAAGCGCGTGATCCGGGACGCCGGCGCGCACGCAAGTTACTGATAACCAAGAATAGCACGGCGCAGGAACGAGTCCGTCTTCTGGCCGATCGAGCCGAGTCCCTTCAGCTCCAGTTCGAAATAGATTGCATCGTCGGCGTTGCCTTCTGCGTCGCGGATCCAGTGCCGGGCGAGCACGCGCCAGGTCACGCAGCAGGTTTCGTGCTCGACGCCGAGGAAGCGTTCCAGCGTGCGCCCGCCTTTGCCGTGCGGATCACCCGGCAGCGCGAGCGGGTTGTTGAGCGCGTAGTTCTCGCGGCCGACGAGGCGCCAGCCGTCGGCGATCGGAATCGCCGCGGTGAGGTCGACCTGTTCGAGGAAATCGCGGCGGAAGCGGTAGGAGAAATTGACCACGCCGCCGTCGCCGAAGCGCGTCTGCACGCCGACCGTGGACAGGTCGGTCTGGTGCGAGTTCGGATTCCACTGCTGGTCGAGCACGATGCGCCAGTGGTCGGAGATGTGCAGGTCGAGCTCGCCCGCGTAGGCCGAGCCGCCGTATGTGGTCGGTGCGAACGGCTGGCCGTTCGGGCCGGGCAACTGCACGCGCTGGTCGTCGAAATAGCGGATCTGGCCGAGGCTTGCGGAGACGCGCTCGGTGCCGGTCGAGTCCTCGAGCAGGCGCGTGGTCATCGCCAGCGTGAGGTTGTTCGCGTCCATCTGGCGATCGGCGCCGACGAAGCGGTTGGAGCGGAACATCTGGCCGAACGTGAACGGCACTTCCTGCGTGTCGAAGACCGGCAGGTCGTCCTGGTTGCGGTACGGCACGCGCAGGTAGTACGCGCGTGGTTCCAGCGTCTGCGTCCATTGCTCGTCGCCGAAGTGCAGGTCGCGCTCGAAGACGAGGCCTGCGTCGAGGCTGAAGATCGGCACGCCGCGATGAGGGTGCTTGGACGTGAGCAGCGGATTGCCGCTGTCCTGCAGGTCGTCGAGGTTGTAGCTCGTGTAGCGATAACCGATTTCGGGACGGAGGAAATAGCCGGCCGCCTCGATCGGCATGTCGAGGTGCGGATACAGGTCGATGCGTTGGCCGGTCAGGCCTTGATCCTTGTCGAAGGCGACGAATTCCGAGTCGAGTTCGGCCTCGAACAGTCCGCCGAACGGCTTGTCGATGTTGAGCGTCGCGCGCGGCAGGCGGCGGTACGGCTCGTAGATGTTCGACAGCGTCGGGTCGGTGATTTGGTACGAGTCGCCGCCGATCGACGCGGTCCACCAGTCGCCGTGGCCATTGAGGTAAGCGCTCGACGGCAGCAGGCTGATCGCGGTCGTGTACAGGCCGCGGCCGAAATCCTCGAAATAGCGATCGTCGGAGACGCGATTGAGGTCGATCGTCGCGAACCAGTTCGGCGAGAGGCTGGTCGTGTCCTTGAATTTGTACCACCAGCGCTGGTCGGGCACCGGCGTGCCGTAGTCGATGCGTTCCTGCGCGGCGCCGTTGTCGTGCGCGAGGTATTCGGCGTCGAATACGCCAGCGCTGCTGTCCGTGAGGTAACGGAACTCGCCGCCCATCATCAGGCCGCGGTCGGTCATGATGCGCGGCGTCAGCGTCGCGTCGTAGTTCGGCGCGAGGTTGAAGTAGTACGGCAGCGAGAAGTCGAAACCGCGGCGGTTGCTGTAGCCGATGTCCGGATACAGGAAGCCCGATGCGCGGCGGTCGTCGAGCGCGAAGCGGATGTACGGGAACCAGAACACCGGCACGTTGTGGATGCGCAGCGTGACGCCGTGGCCGCGGCCGACGCCTTCGGCGCGGTCGATGTCGAGTTCACGCGCGGCGAACGCCCATTGCTGGTCGCCCGGGTTGCAGGTCGAGTACGTCGCGCTCGTCAGCTTGGCGTGGTCGGGATCGTCCATGACGACGACCTGCGCGATGCCGTTGCCGCGCGCTTCGATGAGCTGGTAGCGCGCGCCGTCCAGCGTGCAGCGGTCCAGATCCGTATTGCCGCGCGCGTTCGTCGCGGACATGAGCAGGCTTCGATCCTGATAGGTGACCGGCCCTTCGGCGGTGAAGTCGGTCGTCTCGGTGTCGTAGGTGATCTTCTGCGCATGCACGAACAGGTCGAGCTGGCGGATCTCGGCGTTGCCCTCGAGCGTGTAATGGCTCTTGTCGGTGCTGTTCACCTTGAGCGCGTTGATCGTGCGCTCGGCCTTGTTGCGATCGCCTTCGACCGGCAGGCCGGGCACGTAGAAATCGAGCAGGTCGTTCTTGCCGCACATGCCCCAGTCGGCGGGCTTCTTCGGGCACTTGAGCACGCCGATCTGGCACTGCGTGCCGGCATCGTCTTCGGCCGCCGGCGCAAGCGCGGGCAGGGCGAGCAGGACGGCGAGCGCGAGACAACGTCGCGGCGGGCAAGGACGTGGTTTGGAGAGCACGGGGAACCCGTAGTCAAAGCGAAGGGCGCTAGCTTGCCGAAACGGCGCGCGGCGGGCAAACCGGAGGTTTCATTCGCCGAGCGCCGCAACGTGCGCGGCGACCGATTCGCGCAGCGCGTCCAGGCTGTAGCCGCCTTCCAGGCTCGACACGACGCGGCCTTCGGCGTGGCGCTGCGCGATCTCGACGAGGCGGTGCGTGATCCACGCGTAATCGCCGGTTTCGAGGTTCAGGTTGGCCAGCGGATCGAGCTTGTGCGCGTCGAACCCTGCCGAAATCAGCACGAGTTGCGGCGCGAACGCATCGAGCGCGGGCAGCATGGTGTTCTCCCAGGCATCGCGGAACGGTTTCGATCCCGCGCCGGCCGGCAGCGTGGCGTTGACGATGTTGCCGACGCCGGTTTCCGCGCGATCGCCGGTGCCCGGATACAGCGGCCACTGATGCGACGAGGCGTACATCACGCGCGGCTCGCTCCAGAAGATGTCTTGCGTGCCGTTGCCGTGGTGCACGTCGAAATCGACGATGGCGACGCGTTCGAGTTCGTGCGCCGCGAGCGCGTGTGCGGCGCCGACGGCGACGTTGTTGAACAGGCAGAAGCCCATCGCCGTGTCCGGCGTCGCGTGGTGGCCCGGCGGGCGCACCGCGCAGAACGCGCGCGGCGATTCGCCGCTCATCGCGGCGTCGATCGCGGCGCAGACCGCGCCCGCGGCGCGCTGCGCGGCTTCGGCCGAGCCGGGCGACATCAGCGTGTCGGCGTCGAGCATGCGCCAGTAGTGCAGCGGGCCGTGGTCGAGGATGCTGTCGATGAGCCGTCGCACGTGCACGCGCGCGAGCTGCGCGCGCGTCGCGCGCGGCGCCTCGATGCGGCGCAACGAGGGGAACGCGGATTCGTCGAGCGCTTCGAGCACGGCGGCGAGCCGCTCCGGCGTTTCCGGATGGCCTGGGCCGGGATCGTGGTCGAGGCAGGCCGCGTGCGTGAACAGCGCGACCGGATGCGTCTTGCCGGACTTGCGTGCGGTCACGAGCGCTTGCGGCGCTCGTGCTGCCAGAGCACTTCGCCGTGGCCGCTTGCGCGCGCGAGTACGCGGGCCAGCACGAACAGCAGGTCGGACAGGCGGTTGAGATAGCGCGGCGCTTCCGCGCGTACGCTTTCGACGCGGCCGAGCGCGACGACTTCGCGCTCGGCGCGACGGCAGATCGTGCGCGCGAGATGACACTGCGCGGCCGCCATGCCGCCGCCGGGCAGGATGAAATCCTTGAGCGGCGGCAGGTCTTCGTTGAACGCGTCGAGCGTGGCTTCGAGCCGGTCGATATCGGCGTCGTGCACCATTGCCATGCCCGGGATGCACAGTTCGCCGCCGAGGTCGAACAGGTCATGCTGGATTTGCGTCAGCACGTCGCGTATGCGCGCGTCGACGTCGCAGGCGAGCACGATGCCGATCGCGCTGTTGAGTTCGTCGACCGTGCCGTAGGCGGCGACGCGCAGCGAATCCTTGCCCACGCGCGTGCCGTCGCCGAGACCGGTCGTGCCGTCGTCGCCGGTGCGCGTGTAGATCTTGGAGAGGCGGTTACCCATTGCTTGAGTAGACCGCGCTGAGGCGATAGCTCGAAAGAGTTGTCATGAGAGGAGGATGTGCTCTACGGACTTGGCAAGCACCCAGCCATCCATTCCATGGCTGGTTTCAAGATCGTAGCCGGTAACTTTCTCCGTTTTGCAGAAGAGTTGGGCGTTCTCAAGAGAGTCGGCCCAGTTGCCGGGCCAACCGACAAGTCGAAAACCCTCTGCGATCATCTTCCACTCCCGCAAAAGCAATTCCTCGGCGGGGACAGCAACCAAATCGGACACCCATGAAGGTATGAGTGGATGCGGGAATTGGTGCGCCACTACTCCACGAAATTTCAAATATGAGAGAGGCGAGTCGTTGTAAGGGCCGAAACGCAGATGCAACAGCACTTCGCTCGTACGCGAATCGGCAGAGTAAGCGACAACTTGACTATCGTGTACGGGAAACACCTGACGAATCGCAACGGCGTCAATGCTGCTGCTTGTTGCTCGACTCGCGCGTCGGCACGAAGCGCAGGAACTGCACCGCCAACCCATGCACGATCGCAGCGACTGCAACGTAGGCCAGCGTCGTCTGCATGAATGCCCGATACCAGTCGCCGAGGTTCTCGATCCAGCCGGCGAAGCTGCGCGCCGGCACGTTGGCGCTGATCCAGTAGAAGCTGCCGTTCGAAATCAGATAGCACACGCTCGCGGCGACGAATGCGCTGGCCACGAGCAGGCCGAGTTCGCGCGCATGCAGGCCGCGGTAGTGCGCGCGCAGGAAAGCGCCGCCGAGCCACAGCGCCGCATACGACGGCAGCAGGAACCAGTACGCCGGCGACACGCAGTAGTGCTGCCAGAAGCCGATGCCCTGCGCCGAGATCACGACGTAGTCGATGAGCACGGCGAGCGCCATCAGCAGCACGAACGAGCCCATCGCGAGGCTGCGCGAGAACAGGCCGTACAGGCGCTCGCGGCTGCCGGAAGAGAAGTAGAAACCGGCAACGAAGAACACCGCCCACGACGCGTCGGGCAGCGGGAACAGGTGGTCGCGCAGCAGCGACGAGCGCGTCGCGATCATCGCGAGCGCGAGCACGGCGAAGATGCCGCTGCGCCAGGAAAGGGCCGGGTTGGAGGGCGTGTCGTTCATGGGTTGTGTCCGCGACGAGGGCGTTCGAAACAAGGCGCACAGTGTAGCCCAAGCGCCGCGTTATGATGGCGGCATGATCGATGTCGATGTCCTCATCGTCGGCGGCGGCCTCGTCGGCGCCAGTCTCGCCATCGCGCTCGACGGCGCGGGTTTGCGCGTCGCGCTCGCCGAAGCCGCGGCGCCGCGCGTCGACGAGCAACCGAGCTACGACGAACGCAACCTCGCGCTCGCCCGCGCCAGCGTGAACGCGCTCGAAGCGCTCGGCGTGCTCGATGCGAAAGCGCCGGCGACGCCGATCCGCCGTATCCACGTCAGCCGCCGCGGCGATTTCGGCGCGGTACGCCTCGACGCCGCTGCGCTCGGCCTGCCGCCCTTCGGCGCGGTGCTGCCCGCGCGCGAACTCGGCAACGCGTTGCTGCGCCGGCTCGACCGCTGCGCTTCGCTCGTACGCATCGCACCCGCGCAGGCGCGCTCGCTCGCTACGCACGACGATGCGATCGAAGTGGAATTGCAGATGCCCGACGGCGCGCAGCGCGTGCGCACGCGCCTGCTCGTCGGCGCGGACGGCACGAACTCGTTCGTGCGCGCCTCGCTCGGCATCGGCACGGCGCAGCACGACTACGCGCAATCGGCGATCGTGACCACGCTGACAGCCGAACGCGCGCTCGACGGCACCGCCTACGAACGTTTCACCGATTCCGGCCCGGTCGCGCTGCTGCCGCTCGGCGAACGCCGCGCCGGCCTCGTGCTGAGCGTGCCGACGGACGAAGCACAGGCGATCGCGGCGCTCGACGATGCGGCCTTCCTCGCTTTCGTCCACGAACGTTTCGGCTGGCGCGCCGGACGTTTTTCGCGACCCGGCCGGCGCAAGCCGTACCCGCTCGCGCGCATGCTCGCCGAGCGCATCGTCGCGCCGCGCAGCGTACTCGTCGGCAACGCCGCGCAGACCGTGCATCCGCTCGGCGCGCAGGGTTTCAACCTCGGCCTGCGCGATGCGCTCACGCTCGCCGAACTGCTGCGCGAAGCCGTCGCGGCGAACGCCGATCCGGGCAGCGCCGGCTTGCTCGCGCGCCACGCCGAACGTCGCGGCGCGGATCGCGAGGCGACGGCGTCGTTCAGCGACGATCTCGTGCGCCTCACCGCGAGCGACGCGTTGCCGCTCAAGCTCGCGCGTTCGCTCGGCTTCCACGCGCTCGACCGCATCGCGCCGCTCAAGCGCCGTTTTGCGCTGCGCGGCATGGGTTTTCGCGGCGACGTGTCCGCGTGGGCGTTGTCGAAATGAGCCGCCGCGGCGATCTCGACGTCATCGTCGTCGGCGCGGGCGCAAGCGGCGGCGCGCTGGCGCTAGCGCTCGCGCGCGACGGCTTCTCGGTCGCGATCGTCGAGGCGCGCGAGCCGGTGCCGTGGCGCGAGACGGACGACGTCGACCTGCGCGTCGTCGCGCTCGCGCCGGATGCGCGCGATCTGCTCGCCGATCTGGACGTCTGGACGTCCATCGAATCCGCGCGCGCTTCGCCGTACCGGCGCATGCGCGTCTGGGACGCGCTCGCGCCCGGCGAACTCGCGTTCGACGCTGCCGAGCGCGGCGAGTCGGCGCTCGGCTGGATCGTCGAGAACAAGCTGATCCAGCACACGCTGTGGCAAGCGTTGCATCGTCCAGCGTCGAACGGCGGAACGCTGCGCATGTGTTGTCCCGCGACCATCGCCGACATTTCCGAAGACGACGACGCGGTCGCCGCCGCGCTCGACGACGGCACGCGGCTGCGCGCGCGCGTGCTCGTCGCCGCGGAAGGCGCGGAATCGTCGGTGCGACAGAAGCTGCGCATCGGTTTCGATGGCCGCGATTACGGCCAGCGTGCGGTCGTCGCGCACGTCGCCAGCGAACGCGCGCACGAGAACACCGCTTGGCAACGCTTCATGCCCGGCGGCCCGGTGGCATTCCTGCCGCTCGCCGACGGCCGCAGTTCGATCGTCTGGTCGCTGCCGGATGAAGAAGCCGCGCGGATGCTCGCGCTCGACGACGCAGCGTTTTGCGCCGAGCTCGGTGCTGCGTCCGACTTCCGCCTCGGCACGATCAAGGCGACGACGAAGCGCGCGGCATTTCCGCTGCGCCTGCGCCTGCGCCTCGCCGAACGCTACGTCGCCGGCCGCTGCGCGCTCATGGGCGACGCGGCACACGT
This sequence comes from Pseudomonadota bacterium, assembly GCA_029779475.1. Taxonomy (GTDB): domain Bacteria; phylum Pseudomonadota; class Gammaproteobacteria; order Xanthomonadales; family Rhodanobacteraceae; genus Dokdonella_A. Next base: position 26,805 of record JAKPAN010000240.1, read on the forward strand.
CGTGCATCCGCTTGCGGGACAAGGCATGAACCTCGGCCTGCGCGACGTCGCCTGCCTGCGCCGCGTGCTGCGCGACGCGCGCGAACGCGGCAGCGACCTCGGCGCCGCGCACGTGCTGCGCCGCTACGAACGCGAACGGCGCAGCGAGAACACGCTCGCCGCGCGCGGACTCGACGCGATCGAACGCATCTATGGTTCGTCGAGCACGCCGCTCGCCGCGCTGCGTGGCGCTGCGCTCGCCGTCGCCGGACGTTTTTCGCCGCTGCGTCATGTGCTTGCCGATCTGGCCGCAGGGCGTTTCTGAGACTCCCAGCGGTCGTCAGCTGCTGCGAGCCGAGGTTGGGCGCGACGTCATTCGCCGTCGGCACAGGGCGATGCGCGCATCAGCAACGACAACGGTTTTCCATCCGCCGCGGGTTCGACGATCGCGTCGATCGCGAATCCGGCAGCGCGCAACGCATCGCTCCAGCTTTGCAGCGTGCGGAAGTACCACGGCATTGGTTCGCGGAATTCGCCGCCGAATTCGTCGAAGGTTTCGATGCGCCAGCCGTCGGCGTAGGGCGCGTCGCCGCAGGTGAGCCACGGATGCACGGTCTGGATGAAAAGCAGGCCATTGTCGGCCAACAGTGAACGTGCCGCTGTGAGCGGCGTGCGCAGGTCGTCGCCGAGCAGGGCAAAGTTGAACACGGCCGCATCGAAGCGGCCAAGTGCGCGCGCGACGAGATCGGCATAGGCGATCGACTCGAAGCGTGCGCCACCGAGTTCGCGTGCGGCGGCGATCAGTTCCGGACTCGCGTCGATGCCGACGACCTCGCAGCCGCGCGCGGCGAGCGCACGCGCGAGCCAGCCTTCGCCGCAGCCGAGGTCGGCGACGCGGCGCGCGCCGCTGCCAGCGACGGCTTCGACGATCGCAGCATCGGTGCCGGCCTTGCGGCTTGCGATGCGCTGCTCGCGCACTGCACGCGTCCACGCGTCGGCATTGACGCGCCAGCTACGTTCGATACGGGATTCGCGCTCGTCATCGGATGCGTTCAAGGCGCTAGAGGATAGCCCACGTCACCACGCCGCAGACGCCCGTCATGAGCAACAGGCCGAGCAGGAACACGACGTCGGCGACGCGTTCGACGCGGTGCATGCGCCGCATGCTGCGCACGCGCAGCGCGTAGTAGGACAGCACGCAGGAAATCATGAACAAAGTCGCGTCGACGGCGAGCAGGTCATCGGCGACCGTGCCGACCTTGGTGGTGACGACGACGACGCGCAGCAGCCCGATGACGGTCAGGCAGACGCCGACGAGCGCGGCCGACGCGGTGAAGATGTGGATGCACAGGTCCGCCTCGAGCGCTGCGTTTTCGGCGCTGTCGGCCAATGATCGATGGGCGAAGGGATTGAACATGCCGACGTCGTCCGACCGCGCCGGCCGGCGTCGAGTTCGCAAACGCCGCGCAAGTTTTCGTATGCGCGGCGCTCAGTGCTCCCAGCGATAGTTCAGGCCCGCGCGATTGCCCGTCGTCGCGTTCTGCGCCTCGAAATTCCAACGCCGGTTGAACAGGTACTTGAGGCTGACCACTTCGCCGGGCGTGAACAGACCGACGCCGTAGCTCAGGTAGAGTTTGGGCGACAGGTACTTGCCGACCGTGAACGCGGCGCCACCGAGCGCGGCGTTGTCGGAGACGCCCGCGTCGACGCCCATGCGCGCGCCGATGCCTTTGGCGAGCAGGTCGCCGGTCGCGCTGCCGAGCGCGCGCGCGGCGGTACCGAGCATGTCGCCTTCGCCGCTCTTGAGGCCCGATAGCGGCTTGCCGGTGAGCAGGTACGACAACGCTTCGGACTGCTCCATCGCCGGCGTCGAGAACACCGTGAGTACCGGCACGAGTGCGGTGCCGCGCACCTGCAAGCCCGCGGTGATGGTGTCGTCGAGCTGGCCGCCGGACGCGCCGAGGATCTTGCGCACGGCGCGGATGTCGAGGCCGGGGTTGTCGAGCGCGGTGCCGGCGAAGAGCAGACGCCCGGTTTCGATGGTGAGGTCCTGGCCGTAGGCGCGATACGTGCCTTCCGCGTTGAGCGTGCCCGTGCCGACCGGTTGGCGGCCGGGACGCTGGTCGATGTGCAGCTGTCCTTTGACCTGGCCGTCGAGGCCCATGCCGGCGAGTTTCACTTCGCGGCCGAGCTTGATGTCGACGGAGACGATGACCGGCAGCGGCTTGCCCGGCGCGGGCTGTTCCGCGTCGACGACGACGACGTCGGGCGAGGTGCTGGCGATGCCGCCGCCCGGCAATTTGGCGAGGTCGACGTCGGTCTTCGGGATCGTCACGCTGCCGCCGACCGTGAGGTTCTTGTCGCTGCGTTCGATCGTCAGGTCGGGCGAAATCACGACTTTCGCCGCGGGGATGTCGGCGGCGAGGAAGTTGTCGCCCTTGATCGTCGCCTTGAGCGGCGCATTCGGGGCGATGCCGCCCGTGCCCGCGAGCGTGAGCGTGCCGTCGCCGGACTTGAGCGTGCCTTCGAGCACGAAATGATCGGCGTCGGTCGCGCGCACGGCGATGTCGCCGTCGTGGAGCTTCAGGCCCGCGCTCGGCAATTCCGCGCCGAATTCCTTGAGCGTGAGCGCGCCGATGAGTTGCGGCGCCGAGGTCGTGCCGCCGATCGTGTAGTTCGCCGCGATGCGGCCCTTCGCATTCGCGACTTCCGGCGTGACGAGTTCGACGAAGGCCAGGCTGTTGAGCGCGAGGTTGACGTTGCCCGACAGCGCCTGCGCGGAACCGGGCGCGCCCGACAGCGTGACGTCGCCATCGAGCTTGCCGTCGTGGTCGAGCGCGGCGCGCACGGTCGCGTGCGTAGCTTGCGGTGACAGCGTCGCGTCGATGTTGAAACCCGTGTACGCGAGCAACGGCGAATCGGCATGATCGGCGTAGGCGATGCTGCCCTTTTCCGAGCCGATGTTCGCGGTGCCGTTGAGCGCGCCGTTCGCGGCGCGGCGGATGTCGCCGTGGCCGTTGATGACGCCTTCGACTTTGAATGTCTCGTCGGCCGCGCCGAGTTGTGCGAGCAGCGACAGCGGCAACTGCTCGATGCGATAGCGCGCGTCGACGCTGCCGTCGGCGCTGCCGTTCGCGCTCGCGCACAGCGTCGTGCCTCCGCCGGCAAGGCAGAGTTCGCTCGCGGTGAATGTCCGCTGCTGCCACGCGAGCGTCGCCGGCCGTTGCAGAGCGAGCGGCGGCGCCTTGTCGATGTCGACATCCAGTGTGCGCAGCGTACCGTTCCAGTCGCCGTTGTCCTTCGCGCTGCCGGACAGTGCCAGCTTCAGTGCGAGCGGTTTGCCGGTAGCGGCGAGGTCGAGTTCGTGCGCGCCCTGGTTGCCGCCGCCGTTCACGTCGAGCGAGTCGAAGGCGAGGCTGCCGGAAACGAGCTGGGTCGCCTTGAGCGTGAACTTGCCCTGCGGTGGATCGATGCTCGCGATCGCCGCGTCGACGTCGAGCGTGTCGAGATGCGTCGTCCCGCTCGCGATCTGCGCGCCGTGCGCGCGGCCGTCGACGGCAAGTGCCGGCCACTTGCCGTGCACGCGGAATTGGCCGTCCAGACGTCCGCCCGAGTCGGGTAGCCAGTCGCCGAGCGAGGCGATCGCGAGCTTGATCGTCGCATCGGTGTTTTCGCCGCCCGCGCCGGTCACATCGACGCGGCTCTTGCCGGAAGCGAGGTTCAGCGTGCCGTCGACGACATGGCCGGGTTTCACGCGCAAATCCGCCTGGCCCGACACGGGTTTCTTGCGCAGCGTGCCGCCGAGCTTGTCGAGCTTGATCGTCGCGTCGGGGCCGTCGTCGGTCTGCGTGCCTTGCGTGGCGAGGTCGAAATCGAGCGCGCCGGGCCACGCTTTCGCGAACGCGCCGGGATCGAGCTTGCTCGCCTTCGCCGCGATGTCCCAGCCGAGCGCGGGCTTGAGCTTGACCTCGCCATGCGCGTCGAGTCCGCCTTGCGCCTGCTTGAGCGCGAGCTGCTTGATCGAAATCAGTTCCTGCGTGCCGTCGACGTCGAGCGCGAGATCGGCGAGTTGGCCGGGCGGTCCGATCGACAGCGCGCCGTCGGCGTGGAATTTTTCCGCGCTGCCCGCGGCGTTGAGCTTGCCGTGCGTCGCCAGCAGCTGGCCGGCGAGATCGGCAGGAATCTCCACGCCTTGCCATTCGACGAGCGCGTTCGCGGAGATGGGTTTCGCGTCGAGCTGCACCGCGCCGCTCGCGGTCAGCGAGCCCGCGGCCTCGGGCGATTTCAGCGTGAGCGTTTCGAATTTCAGCGTCTGGCCATCGAGCGCGTAACGCAGCGGATCGATCTGCACGTGATGGTCGTTGACCGCGACGTCGCCGTTGATCGCGCCTGCGTTCTTGTCGCCGCTGCCTTCGAGCGCGAGCGCAAGCGATGCGAGCGTCGAATCCTTCTGCACGAGCTTCGGGTCGAAGCGCGGCACGGCGATCTTCGCCGTCCACGGCAACGCGGACGTTTGCGTGAGCGTGGCGTCGATGGTCGCCTTGGTCGGCGTGTCGAGTTCGAGCGCGAGCGTCGCACGCTTTCCGTCGCCGCGAGCCTTCAGATTGCCCGCGTATTCGACATCGCCCACTTTCCAGCGGAACGTCGTCTCGCCGTCGCCGGGATAGCCGGATGCCGAGCCGACCGTGCCGTGCAGGTCGACCTGACCGTCGGGCGCGCGCAATGCGAGCGATTTCACGACGGCGCCGAGCCGCGTCCACGCCGCGCTGGCATCGAGGCTGTCGAGGGCGAACACGGGCTTGCCATCCTGCGCGATTTTCGCATCGCGCACGGCGAGTTGATCCAGCGCGATGTCGATCGGCGCCTGCAGCGAAAACGGTGCGGACGGCGGTTCCGGCTTCGGCGGCAGCGTGGTCAGCGCGACGTCGATGCCGGAGACGTCGAGCGCCGTGATGCGCACCTGCTTGGCGAGCAGCGCGAGCGGTTTCAGGTCGACGCGCAGGTGCGTCACCTTCGCGTCCACGCCGGAGGCCGGATCGTTCCAGCGCACGCCGTCGAGCACGAGCGGCCCGCCGAGGTGGCCGCTCGTGCGTTCGACGGAAAGCTTGCCTGCGGTCGCTCCAACCGCTCGCGCCAGCGCGAATCGCGCGCCCGATTCGCTGCCGAGCAGCCACCACGCGAACAGCGTGATGACGAGCAGCAGCGCGACGACGGCGATGCCTGTCCACTTGAGCAGCCGTCGCCACGCGAAACCGCGTTGGCGCACACGCATCTGTGACGAAATGATCATGCGCGCGCTCACAAATCCGGCCCGATCACGATGTGCAGTTCGACGCCGTGGTTCTGGCTGTCGTGCACGGGAAAGCCGAGGTCGACGCGGACGAGGCCGACCGGCGAGCGCCAGCGCAGGCCGATGCCGGTGCCGATCTTCTGCCGGTACGAATCGAAGCTCGTGAACGCATCGCCGGTGTCGACGAAGGTGGCGATGCCCCAGTTCGGCTTGAAGTAGTACTCGTATTCGGCGCTGGCGACGGCAAGGTATTTGCCGCCGATGACGAGATCCTGGCAGGTGCGCTTGGGAAACGCCGCGCATTGCGCCTGCGCGATCGGCACTTGGTCGGCGGGCAGCGGAGGGCCGATCGTCTGGTAGCTGTAGCCGCGGATGGAACGGTCGCCGCCGGCGAAGAATCGCAGTTCCGGCGGCAGTTTGTTGAAGTCGTCCGTCCACGTCGCGCCGAGCGAGCCGCGCGCGATGAAGCGCGAACGCTCGCCGAGTCCGTGGATCCATTTCGCATCCGCGCTCGTCTGCGCGAAGCTCGTGTCGGAGAGCAGGCCGCTGGCGCCGGCGCGGGCGGACATCGTCATCGACCAGCCGTCGCGCACGAACATCGGGTCGTCCGCTTTCTTGCGCGACAGCGACACTTCGGGATAGAGCAGCGTGGAGTCGCCGTAGATGTTGGCGATCTTGAAGTTGCCGGTGAGGAACTTGAGGCCGGCCGTGCGCGTCCAGCCGTTCCACAGCTTCGAATCGGTCGCGGCGAGGCCGAACGTGCGCGAGGTCGCCGCATCGGTGTTCTCGTTGCGGTAGCGCGCGCCGAACGACAACGTGTGGTTGTCGTAGCCGGCAAGCGGGATCGTGTATTGCGCGGATGCAGTCTTCAGGCGCGTGGCGACGAGTGCGTCGAGCGACATCTTGTGGCCGCGCGAATTGATCCAGCGGCGCTGGACCCCGCCGCGCACGCCGGGGCCGGTGTCGGTGCCGATGAAGACGCCGCCGGTGTAGATCGTGCGCTTGGCCGGCGCGAGCATGACCTTGATCGGCACGATGCCGTCGTGCGCGTGTTCGGTGTCCGGCTGCACCTGCACGATCGAGAAATAATCGGCGTCGATGAGCCTCTGCTGGAAGCCGAGCAGTTGCCCCTGCGTGTAGAAGTCGCCTTCGTGCCACGGGATGTAGCGTTCCAGCAGCGCGTCGGGAAACTGGCCGCCTTCGAACGAGGTCGCGCCGAGCCGGTAGCGCGATCCGACTTTCCAGGCGAGATGGATGTCGGCGCTGTTCGCCGAGCGCGTGACTTCGACCTGGTGCGTGACGAGTTCGGCGTCGAGATAGCCGTCCGCGAACAGCGCGGCCTGCAACGTCGCCTTGCTCTTTTCGTACGAGGCCTGGTCGAGCGGCTGGCCCTTCGCCGGCAGGAAATGGGCGAGCGCCTTGCGCACGTCGGCCTGGCCTTCGGCGTCGCCGTCGATGCGGATATCGAGCGCCGCGACGCGCGTGGGTTCGCCTGCGGCGACGTGCAGCGCGGCGACGTAGTTGCCGCCGTTTTCCTTGAGGTCGCCGGTCACCTTGACTGAGAAATAGCCGTAGGCCTCCAGCGATTTTCCCGCTTGCGCGAGCGCCCGCTCGTACAGGCGCCGCGCCTGCGCGTCGCTGACGTCGCGATCCTTGTACTGGTTGATTTCGACGCTGGTGGCGACGGCGTCCTTGAGCAGGCCGTCGACGCCGTCGATCTGCGCCGCGATGCGCGCGGCCTGCGCGGAGCCGCACGCGAGAATCAGCAACGAACAAAATCCGCGCGCAAACGCGCGGGACGATCCGGTCGATGGGGCAGGCGGGAGCATGGCCGATTTATAGCAAAACTGGTGTTGCGATCGCGGCAAATCGACGGGCGATCGCATCAAAGATGCAGGCTCGGGAACAAGCCGAGCACGCCGACGATGATGAGATACAGCGCGACGACGTAGTTGAGCAGGCGCGGGCGGATCAGGATGAGGATGCCGGCGAGCAGCGCGAGCAGGGGTTGCAGCGCGAAATGGACGTGCATGGTGTTCTTTCGGGCGGAAGCGGATCCGCACGTTACCAGTTCGGGAGCGACGCCCGCACGCGCGGGCGTCAGCGCGCGAGCATCGTCGTCGCGAGCAGCTGCCGCATCTTGCGCGGCGCGCGGCCGCCCGCACGCGCGAGCGCCTGCGCGACGTCGCTGCTGCTTGGCTTGCGGCTCGTCTCGATGAGGCCCATCGCGGCATAGGCGTTCACCACGTCGAAAACGTCGGCCATCTTCGCCTTCGCCTGTCGCGCGATGATGTGCAGCGGCGCCTCGCGCATGAGCGTGAGCGCGATGCGATGCTGCTTGCGATAGTCGTTGTCGAGCGGCAGCCACTGCTTGAGGCGGTAGTGCGCGCCCGGGTCGAGATGGCGCGCGAGATAGCCGTTCGAGCGCAGGAACGCGTTGAGCCAGCGCAGCCGCACGAGCGGCCGTCCGGCGTGCTCGTTCTGCATCGCGGCCAGTTGCGTGCCGCCGATGCGCTGGTACTCGTGGCCTTCGAGCGGATCGAGGAAGTACGGTTCGAGTTCGCACATGCGCGCCGCGCTGTGGAACAGGTCGGTGATCGGGTCGACGAGCAGCGGCGGCAGTCCCGCGCGGCGGATCAGCAACGCGCCGCGCTTGAGCAGCGCATCGAGCGGCGTGCACGGGCGCTCGTACTGGATGTCGAGGAAGTTCGCGCGCGTGTCGTCCTCTCCGCGCGCGTCGTCGCGGCGCACCAGCGCCTTGGCGTGCGTGCGCTTGCCGATGTCGCGTTCGTGCACGCTGAAGTCGATGAGGCGGCGCGGCTGCGGCGGCGTCGTCGAACCGACGTGGTTGAGCAGGCCGACCAGTGCCTTCGGCACGATCGGCCGCAGCAGCACGAGTTCGACGCCGAGCGTGTCTTCGCCGGGTTCGGCGAGGACGACGAGATGGCGGCCTTCGTCGAGCGCGCGGATGCGTGCGCAACGACCGCCGAAGTCGCGCAGGTCGGCGAACACGGCGTCGGCCGTGCTGGCGTCGTCTGCCAACGACCAGTCGTGATCGAGCTGCGGGCGCAGCACGCGCAGGAAGGCCGTTAATTCGGCGACGTCCTGCGGCGACGCGCCGGTGATGACCAGGTGCCTTGGGGTTTTCATGGCGAGCAAGCCGTTGCGTTTCAGGGGACGCAGCGTCCGGGGCCATTATGGGCATGCAAACGCGCCCGAAAACGGGGGCGATCGTGACAATGTGAGGCAGTTGTCGAAACGAGCGGCGGCCGGATCGATTCCGCACCGCCGCAAACCGCGTGCCGAGGGGCTCGGCGCGCGAAGTCAGCAGCAGCGCCCGCCGCCGCCCTTGTAGCGCGCGGCCTGGCGCTCGCTGAAGAACTGCTCGTAGCTCGGCACCGCGCGCTCGGGGTGGTGCGCGCGCAGGTGGGCGACGTAGGCGTCGTAGTCGGGGATGCTGAAGAAGATGCGCCGCCCGACGCTGACCGCGCGCCGCCAGAGCGCGCGCAGGTCGCGCTCGGGCGGGGCCGCGTCGGGCAGGGCGGGCGCGGGTTTCACGAGGTCGCCACCGAAGCGAGCGCGACGTAGGGTTCTTCGTTCGCGCTCGGCGCCGGCTTGCGGCGCGCTTTCATCATCGCGGCCACGCCGAACGCGACCGCGGCGACGACGAGCAGCATGAACAATCCCGTCAGCGCGGCGTCGACGTTGTTGTTGGTGACGATGCGCTGCATCTCGTCCATCGTCTTCGCCGGCGCGATGAGCTTGCCCTGTGCGATGCCGTTCGCGTATTTCGACGCGGCGGCGGGGAAGCCGATCTTCGCGTCGAACAGCTTCTGCCAACCCGCGGCGAGCGTGCAGATGACGAGCCAGCACGCGGGCACCGCCGGTACCCAGAAGTATTTTTCGCGCTTGAGCTTGACCACGACCACCGCGCACAGGATCAGCGCGATCGCGGCGAGCATCTGGTTGGCGATGCCGAACAGCGGCCACAGCGTGTTGATGCCGCCCAGCGGATCGACCGCACCCGAGTAGAGGAAATAACCCCAGATCGCGACGCAGATCGCCGAGCCGATGATGTTCGCGGCCCACGATTCGGTTTTCTGCAACGACGGCACGGCGAGGCCGACGAGTTCCTGGATCATGAAGCGGCCCACGCGCGTGCCGGCATCCACGGTGGTCAGGATGAACAGTGCTTCGAACAGGATCGCGTAGTGGTACCAGAACGCGAGCATGCCTTCGCCCGGCAAAATCTGGTGCAGCAGTTGCGCCATGCCGACGGCGAGCGTCGGTGCGCCGCCGGCGCGCGAGAGGATCGTCGATTCGCCGATGTCTTTCGCGACCTGCGTGAGCTGGTCGGGCGTGACCACGAAACCCCACTGGCTGATCGCGGTCGCCGCGGCCTGCACGTCGGTGCCGATGATCGCGCCGGGCGAGTTCATCGCGAAGTACACGCCCGGATGCAGCGCGCACGCGGCGATCAGCGCCATGATCGCGACGAAGGCTTCCGTGAGCATGCCGCCATAGCCGACCATGCGCGCCTCGCGCTCGTTGGCGAGCAGTTTCGGCGTGGTGCCCGAGGCGATGATCGAATGCCAGCCCGACACCGCGCCGCAGGCGATCGTGATGAACAGGAACGGGAACAGGTTGCCGGCGAACACGGGGCCGGTGCCATCGATGAACTTGGTCACGGCCGGCATCTGCAACTGCGGCATCGTGAACACGATCGCGATCGCGAGCAGCGCGATCGTGCCGATCTTGAGGAACGTCGACAGGTAGTCGCGCGGTGCGAGCAGCAGCCACACCGGCAGCACCGAGGCGAAGAAGCCGTAGCCGATGACGAGCCACGCGAGTTGCGCGGCGTTGAACGTGAACATCGGGCCCCAGGTCGGATCGGCCGCGACCTTGCCGCCGAACCAGATCGAGAACAACAGCAGCACGAGGCCGATGATCGACACCTCGAGCACGCGGCCCGGACGCAGGAAGCGCAGGTACAGGCCCATGAAGATCGCGATCGGAATCGTCGCCGCGACCGTGAACGTGCCCCACGGACTGATCGCGAGCGCCTTGACCACGACGAGTGCAAGCACGGCCAGCACGATCATCATCAGCACGAGCACGCCGATCATGCACACCACGCCCGCAGCCGGCCCGAGTTCTGCGCGCAGCATGTGGCCGAGCGAGCGGCCGTCGCGGCGCAGCGAGAGGCCGAGGATCATGAAGTCCTGCACCGCACCGGCAAAGACGACGCCGAACAGGATCCACAACGTGCCCGGCAAATAACCCATCTGCGCGGCAAGCACGGGCCCGACCAGGGGGCCGGCGCCGGCGATTGCGGCGAAGTGGTGGCCGTAGACGATCCACTTCTCGGTCGGCACGTAATCGAGGCCGTCGTTGCGCAGCACCGCGGGCGTCGCGCGCGTCGCGTCGAGCATGAGCACCTTGTCGGCGATCAGCTTGCTGTAGAAGCGGTAGCCGATCGCGAACACCGACAGCGCGGCGGCGAGCAGCCAGATCGCATTGACCGGCTCGCCGCGCCGCAATGCGACGACGCCGAGGCAGATCGCGCCGACGACCGCGACCGCGGCCCAGGTGAGTTTGGAGACGGGGCCCGGCGAGTTGCCGGCGGTTACGGTGGTCATGCGCACACTCCGCGATGGTGTCCGCGAAGGTTGTGCTTTCGCGCCGAAACGGTCAATGCGTGTCGCGGAAGCGACGCTAAGACTTTGGTCGAATGCAGCGCAGCGCGACCCATCGATCCGCTCCGCCGACGCGGTGCCGTGCGCTGCCGCTTCTGCGTACAATGGCTGCGCATTTCATTGATGCCACCACACTCCACAGGGGGAGCCCATGTTGCTCGTTTCCGACGTTTTGGAAAGTATTGCCGTGTCCGCCGTCCGCTCAACAAAGAGAAGCTGCGGATCGGGCGTTCTCCGTGTCGCCGCCGCGCTTTTCGTCGCGGTCGCTTCGGGCCCGGCCGTGCGCAGGCCTTCACCGAAAACTTCGATGACATCACGTTGCTGACGGGCAATGGTTGGTTCATGCAGAGCAACAACAGCCCTGTGGGAACCAACCCGAACTGGTTCCAGGGCTCAGCCGTGGCTAGCGGTGGTCCATTCGACGCGTACAACGGCGCTGCAAATTCCTATATCGCAGCCAACTTCAACGGCACCTCGGGCGGTTCGGGCACGATCAGCAATTGGTTGGGGACGCCGAACCGGACGCTGCGCAACGGCGATGTCTTCACGTTCTACACGCGCAAACCGACTGGTACGGACTATCCCGACCGTCTCGAAGTGCGCCTGAGCACGAATGGCGCGAGCACGAACGTAGGGGCGAGCGCTGCCGCCACGGGGGACTTCACGACGTTGCTGTTGTCGATCAACCCCAATTTGACGACCGGCGTCTACCCCACAACGTGGACGCAATACACGATCACGATGTCGGGACTTCCCGCGCCTACTTCGGGACGAATGGCCTTCCGCTACTACGTGACCGGCGCTGGTCCGACTGGAACGAACTCCGACTACATCGGCATCGATAATGCGGTGTATACGCCGTACGTCTGTCCTGCGTTCACGATGACGCCGGGCGGCGCGCTGGTTGGCGGGGCCTATGCACAGCCCTATTCGACGTCGCTGACGCAGACCGGCGCTTTGGGTGCGCCCAACTACGCAGTGACCGCCGGCGCATTGCCGCCTGGATTGACGCTATCGGCGAACGGCACGATTTCCGGCGTGTCCCCGGCCGTTGGCACGTTCAATTTCACGGTGACGGTCAACGATGCGAGCGGTTGCAACGGCTCACAGTCCTACTCCATCACGGTGGCGGCCACGGCACCTGGTGCGCCCACCGGCGCCAGCGCCAGCGCAGGCGATGCACAGATCGACGTGAGTTGGGTCGCCCCTACCAACGATGGCGGCAGCGCCATCTCGGGTTATCTCGCCACTTGCACCGATGGCACGAACAATTTCAACACGACGGGTGCTACGCCGCCGATCACGGTGGGCGGACTCACCAATGGCACGGCTTATACCTGCGCCGTGTCGGCGATCAACAACGTAGGTACCGGCACCGCCTCTGCGCCCAGCAACAGCGTCACGCCGACAGGCAACCAGAGCATCAGCTTCGGTCCGCAAGCCGGACAGGTCTACAGCCCTGGCGGAACCTTCGCCGTCAATCCACCCGCCACCGCGAGTTCCGGGCTTGCCGTGACCTATGGATCGACGACGCCCGGCGTATGCACGGTAAGCGGATCAACGGTGTTCATCGTGGCCGCCGGCACCTGCACGCTCACCGCCGATCAGCCTGGAGACGTTGCATGGAACGCGGCAGCGCAGACACAACAATCCGTGGCCATTGCCCCAGCCAGCCAGGTCCTGACGTTCCCGCCACAAACCGAGCCGAGCTTGCTGTTCGAGGCGGGAGCCACGTTCGCCATCGCGCCGGAAGCCACCAGCGCCTCGCCCAATTCGGGTAATTCCATCGCTTATGGCTCGCTCACCCCGGCCGTGTGCGAAGTGAACGGCACGACGGTGACGATGGTGGCGCCCGGCGCCTGCATCATTGCGGCGAATCAGGGCGGCAACGCCAACTTCGATGCGGCAATGCAGAAGACGACGCAGGTCATGCTGCTCGATACCATTTTCGCGAACGGGTTCGAAGCGCCGCCGACGTTGTAAGTCCGGCAAGGTTTCGGCATTGGGAAGAATTCCGCGTTGCGCGGAATTCTTCCCTCGCTGGCCGACGCCTGTTCTTGAATAAGCGCAGTTTCCCGCTTGCGCGGTCGCGGTTCGAGGCGATGCCTACAACCAGCCGGCGCGCTTGAGCACGACATACAGCACCGTGCAGATGCCGACCGTGAGCGTGATCATCGCCGGGTATGCCCACGGCTTGTCGAGTTCGGGCATGTGGTGGAAGTTCATGCCGTACCAGCTCGCCAGCAGCGTCGGCGCGGCGAGCAGGGCGGCCCAGCCGGCGAGGCGCTTGACGATTTCGCCTTGCGCGACGGTGACGATGGCGAGGTTGACGCTGAGCGCGGCGGTGACCATCTCGCGCATCGTGTCGGTGGCTTCGTTGATGCGTGCGGCGTGGTCGTAGACGTCGCGGAAATAAGGCCGCACCTCGTCTCGGATCAGCGTCGGGTATTGCCGGCTGAGCTGGTTGGCGATGTCCTGGATCGGCGCGATCGCAAGGCGCAGCGTGACGAGCTCCTTCTTGAGTTCGTACAAGCGCCGGATCGTCTCGCGCTTGAACGTGTCCTGGAACACTTCTTCCTCCAGTTCCTGCAGCTCCTCGCGGAACTCGCGCACGATAGGGAAGAAGTTGTCGACGACGAAGTCGAGCACCGCGTACAGCGCATAGCTCGGTCCGAGCATGAGCATGTCCGGCGATTGCTCGCAGCCGCGTCGCGCCGCCACGTAGCTCAGTGATGCGCCATGGCGGATGGTGACGAGATAGCGCTTGCCGAGGAAGACGTGCGTCTCGCCAAACGCGATCTTGCCCGTGACGGTCTGTGCGGTGTGCGCGACGAGGAACAGCGAATCGCCGTAGACCTCGATCTTCGAGCGCTGATGGGCGTTCTGCGCGTCTTCGACCGCGAGTTCGTGCAGGTTGAATTCCTCCTGCAGCTTTTCGAGCAGTTGCTCGGTCGGCTCGTGCACGCCGACCCAGACCCATTGGTCCGGCGTTTCCAGCACGTCGCTGATTTCCTCGACCGTGATGTCGCGCAGACGATGCCCGTCGGCCGAGTAGGCGACGCAGTTCACGAGCATCGGGGCGGTGCAGGTCGGGTCGTGTGGCAGTTGCTGCTTGGTCGAGGCATCCATCGCGGCATCATGCGCGCCGCCCATGGCGACTTCAATCGCGCGTGGCTCGAACGCCTTGCGCGCGATGACTCGACAGCACGATCGCCAGCGCGAGATGGATCGGCAGCAACAGCACGATCCAGTGCAGGTTCGCCTGCTCGAACCACGGCAGGATCTTCGACGCCAGCGCGAATGCGGCCACGGCGACGATGCCCCACGCGAGCGCGCGCGCGAACGCGCTCGACGCGCGCCCGCGCAATGCACCGAACCACGCCGGCAGCAACAGCAGGCAGAGCGGATCCAGCAGCAGCAGGTTCTCGTTGCGCCAGGCCGCGCGGTGCTCGGTCGCCAGCCACAGGAACAGCAGCACGAGGCCGCCGAGCGCGCAGGCGAATTCGAAGACCAGCGCGAACGCCGCGACGCTTCCGCGCGTGGCGCGCGATGTGCGCGTGCCGAGCCAGCCAAGCGCGATGCCGAGCGCGACGCCGAGTCCGAGGAACGGCCAGCGCAGATCGGGCGGCAGCGCGGGCGGCTCTTCGACATGGCTGACCGCGAGTCGATCGACCTGCGCGCCGAGCGTCGTTCCGTTCGCGCCGGCGCGGCTGCGCGCGACGACGTCGCTGAGCGTGGCCGGCACGAAACTCTCTTCCCAGAAATCGATGCGGCGATCCGCGTACGGGCCGAGGCCGAGGTCGATGACGAGCATCAGCCACGGATCGGGCGCCATCAGGCGCAGCGCATCGAGACGATACGTGTAGCCGCGCGAACGGCCCTCGGTCTGCGCGTGCAGCGCGCCGCCGAGCGCGCGGTCGAGCGCGTCGCGCACGCGCGTGGAGCAGTTCGAGGTGAAGTAGTCGTAGCGGTAGCGCGCGTTCTCGGGCCGCGCGTTCCATTCGAGGAAGCGGGCGAGTTCGCGCGCCTGGTCGGGCGCGAGGGCGAGCGGTTGCTCGTCGATGCCGCGGCCTTCTTCGCGATACATGTCGAGGTCGTCGTCGAGGTCGTCGGCGACGATGCGGTACATCATGCGGCCGCGCGCGAAGTTGGCGAGAAAATCGTCTTCGCCGAAATCGAAGATGCCGTAGTTGTAGGCGATCGCCGTGCCTTGCTGCGCGTCGCGCACGACGATCGCGTTGTGGCCGAAGCGCTCGAAGAAGATGGCGCCGGGGCCGATCGTGAGCAGGCTGATCGAAAGCGTCGGCGCGACGGGTGCTTCGGAAGCGCTCGCCGCGTCGCCGTGTTGCGCATCCTGCGCGCGCGCGAAACCGCAGGCGAGGAAAACGACGACGCAGGCGGACGCGAAAAGGATTCGCGCGCAAGCACGCGCGAATCCGCGAAAGTTCCGGCGCATTTTCCCGATGCCGCGGTTCCTAGGCCTCATGCACGCGCACCGCGAACTGCTGCACGCGGCGCGCATCGGCCTTGGCGACATGGAACAGGAAGCCGCCGAGCGCGACGTCCTCGCCGACTTCCGGCAAGTGGCCGATTTCCGACGTGACCATGCCGCCGACGGTGTCGAATTCCTCGTCGCTGAACTCGCTGCCGAAGCGTTCGTTGAACTCGGCGATGGGCGTCAGCGCGCTGACGATGAAGTCGCCGTTCGGGCCGGCTTCGATCATCGTGCCTTCGTCGTCGTCGTCGTCGTGTTCGTCGTCGATGTCGCCGACGATCTGTTCAAGCACGTCTTCGATGGTGACGAGGCCGGCGACGCCGCCGTACTCGTCGACGACGATGGCCATGTGGTTGCGCGACAGCCGGAATTCCTTGAGCAGGATGTTGAGCCGCTTGGATTCGGGAATCATCGTCACCGGGCGCAGCAGCGCGCGCAGGTCGGTGGACGCGCCTTCGGCAAAGCAGCGCAGCAGGTCCTTGGCGAGCAGGATGCCGAGGATCTCGTCCTTGTCTTCGCCATGCACCGGAAAA
>JAKPAN010000276.1 GCA_029779475.1 Pseudomonadota bacterium
CCGCGCGTGCGCTCGCACGCATGCGCGCAAGCGCACGCGGCGACGGTGTCGAACTGCAGATCGTCTCCGCGTTTCGCTCCGCTCGCTACCAACTCGGCATCCTTGCGCGCAAACGCGAACGCGGGCAGCCGATCGACGAGATCCTGCGCGTCAGTGCCGCGCCCGGCTACAGCGAACACCACAGCGGCCGCGCGCTCGACCTGACCACGCCGGGATTCGCCGCGCTCGAAGAGGAATTCGAGCGTTCGCGAGCGTTCGCATGGCTGCTGAAGCATGCGGCGCGCTTCGGCTACGCGCTGTCGTATCCGCGCTGCAATGCGCATGGCATCGCCTACGAACCGTGGCATTGGTGCTGGCATGAGAAGCACCGGCGCGACGCGTTCGCGTGACGCCGGGCGTTAGTCCGCGCCGCCGCGCCAAGCGGCAACACCGAGCGCGACCCAGCCGACGATGAACGATACGCCGCCAAGCGGCGTGATCGCGCCGATCCAATGCGGCGCGCCAAGCGCGAGCGCGTAGAGGCTCGCGCAGAACAGCACGATGCCGATGCCGAATGCGCACGCCGCGACCCGCAACGCGCGCGGCGACTGCATGCCACGAGCGAGCAGCGCCGTGCCGAACAGCGCGAGCGCATGCCAGAACTGGTAGTCGACCGCGACGCGCCAGGTCGCAAGCGCGCGCTCGTCGAGAACATTGCGCAACGCGTGCGCACCGAAGGCGCCGAGCGCGACGGCGCTGGCTCCGGCGAACGCGGCGGCGACGAGGGCAGCACGAGCGGTCCTCACGGGCTAGGAACCGCATGCGGGTGGGCCCGTCCCGATGTCAGCGCGAGAGGTTCGTCGGTTTTCCGCAATACGCTGGACGCGATCATTTTCATTCGGGTTCGCCTTGGCATTCGCTTCCGCGAATTTCCGCGAATTTCCGCGGACCGTCCGGCGGATTGTCCGTGTTTGCCTTGGCAGAGTCGATTCGGAATCGAGCCGGCTTTTCCATTTCCAAAAGTATCGCGCGAGCCGCGGGATTGCGCTGGTCGCCGCCATTCTAGCCGGCGATAAATTCAACAAACAGGTTGACAAATGAAAACGCAGCACCTAAATTCAACATCATGGTTGAATATGACGACATTCGTTTGAACGAAGTCTTCCGCGCGCTGGCCGATCCGACGCGTCGAGCGATGCTGCAAGACCTCGCGACCGCAGGCCCGCGCACGGTGAGCGAACTCGCTGCGCCATTCGACATCTCGCTCGCCGGCGCGTCCAAGCACATCCAGTCGCTCGAACAGGCTGGCCTCGTGCGGCGAGAAGTGCGTGGCCGCGTCCACACCTGCCGGCTCGACGCGACACCGTTGCATACAGGCATGGAATGGCTGCGACATTACGAGCGTTTCTGGAACGGCAAGCTCGGCGCACTCGCCGCGATCCTCGAAGCCGAGGACGCCGTCAAACCGAAGCGCGCCGCCGCGCGCAAACCACTCGCGAAACCGCGGAGGAAAAAATGACCACGAGCTCACTCCATCGTCCGCAATCCGATTACGCCAGCGTCGTCGCGCCTCAAACCGTGCGTCTGCAACGCCTGCTGCCCGGCCCGGTCGAACGCGTCTGGGCGTATCTCGTCGACAGCGACAAGCGCCGTCAATGGCTCGCGTCCGGCGACATGCAGCCCGAAACCGGCACGCCGTTCACGCTGACCTGGCGCAACGACACGCTCACCGATCCGCCGGGAATGCGGCCCGACGGCTTCAGCGCCGAACACAGCATGGACAGCACGATCGTCGAATACGACGCGCCGCGCCGGCTCGTGTTCACCTGGGGCAGCGGCGAGGTCGCGTTCGACCTCGAACCCAAAGGCGACAAGGTTCTGCTCACGCTTGTCCATCGCGGTATTTCCGATCGCAGGAACATGCTCATGGTCGGCGCGGGCTGGCACCAGCATCTCGACATCCTGGTTGCGCGTATCGGCGGTGGAACGCCGGAGCCGTTCTGGGACGGCTGGACGCGCCTGCGCGGCGAATACGACCGCTTGATCCCGGCCTGACGACATTCACACGCAAGCGCAACGGCGTGCCGCTGCGCTTGCAAGGAGACAGCCATGGACACCTTCGGCATCGAGAAAATCTGCTGCGGAGCACTCGCGATGCTCATCGCCCTGTCGACGACGGCAATCGCCGCCACGAACGACGACGCGCGCGTGAAACCGATGCCCGATGCGCTCGAAATCCGCTTCGCGTTGAGTGCGTTGCCGCCGGCGCTGCGCGACGACGCGACCGTCTACGTGCTCGATCCGGCGCAGGGCTATCGCGTCGCGCGCAAGGGCGCGAGCGGCGTCGAATGCCTCGTCGAACGCACGCCGTGGGAAATGGGCGAGCTGCGCGACGACGTCTACGTCCCGCTTTGCTACGACGCTGCCGGCGCAAGCACGTTGCTCAAGGTGAAACGTGACGCCGCCGAACTGCGCGTGCATGGCATGAGCGGCGCTGCGCTGAAAGCGGAAATCGAGAAGCGTTGGAAGGACGGCACCTACCATGCGCCGGGCAAGGCGGGCTTGTCGTACATGGTCGCGCCGCTGATGCGCGCGGTCGGCCCGCCTGACCTGCACGTCCACACGATGACGATGCCGCACCTGATGTTCTACGCGCCCGGCCTCACCAACGCCGACATCGGCGCGAAACCGAATCTCGCCGATCCTGAGAGCCTGATGTCGCCCTTCGTCGACCGACAGGGCAACGACGCGCAGAGCTACATCATCCAGATGATCGGCGAAGCAGAGAAGGCGAAGATCGTTTCGACGCAACAGGACTTGTTGCGCGACTTGTGTGCGCACGAGACGGTGCTTTGCCTCGACCATGCAACGCATCATTGACGCGCTGCGCCGGAGCCGACTTCCGTTTCGACGAAGCTTGTCGCGTCAGTTCACGACCTGATGCAGCCATTGGCCGAACAGGTAGCCTGCGTAGGCAATGACGGTGACGGACAGCGCGATGACGAATGGATGGCGAATGAGCGGGTTGCTGTCGCGGAAGGTCATGCGATGTCTCCTGGCTGGCGGACGGGCGGGGACTTCGGTCAGCGTGCCGGATCGCAGAGCATTTCGCGTGTGAATCAAGTCATGTGATCCGGCCACGGTTCGATGCGCCGTGAAGGATGGCTGGATGGCGAAGGGCGCAACCGGAGCCGGGTGCGCTGGTGGCGAACGAGGATGTCCGTCCTGGGAATCACTCCACGGTTAAGGTGGGCCTCCATGATCCGATCGACAATGCCGTCCCGGCATCACGCAAACCGGAGCCGCCATGATTCCCGTCATCACCGCATTCGAATCCTCGCCCGATCGCGGACAGGGCCTCGCGCGCGACATGCGCGTGCGCTGGGCGCTCGAAGAAGTTGGCCAGCCTTATGAGGTTCGTCTCGTTTCGTTCCAGTCGATGAAGGAGCCCGCGCACCGCGCGCGTAACCCGTTCGGGCAGATTCTAACCTACGAGGAAGGCGACCTCGTCCTGTTCGAGTCGGGCGCGATCGTGCTGCACATCGCCGAGCGCCACGCCGGCTTGCTGCCGAACGATGCGAATGCGCGCTCGCGCGCGATCGCGTGGATGTTCGCCGCGCTCAACACGGTCGAGCCGCCGATTCTCGATCTTGCCGTCGCCAAGTTCCTCGAAGGCGACAAGCCGTGGACGGCCGAGCGTCTGGAACTCATCAAGGAGCGCATCTGCAAGCGGCTGCACGATCTTTCCGTCCGGCTCGGCGATGCCGACTGGCTCGACGGCGCGTTCAGTGCGGGCGACCTCATGATGGTGCATGCGCTGCAAAGGCTGAAGCCGTCGGGATTGCTTGGCGAATATCCGAACCTTGCCGAGTATGTCGCACACGCCGAGGAGCGACCCGCATTCAAGCGGGCGTTTGCGGCGCAGTTGGCGGTGTTTGCGGCCAGCGAGTCAGGTTAAGCGAGCCTGGTCCCGTTGGTTTTATGCCGAATCACAGTGTCTGTGTCGTTCCGCAGCACATGCGCGATCCGCTTGTTCCGGACACCTACTCCAAGATGGATCGCACTGCGTCCAGCGCTTCTTCCACCAGCGGAGCAGGCGCTTTCTCCACGCGCTTGAAGGTGCGTGCGCGCGCGTCGATGGTGCGGGTCTGATCGCACAGCACCACGCCTTGCGTACGTGTGCCGCTGCCCATCAGCGTGACGCTGAAGCCAGTTTCGCGCGACGCGCTGCCGCCTTGCGTGATGGGCGCGACCAGCAGCAGGCCTGACGCCTTGTTGAAGGCGTCGGCGGACAGCACCAGTACGGGCCGGGTGCCGCGGATTTCGTGCCCCTTGGTCGGGTCGAGGCTGAGTTCGAGGATGTCGCCGCGCGCGGGGAGGCCGCGGCTCACAACAGTTCACGCCCGGCGGGGGCGTCGTCCAGCGAGGCTTGGTCGCGATGCCACGCAGCGGGAGACTTCGGGCTTTGCGCAAGCCGATCCGCCAAACTGCGGCGGGCCGGCGTTACCGACAGCGTGCGACCTTCGACCGCCAGTTCGACGACCGAACCGGCCTCGACCGCCAGTGTCTGCGCGATGCTCTTGGGGATGGACAGGATGATCGAACCGCCTGACTGGCGCAGGGTTGCGGCGCAGGACATGGTGCCACCTTCATGTTTTACTGGTGTAAAACCTTAACACCGATACTCACGCACATGCAATGGAGCGATGGCCGAGGCCGGATCGGCGCCATCGCGGAAAATCGCAGCGGGCTAGTGCGTTGAATCGAAAGCAACTCGCGCGTTATCTTCGATGCGAATAGCGCCGTGTGCGGTAGCGTTCCGATGGTTGTCACCCCATCGGCAACTTCAACCCCTGTTCCTTCGCGCACGCCTGCGCAATCTCATACCCCGCATCCGCGTGTCGCATCACGCCGGTGCCGGGATCGTTCCACAGCACGCGCGCAATGCGCCGGTCGGCGTCCGCGCTGCCGTCGCAGACGATGACGACGCCGCTGTGTTGCGAGTAGCCCATGCCGACGCCGCCGCCGTGGTGGAAGCTGACCCAGGTCGCACCTCCGGCGGTGTTGAGCAACGCGTTGAGGATCGGCCAGTCGCTGACGGCGTCGCTGCCGTCCTTCATCGCTTCGGTTTCGCGGTTGGGTGAGGCGACGCTGCCGGAATCGAGATGGTCGCGGCCGATCACGATCGGCGCCTTCAATTCGCCGTTGCGCACCATCTCGTTGAAGGCGAGGCCGAGCTTGTGGCGCAGGCCCAAGCCGACCCAGCAGATGCGCGCGGGCAGGCCCTGGAACGCAATGCGTTCGCGCGCCATGTCGAGCCAGCGATGCAGGTGCGCGTCGTCGGGGATCAGTTCCTTCACCTTCGCGTCGGTCTTGTAGATGTCTTCCGGGTCACCGGAGAGCGCGACCCAGCGGAATGGGCCGATGCCGCGGCAGAACAGCGGTCGCACGCAGGCGGGCACGAAGCCGGGGAAATCGAACGCGTTGGCGCAGCCTTCGTCCTTGGCCATCTGGCGGATGTTGTTGCCGTAGTCGATGGTCGGGATGCCTTGCGCGTGGAAGGCGAGCATCGCCTCGACGTGGACGCGCATCGACTTTTTCGCTGCGTCGCGCACTTTCTCGGGATGGGCCTTCTGCTCGGCGAGCCATTGCTCGACGTTCCAGCCGATTGGCAGGTAACCGTGCACGGGATCATGCGCGCTGGTCTGGTCGGTGACGGCGTCCGGCCTGACGCCGCGGCGCACGAGTTCGGGCAGGACGTCGGCGGCGTTGCCGAGCAGGGCGATCGACTTCGCCGCGCCGGCCTTCGTGTACTTGGCGATGCGCGCTAGCGCGTCGTCGAGATCGTTCGCCTGCTCGTCGACGTAACGCGTCTTGAGGCGGAAATCGATGCTGCTCTGTCGGCATTCGATATTGAGCGAACACGCGCCGGCGAGGCTCGCCGCGAGCGGCTGCGCGCCGCCCATGCCGCCGAGGCCGGCGGTGAGAATCCAGCGGCCTTTCCAGCTGCCGCCGTAATGCTGTCGACCGAGTTCGACGAAGGTCTCGTAGGTGCCTTGCACGATGCCTTGCGAGCCGATGTAGATCCACGAGCCGGCCGTCATCTGGCCGTACATCATGAGTCCCTTTTTATCGAGCTCGTTGAAGTGTTCCCACGTCGCCCAATGCGGCACGAGGTTGGAATTGGCGATGAGCACGCGCGGCGCGTCCTTGTGCGTGGGGAACACGCCGACGGGCTTGCCGGATTGCACGAGCAGGGTTTCGTCGTCATTGAGATCGCGCAGCGAGCGCAGGATCGCGTCGAAGCATTCCCAGTTGCGCGCGGCGCGGCCGATGCCGCCGTAGACGACGAGTTCGTGCGGATTCTCGGCGACCTCGGGATCGAGGTTGTTCTGGATCATGCGGAACGGCGCTTCCGTGAGCCAGCTCTTGCACGTGAGCGTGTTGCCGCGCGGCGCGCGGATCGTGCGCGTGGTGTCGATGCGTGTCGGGATGTTCATCGCGGTCTCCGGCGTTCGGGAATCGCCGAATTATCGCGCAGATGGGCGGGCTGCCGATCGTGTTGGCCACCCTCGTCGGCATCGGCGTGTCGGCGGATGCGCAAGCCGATTGGGCCACGTCCGAAGACGGGCGAATGCGCGCCGCTATGTGGGCGAGATCGATCGCATCGGCGCGGCTTGAGGGTTTGGCGGCCATTTTGCGTATGAGGCCGAGACCTTCGGAGATTCACGCCATGCGCAAAACCTTGTTTGCCGCCGCACTGTCGATGCTCTGTCTCGCTGCGCCATCCGCGCGCGCCGAACTGCTCGTCGGCAATGCTTATCCGAACCAGGCGACCTCCGGCGTCATCGGCTTCTTCGCCGACGGCGCGAGCGGCAACGTCGCGCCGCTGCGTTCGATCGTTCCGGGCACGGCCAACCCCATCAATACCGCGAATTTCATCGAGTTCGAATCCGGCGAAAATGTCCTGTACGTCAGCGACTTCTGGGGACAGGCGATCCGCGTTTACGACGCACGCGCCAGCGGCAACGCCGTGCCTTTGCGTACGATGAATTCGCCCTCACTCGGCCAGCCACGCACCGTGCGCATCGACCGCGCGCACGACGAGATGGTCGCCATCGCGAGCAATTGTTGCGTCTTCACCTGGCCACGGCTCGCGGACGGCGCCGGTGTCAATACGATCCGCCGCATTTTGTGGGGCGGCAACACGTCCAGCCAGCTCAACAATCCGGTCGGACTCGCGCTCAACCGGCAGCGCGGCGAAATCGTCGTCGGCGATTACAAGAATGATTCCGGCGCGGGCTACCCCAATCGCATCTTCGTGTTCTCGCGCCTGGCCGACGGCCCCGGCGCGGCGCCGCTGCGCGTCATCGAAGGGCCGAACACGCAACTGGGCGGACGCTCCAACGTGCGCGTGGCCGTCGACGAGGAAACCCAGACGATCTTCGCATTGGTAGGACCGCTCGAGGGCGACCTCAACAACTCCGCGCGCGTGCTCGCCTTCGCCGCCGACGCCAACGGCGACGCGACGCCGCTGCGCGTCATCTTCGGCCCGTTCGCATCACTCGTCATGGCGACCGGCGAATATCCGAGCGGACTCGGCTTCGACGAAAGCAGCGGACATCTGCTGGTCTCGATCGCCAACACCAATCCGGATGCCCGCGGGCGCATCGTCGTGCATTCGAAGAACGCCTTCGGCAGCGCCTTTCCGCTGGCCGTCCTTCAGGGCCCGGACACCGGCATCACCAGCACGCCGGGAAGTGCGGTCGTCACGTTCGACCGCATCTTCAAGAACGGTTTCGACGGCTACTGAAGCAGAGAGCCGTCGAGGCAGGCTTCGAGCAATTCGCGGATCACGCGCTGCGTGCGCTGTGCCCGCTCGGGCAGGTAAGCGAAGCTGTCCTCGTCCATGTAGTTGTGTTGCGCGAGTTCGAGCTGCACCGCGCTGACGCCTTCGTCGGGACGACCGTAGTGGCGCGTGATGTGGCCGCCCTTGAAGCGGCCGTTGACCACGTGGGTGTGCTGCGCATGCGCTTGGAGGATCGAAGCCAGACGCGCCTGCAAGGCCGGCGCGCAACTCGCGCCGCTCGACGTGCCGAGGTTGAAGTCCGGCAGGCGGCCGTCAAACAGGAATGGCACGACGCTGCGGATCGAATGGCCTTCCCAAAGCACAACGCGGCCATGCGCGGCGCGCAACCGCACGATCTCGCTGGAGAGCGCGTCGTGATACGGCTGCCAATACCTCGCCACGCGCCGCTCGATTTCCTCGCGTCGAGGTTCTTCGCCAGCCTGGTACACGGGTTCGCCGCTGAACTGCACGATCGGGCACAGCCCCGTCGTGTTCTGACCCGGATACAGCGACGCGTTGTCCGAAGGACGATTGAGGTCGACGACATAACGCGAATATCTCGGCACGAGCACGGACGCGCCAATTTCGCGCGCGAAATCGTAAAGCCGCGACACATGCCAGTCGGTGTCGGGCACGCGCCGCGCCGTCGGCGTCAAGCGTGCGGCGATGTCGTCGGGCAACGCGGTGCCGTCGTGCGGCAGGCTGACGAGTAGCGGTGCGCTGCCGCGATGCAGGGTGAAGGTGTCCATGAAGGAATTGTAGGCCGGCCCGACGGCGCGCGCGTCAGCTTTTGCGCGAACGGAACGTCAGCGGCAGCGTCTCGACGTCTGGCGTTTCCGCCGACGCCGACGCGCAGCCGCCGCAAGCCGAACAGCCATCGCCGCATGAGCCGCCCGTCGTGCTTTTCGGCTGCCAGCGCATCGCGCGTGTGCGCAGCCATGCGGGCGCGTGCGACTGCGCGAGCGCATCCGCGAGACGCGCCTGCGCGCGACGCATCGTCATCGGCATGAGTTTGCGCGCGACGACAAACGTGCTCCAAGCGACGATCGCAGCGAGAACAAACGCCTGCACGAACGCAGCCTTGTTCACGTCAGTGCCCTCGCGATCTGATACGTGATGAACGAAGCGAGATAGGCGAGCGCGAACAGATAGCCCGCCGCGATCCACACGTTGCGCCACGAATTCGTCTCGCGGCGGATCACCGCGAGCGTCGACATGCATTGCGGCGCGAACACGTACCACGCGAGCAGCGACAGCGCCGTCGCCAGCGACCACTGCGCGGCGATCGCGGGGCCGAGCAGCGTCGCGGCGGCATCATCGTTTGCCGCCGACAACGCGTAGACCGTCGCCAGCGACGACACCGCGACTTCGCGCGCGGCGAGTCCCGGGATCAGCGCGACGCAGATCTGCCAGTTGAAGCCGATCGGCGCGAACACGTGCGTCATCCAGTGCCCGATGCGGCCGGCGAAGCTGTAGTCGATCGGCGGCTGCGTCGAGCCGTCGGGCGGCGCCGGGAAACTCGACAGGAACCACAGCAGCACGGTCAGCGCGAGCAG
Organism: Pseudomonadota bacterium; assembly: GCA_029779475.1. GTDB lineage: Bacteria > Pseudomonadota > Gammaproteobacteria > Xanthomonadales > Rhodanobacteraceae > Dokdonella_A. The sequence goes on from JAKPAN010000276.1 coordinate 9,385, forward strand.
GATGCCGCCGACGCGGCGCACGAAGATCACGGCGCGTTCCCACAGGCCCATGAGCACGCTGCGCGGATTGGGCAGGCGATACGACGGCAGTTCCATGATGAGCATGTGGTCGCTCTTGTCGCGGCGCAGGCGCTTGATGACCCACGCCACGACGAGCGCACTGGCGATGCCGGCGAAATACAGCACGAACAACACGACGCCTTGCAGGTTGAAGACGCCGAGCACGTCGCGGCGCGGAATGAACGCGGCAATGAGCAGCGTGTACACCGGCAGGCGCGCCGAACACGTCATGAGCGGCGCGACGAGGATCGTGGTCAGGCGGTCGCGCGGATCGGCGATGCTGCGCGTGGCCATGATGCCCGGAATCGCGCAGGCGAAACTCGACAGCAGCGGAATGAACGAACGCCCCGTGAGTCCCGCGCGGAACATCAGCGTGTCGAGCAGGAACGCCGCGCGCGGCAGGTAACCCGATTCCTCGAGGATGAGGATGAACAGGAACAGCACGAGGATCTGCGGCAAGAACGTGAGCACGGTGCCGAGCCCGGCGAAGATGCCGTCGGTGACGAGGCTCTGCAGCAGCGGCATCGAGGCGAGCAACGCGCCCGCCCACGCACCCGCCGCGGCGACGCCGTCCGTCACCGCGTCCTGCAGCGGCTTGGCCCATGTGAAAACGGCCTGGAAGATGAAGAACATGACGGTGACGAGGATCGCGAGGCCGCCGACACGATGCAGCACGACCGCGTCGATCGCGTCGTCGATGGCCGAGGTCGCGCGCGGCATCGTCACCGCGTCGGCGAGGAGCGCGCGCACCTGCGCGTGCAAGTCGACACTGTCGTCGGTTGTCGTCGCGGCTGATGCGGCCGGCCAAGCGCCGTCGATTTGCGCGAGCAGCGCCGCGGCGCCGCCGTTCTGCACCGCAACGGTTTCCACGACGGGCGCGCCGAGCGCGGCTTGCAGCTTGTCGACGTCGATGCGGATGCCGCGCTTCTTCGCGACATCCATCATGTTGAGTGCGATCAGCATCGGCCTGCCGAGGCGCTTGACCTCGAGCGCGAAGCGCAGGTGCAGGCGAAGGTTGGTCGCGTCGAGTACGCAGACGATGAGGTCGGGTGGCGCCTCGCCGACATAGTGGCCGGCACAGATGTCGCGCGTGATGACTTCGTCGGGGCTGGCCGCGTCGAGGCTGTACGCGCCGGGCAGGTCGAGCACGCGCACGCTGCGGCCGGCCGGCGTTTCGAACCGGCCTTCCTTGCGTTCGACGGTTACGCCCGCGTAGTTCGCGACCTTCTGGCGGCCGCCGGTGAGGCGATTGAACAGCGCCGTCTTGCCGCAGTTCGGATT
>JAKPAN010000034.1 GCA_029779475.1 Pseudomonadota bacterium
ACGAACCCTGGAACGCGCCGACATCGACGCGCCATTGCGGACCGTCGCCGCCGTGGTTGATGTCCTGCATCCAGACCACGCCCGGGAAACGCCAGCCGATCACGCCGGCGCCGTAGCCGAGCGGGAATGCGACGTGCGTGAGCGAGGTCGGCACGTTGTCGATCGGGAACATGAGATCCCACTGCTGGCCGACGCGGATGCGGCTGCCGGAGTCGGCGTTGGCGATGTCCATGTAGGCCTGACGCAGCCGCGGGGTCGGCTGCTGGCCGCTGTACCCGCCCGTGCCGTTGAAGCCGCCGAAGAAGTCCATCTCGATGCGGCCGCCGCCGCTCCACGATTCGTTGAACTGTGCGCCGGTGAAGTCGAGCCAGAAGCGCGTGTTGCGCACGTCGAAGCCGCTCAGCGTGCCGCTGTTGCCGACCACCGGATATTCCGCGTTCGAACCGTTGCCGAAGGTGAAGGCGCGGTTCTGCGTGAAGCCGTTGACGTTGACGAAACCGTGCAGCGCGACAGAAATGCCTTTTGCCGTCGTGAACACCGGCTTGGATTCTTCCTTCGCCGCGGGCGGAGGCGGCGGCGGTGGCGCCGCGGCCTGCTGCTGCGCGACCTGTTGAACGGCGCGCTGCTGCGCATGGATCTCGTCCTTGATCGCAGCGAGTTCGGCTTCGAGCTGCTGCACGCGGGCTTCGAGCTGCTGCTCGTGCGTCGGCGCTTTCGCCGCTTGCGCGGCGAGCGGCAACGCGAATGCAGCGGCGATGGACGCCGCGAGAACGTGACGCACTTGGATGCGAGTTGAATGTTTCATGATGGCTCCCCGACAAGTGGCGCGAGGATTTCGCGGCGCCCTGCCCGCGGCTATTCGCCTTTGGTCGTAAGCGCGACCAAAGTCGAATGCGCTTCTGCCGCCGCGTGGCACACTTGTCCTGTCCGCAAAACCGGGCGTCCCGCCACGGTTTGCGAAAACGGTCGCGGCTGGGCCGCGCCACGTTTTTCGCGTCGTGCGCTCGCGCGCTCGATGCTGCGGCACAACCCAGTGCCAGAGCGCCTCGAGGCCGCTCGCCGTTCCCGTCACGCCAAGGAGCCCGCCATGTCGAACATCCACCCTGTATCCGCCGAATTCGCCGCCAAGGCACGCATCGACAAGGCCAGCTACGAGCGCGGTTACGCCGAATCGGTGCGCGACCCCGCCGCGTTCTGGGGCCGCATCGGCGAGCGCCTGGACTGGATCAAGCCGTACACGCAGGTCAAGGACACCTCGTTCGACGCCAACGACCTGCACATCCGCTGGTACGCCGACGGCGAACTCAACCTCGCCGCGAATTGCCTCGACCGCCATCTGGCGAAACGCGGCGACAAGACCGCGATCATCTGGGAAGGCGACGATCCGAACGAATCGCGCCGCATCAGCTCTCGCGAACTGCACGCCGAAGTCTGCAAGGCCGCGAACCTGCTCACGAATCTCGGCGTGAAGAAGGGCGACCGCGTCGCGATCTACCTGCCGATGATTCCGGAAGTCGCCGTCGCGATGCTCGCCTGCGCGCGCATCGGCGCGATCCACACCGTCGTGTTCGGCGGCTTCTCGCCCGATTCGTTGGCGAGCCGCATCGCCGACTCGCAATGCAAGCTCGTCATCACCGCCGACGAAGGCCTGCGCGGCAGCAAGAAGGTCGCGCTCAAGATCAACGTCGACGAAGCGCTGCAACGCCCCGGCACGAACAGCGTCGAAACCGTGCTCGTGGTCAAGCGCACCGGCGGCGCCGTCGCGATGCAGGCGCCGCGCGACCGCTGGTGGCACGCGCTCATGGACGGCCAGCCGACCACGCACGAGCCGGTCGCAATGAATGCCGAGGATCCGCTGTTCATCCTCTACACCTCCGGCAGCACCGGCAAGCCGAAAGGCGTACTGCATACGACGGGCGGCTATCTCGTCTTCATCAGCTACACGCACGAGAGCGTGTTCGACCTGCGCGAGGACGACGTCTACTGGTGCACGGCCGACGTCGGCTGGGTCACCGGCCACAGCTACCTGCTCTACGGCCCGCTCGCCAACGGCGCGACCACGCTCATGTTCGAAGGCGTGCCGAATTACCCGGATTCCTCGCGCTTCTGGCAGGTCATCGACAAGCACAAGGTTACGCTGTTCTACACCGCGCCGACCGCGATCCGCGCGCTCATGCGCGAAGGCGAAGGTCCGGTGAAGAAGGCTTCTCGGGCCAGCTTGCGCCTGCTCGGCTCGGTCGGCGAACCGATCAATCCGGAAGCGTGGGAATGGTATTGGCGCGTCGTCGGAGACGGCCGCTGCCCGATCGTCGACACCTGGTGGCAGACCGAAACCGGCGGCATCCTGATTGCTCCGCTGCCCGGCGCGATCGCGCAGAAACCCGGCTCGGCGACGCTGCCGTTCTTCGGCATCAAGCCCGCGATCGTCGATGCGAACGGCGCGATCCTCGACGGCGCGACCGAAGGCAATCTCGTCATCACCGATGCGTGGCCCGGCATGATGCGCACCGTCTACGGCGACCACCAGCGTTTCATCGACACCTATTTCAAGACCTATCCCGGCATGTACTTCACCGGCGACGGCGCGCGCCGCGATGAGGACGGCTATTACTGGATCACCGGCCGCGTCGACGACGTCATCAACGTCTCCGGCCACCGCCTTGGCACAGCGGAAGTCGAAAGCGCGCTCGTCGCGCATCCGAAAGTCGCCGAGGCTGCCGTCGTCGGCTATCCGCACGACATCAAGGGCCAAGGCATCTACGCCTACGTCACGCTCAAGATCGGCGAAACGCAGAGCGAAGAATTGCGCAAGGAACTCGTCGCCTGGGTACGCAAGGAGATCGGCCCGATCGCGACGCCCGACCAACTGCAATGGGCGCCCGGCCTGCCGAAGACGCGCTCCGGAAAAATCATGCGCCGCATCCTGCGCAAGATCGCCGAGAACGCGCCGGACCAGCTCGGCGACACCTCGACGCTCGCCGATCCGAGCGTCGTCATCAACCTCGTCGAGGAGCGCCTGGTGAAGTGAAGCCGGAGTCGGCGATTCGCGACGGATGATGCTGCGACACGACTCCTCTCATCCGTCCACCGCCATCCTTCGAACCACCGATCACGAACCACGATCCCGACATGCGCGAAATCCTCGTCGCCGACGACCACCCGCTGTTCCGCGACGCGCTCAAGCGCGCGATCCTGACCGCGTGGCCGAACGCGCTCATGCACGAAGCCGACAGCGTCGAATCGCTGCAGGCGCTGGTCGACGCGCACGCCGACGCCGACCTGCTCCTGCTCGACCTGCACATGCCGGGCGCGAACGGGTTTTCCGCGCTCGTCCACGTGCGCAGCCAGTATCCGGGCCTGCCGATCGTCGTCGTTTCCGCGCACGAGGAACGCGCCGTCGTCGCGCGCGCGATCGCGCACGGCGCGTCCGGCTACATTCCGAAATCCGCATCGGTGGCTGCGATCGTCGAAGCCGTGCGCAGCGTGCTCGCCGGCGGCGTCTGGGTGCCGACCGACACCAGCGCCGGCCCGCTGCAACCCGCCGAAGCCGACGCCGCCGCGCGCATCGCCGAGCTCACGCCACAGCAGTTCCGCGTGCTCGCGATGATCGCCGAAGGCCTGCTCAACAAACAGATCGCCTACGACCTCGGCGTCTCCGAAGCGACGATCAAGGCGCACATGACCGTGATCATGCGCAAGCTCGGCGTCGGCAACCGCACCCAGGTCGCGCTGATCGCGAGCCACCTCGCCATCGACGACGCGGCGATGCCGCAGGGATCGGCCTGAGCCTGCGCACTGCTACACGCGTGAGAACGCCGCCGGCGTGGAACGCCAGTGGCGGCGATGCGTTGAACCCGGGTACGCGATCGCTGTCGTAGCCCACATGTCCACATCCGGCCACAGCGCGCTTGCACTTGCCGCTCGTCTGCAGATTGCATCGCGGCGGCGCGAGTCGGGCATCGCGCGATTGACTACGACGCATGTCGCGATCCTTCTGCTGCTCGCAGGTCTCGTAGTGATCGCGCTGCTTGCGCCGCTGCGCGAACGCATCGCCATCTTGCTCGGCCTGCTCGACGCTCATGCGTTGCCGTTCGCGTTGTGCGTGGGCGCGTTCGCGTGGACGTGGGCGCGCGAGCGCCGCCGCCGCGGCGAGCGCGAACACGCGCGTTCGTGGCTCGCGGCTGCACCGATCGCAGCGCGCGATGTCAGCTCCCATCTGCGCCGACGCGCGATCGTCGATTTCGGCGTGCCTTGCGTCGCGATCTTCATCATGCTCGCCATCGCCGCCGCGATATGCGCGTGCGATGCGCGCGTACTGCTTGCGACGGGTGCGATCGCCACCGTCGCAGGGTTCGCATCCGGCTGGCGCAGCGGCCGCCGCGCACTCGCCGATGCGCCGACACCGCTGCCGCGCCTGCGCCGTCGTCACGCAACAGCCAACGCGAACGCCGATCTCGATGCGTTGCGACGCTGGCCGTTCGCGCAATGGCTCGCCGACGCGCAGCCGCGCCAGCACGCTCGCGCGATCGCGGCCCTGTTGCTCTCGATGCCGATGAGCATTCCTTTTTCGACGGCGCTCGGCATCGTGCTGTTCGCGGCGCTCGTCCTCGCCGCAGCCGGCTTGCTGCGCGCGACGCTGACCGCGATCGGACACGCGGGCGATTTCCTGCGTACGGCGCCATGGGCGATGCGCGCGTTCGCATCGAACCTCGTGACGCACGCGTTCATTGCCGAAACGTTGTTCGCCGCGGGCGCCGCCGCGCTCGCGATCGGCGGCGGCGCAGGCATCATCGCGTCGTGCCTTGGCGCGATCGCATGGACCGCCATCTGCGCAGCGGCGGCTACCCTCGCGCTGCGCCACGAGCAGGAACGCGGAGCGAAGCGATGACCCACCCTGCGCTTGTCATCGAACGCCTGCGCGCCGAGCGCACGCGCCGCGTCGTGCTGCGTGGCGTCGACCTCTCCATCGCGCGCGGCGAATGGCTCGCCCTGCTCGGTGCCAACGGCAGCGGCAAGAGCACCTTGCTCGACTGCTGCGTCGGGCGTCTCGCGCCCGCATCCGGCGATGTGCGCGTCGACGGCCATTCGATCGCCGCGTCGCCGGTCGAGGCGAAACATCGCCTCGGCTACGCGGTACCGCCCGAACGCCTGCCCGCGCTGCTGACCGCGCGCGAATGCCTCGCCGTGCAGGCCGCGACAAAGGGACTGGCGCGCGTCGATGACGAAGTGCTCGGGCTCGCCGAAACGCTCGGCCTCACGCCGTGGCTCGACGACGCGGTCGCGCTGATGTCCTGCGGCACGCGGCAGAAAGTCGGCGCGTTGATCTCGCTGCTTGGCGAACCCGCGCTCGTCGTGCTCGACGAAACCTTCAACGGCCTCGACCCGGCCAGCGCGCTGCGCTTCAAGCGCCATCTGCGCGAGCGCGTCGACGCGGGACGCTGCGGCGTGCTGCTCGCCACGCACGCGCTCGACATCGCCGAACGCTGGGCCGATCGCGTCGCGCTGCTCGACGACGGCGTGATCGTGCAGACGTGGACACGCAGTGAGATCGACGCGCTGCGCACGAAGGGCACCGCGTTCGAGGACGCGCTCGCCGCGCGCGAGTCCGCATCCGCGCGCAGCACTTGACGGAGCATCGTCACGCGTCGCGTTCTGCGACCGCTTCGGTCGTTGCACGCGAGCGCCGCGTGAGCTGCGCGATGACCGCGCGCAACGCGGCGGGCCGCACCGGTTTGCGCAGGATCGCGTAGCCGGCGGCGCGTGCCTGCGCCTGCAATTCCGCGCTGTGGTCGGCGGTAACGAGCGCGCCGGGCGGTGGTGGCGCGCACGCGTTCGAGCGCGTCGAGTCCGTTCTCTCCCGCATCGAGGTGATAGTCGGCGAGGATGAGATCGGGGCGATGACGCATCACTGCCGTGACGGCTTCGTCGATGCCGCCAGCAAGATCGCAGCCGACGCCCCACTGGCGCAACAGCGTCGCCATGCCATCGAGCACGGTCGCGTCGTTGTCGATGCACAGCACATGCAAATCGTCGGCGAGGCCGATGGCGTGGGCCTGCGTCGCCGCCGCTTCGCGCGGCACGGGCGCGGGTTGTGCGCGCGGCAGTTCGACCGAGAACACGCTGCCATGAAGCCCGCTGCCCTGACCGATTCGCGAACGCACGGCGAGACGATGACCGAGCAGTCGCGCCATGCGCTCGCAGATCGACAGGCCGAGACCGAGGCCTTTCTCGCCCCAGGGCGACACCTGCGCGCCGCGATGGAATTCGTCGAAGATGGTGCGCTGCTGTTCGTCGGAAATGCCCGGCCCGGAATCGCGCACCTCGATGCGCACGGCGCCGTTCGTGCCGCGCCTCGCGACGAGCAGCACGCTGCCCTCGCGCGTGTAGCGCAGCGCGTTGGCGAGGAAGTTTTGCAGGATGCGCCGCAACAGTTGCGCATCGGTGCGCACCCACGCGCGCGTCGGCGCGAAGCGCAGGCGGATGCCGCGCGCCGCGGCTTGCACGCCGAATTGGTGGCGCAGCGGTTCGATGATGTCGGCCAGCGCGACGACGCCGACTTCGGCGCGGTATTTCCCGGCGTCGAGTCGTGAGGCTTCGAGCAGCGTGTCGAGCAGATCCTCGGCAGTCTTGAACGCGGTATCGATGCGTTCGGCGAGGCGCGCCGATTCGTCGTCGAGTTGCGGTTGCTGGCGCAACGCCGACGTGAACAGCCGCGCCGCATTCAACGGTTGCAACAGGTCGTGGCTCGCCGCGGCGAGAAAGCGCGTCTTCGACAGGTTCGCCGCTTCGGCGAGGCGCTTGGCCTGCTCCTGCGCGGCGAGCGATTCGGACAGCTCATGCGTGCGCTGCTCGACGCGCTGTTCAAGCGTTTCGTTCGCTTCGATGAGCGCCTGTTCGGCGTGCTTGTACGCGGTGACGTCGGTGAATGTGGTGAGATAGCCGCCATCGGGCAATGGATCGCCGCGCGTTTCGATGACGCGGCCGTCGCCGCGCGTGCGCAGGAAGATATGCGGCTGCGCGCGGCGCAAATGGCGCAGACGTTTGCGCACGTGATCCTCAACGCTGCCCGAGCCGAGCAGGCCCTGTGTCGCGTTGTGTCGGATCAGATCGGATACCGGGCGGCCGACGTAGACGAAGCCTTCCGGGTAGTCGAAAAAGTCGAGATAGCGACGGTTCCACGCGACGATGCGCAAGTCCGCGTCGACGACGCTGATGCCTTGCATCATGTTCTCGAAGGTCACCGCCATCAGCGCGCGGTTGAAGCGCAGTTCCTGCGAGGCCTCGTCGAGCAACGCGACCGCTTCGGACAAGTCCAGACCCGTGCCGCGCAACGCGCTGGTCAGCATGCGCCGCGCCGACGCCGCGCCGACCGCGCTCGCGAGCATGCGTTCGACGTGCTGCAGCAGCGCGCGGTCGGCATAGGCATCGTTCGGCAGCGCGACGCCGCTGGTCTGCGCGTACAGAGCGAACGAGCGCTGCGCGCTGCGTTCGCCGACGATGCGTTCGGCGATCGCGCGCAGGTCGGCGACGCGCACGCGTCCGCGCCATTCGCCCGCGGCCGCGCGCATGAGCTCGGGATCGAGGAACGCGGCGGCGCGCAGGCGTTCGTCGACGCCGGGCCGGAAACGCAGCGACACCAGCACGAGCAACGCGGCGTTGATGAGCAGCGACCAGAACGCGCAATGCGTGAGCGGTTCCCAGCCGCTGAGATTGAACAGCGCATACGGCCGCAGCCACGCGATGCCGAACGGGCCGTGCTCGACCCAGGTCGCGTCGAACCAGCCCGCGCTCGCCAGCGTTGGCGCGAGCAGCGTGTAGCACCACACGGAAAATCCGGCGACGAGTCCGATCATCACGCCGGCGCGGCTCGCGCTGCGCCAGTACAGGCCGCCGATGATCGCCGGCGCGAACTGCGCCACCGCGGCGAACGAGAGCAACCCGATCGCCGCGAGATTCTGGCTCTGCGTACTCGCGCGGTAGTACGTGAACGCCAGCAGCGCGAGCACGACGATGGCAACGCGGCGCACGCCGAGCACGATGCCGGAGAGATCGTCGCGCTGCTCGAGCCGCAGCGCGCGAATGCGCAGCAGCACCGGCATGACGAGTTCGTTGCTGATCATCGTCGCCAGCGCGACGGAGGCGACGATGACCATGCCCGTCGCCGCGGAGAATCCGCCGACGTAGGCGAGCACCGCGAACAAGCCGTCGCCGTTCGCGAGCGGCAGCCACAGCACGTAGGTGTCGGCGTTGACGTGATGGCCTTGCGCCGCCATCGCGCCGCTGTAGGCGATCGGCAACGCGAATACGCAAATCAGCGCGAGATAGAGCGGGAACAACCAGCGCGCCGGACGCACGTCGCTGGCGTTCTCGCATTCGACGACGCCGACCTGGAACTGCCGCGGCAGGCAAAGGATCGCGACGAAGGCAAGCACGCTCTGCGCGATGAAGCCGCGCGGCAAGGCCTCGCGCGCGGCCGCCTGGATCGGCTGCGTCAGCGCCTCCAAATGCGTGCCGCGCGTCAACGCATAGGCGCCCACGACGACGAAGGCGAGCAGCTTGACCAGCGACTCGGCGGCGATCGCGAGCATCATGCCGCGATGGTGCTCGCTCGCGTCGATGCCGCGCGTGCCGAACAAGATCGCGAACGCGGCGAGCAGCAGCGCGATGTACAGCGCGGTATCGGCGAACGGCGACTCGGCGCGGCTCGTGCCGGCGAGCACTTCCACGCTCATGCCGACAGCCTTCAGCTGCAACGCGAGATACGGAACGATCGCGATCACCGCAATCACCGTGACCAGCGCGCCGAGCGCGTGCGACTTGCCGAAGCGCGAGCCGATGAAGTCCGCGATCGAAGTGATGCGCCGTTCGCGCGCGACGATGACCAGCCGCTCGAACAAGCCGAAGAACAGCACGAACAGCACGATCGGCCCGACGTAGATCGGCAAATACGCGAGGCCGTCGCGCGCCGCCGTGCCGACCGCGCCGTAGAACGTCCACGACGAGCAGTACACCGCGAGCGTGAGGCTGTAGACGACCGGCCGCAGCCACGATTTCGCGGGGTAGCCGGGCCTGCGGTCGCCGTAGTACGCGAGCGCGAACAAGCCGCCGACGTACAGCACGGAAGTGAACAGCAGGATCCAGCGTGGAATCATCCGCGGCCTCGTCGCGGCACGGCGCCGCCGCGGCGATCATACGGCGCACGGGCGCACAACGTGGCGGCACACCCCGTAAAATCAGGGCAACGACTTTTCCACGACACGATGGCCTTGCTCGATTCCCTCATCCGCCTGTTCATCGAGAACGGCTACGTCGCCCTGTTCGCGGTCCTCATCGCGTGCGGGCTCGGCGTGCCGATTCCCGAAGACGTCTCGCTCGTCGCCGGCGGCATCATCGCCGGACTCGGCCACGCCGACCTGCGCGTGATGATGCTGGTCGGACTCGCCGGCGTGCTCGTCGGCGACTCGATCGTGTTCCTCATCGGCCACCACTTCGGCCAGCGCGCGCGCAAGCTGCGCTGGGTCGCGCGCGTGCTCACGCCGCGCCGCTACGCGCGCGTACAGGCGAAGTTCGACCGCTACGGCAACCGCATGCTGTTCTTCGCGCGCTTCCTGCCCGGCCTGCGCACCGCCGTGTTCCTTTCAGCGGGCATGACGCATCGCGTGCCGTTCTGGCGCTTTCTCGCGCTCGACGGACTCGCCGCGCTGATCTCCGTACCGCTGTGGGTCTGGGTCGGCTGGTTCGGCGCGGAACGGCGCGAGTGGCTGCTCGACGCCGTGCATCAAGGGCATGGCGTGGTGGTTGCGATTGCCGCCGCCGTCATCGTGCTGGTCGCATGGGCGCTCTGGCGCGGCGCGCGCAAGCGCGTGATGCGGCTGCAGGCGCATCGGGCGCGAAGGGCGAACCGCGACGGATCCGGGAAATTTTAGGTTTGCGCATTTGGGGCGCAACAGCTAACTCAATGACCATTCTGGTTTACTTGACGCGCTTGGCAGACTCGGCGACGCTCGCATCACGGCAACGTCTCGCCTACTTGTAGTTAGTCCTCGCGGAACGTTACAGAGCGCTCGAACAAGGGGGGGGGGG
>JAKPAN010000051.1 GCA_029779475.1 Pseudomonadota bacterium
CGCGTCAGGCCGCCCGGACCGGGGCCGATCTCGACCACGGTGACGTTCTCGAGCGCGCCGGCGGCGCGGGCGATGCGCGCGGTGAGGTTGAGATCGAGCAGAAAGTTTTGCCCGAGAGATTTTCGCGCGGACAGATCGTGGCGGCGAATGATCTCACGCAGCGGCGGCAGATCGTCGATCGCGCTCATGAAGCGGTTGGCGTTTGCGTCATGCGCGCGGCGAGGCGCAATGCTGCGATCAGGCTTGCCGGGTTGGCGCGGCCGGTGCCTGCGATGTCGAAGGCGGTGCCGTGATCGGGCGAGGTGCGGATGAAGGGCAGGCCGAGCGTGACATTCACGGCGTCGTCGAACGCCAGCGTCTTGATCGGGATCAGCGCCTGATCGTGATACATGCACAGCGCCACGTCGTATGTCTTGCGCGCCGCCTCATGAAACATCGTATCGGCCGGCAGTGGCCCGCGCGCGTCGATGCCTTCGGTGCGCAGTTGCGCGACGGCGGGCGCAACGATGGCGAGATCTTCCGTGCCGAGCGTGCCGTCTTCGCCGGCGTGCGGGTTGAGCCCGCTGACCGCAAGACGCGGCGACGAGATTCCGAAGTGAGTGCGAAGCGACGCAGCCGCGATGCGCGCGGTCTCGACAATGAGGCCTGTGGTGAGGCTCTCGATGGCGCTGCGCAAAGCAAGATGGATCGTCACGGGAATGACGGCCAGCGTCGGCGACCACAGCATCATCACCGGCAGCGGCGGCGTGCCGCCATCGACAGCCAGTTCGGCGAGGAATTCCGTGTGTCCGGGATGCGCGAAGCCGGCGCGATAAAGCACGCTCTTGGCGATCGGATTGGTGACGACAGCGGCGGCGCGGCCTTCGCGCACATCCGCGACGGCGTGGCGGATCGACGTGATTGCGGCGTGCGCGCTGGTCTCATCGGGATGGCCCGGTCGCGCCGTTGCAACAACGCCTGTCGCGATGACGGGGAGCGCGTGCGAGAACACACTTGCGGCTTGCGACGCATCCACTATCTCGACGGGCACGTCAATGCACAGCCATTGCGCGCGCGCGGCGAGCGAAGCCGCGTCGCCCACCACATAGAAGGGCGGAAGCTGCAGGTCGCGGCGCTGTCGCCACGCTGCCAGGGTGACGTCGAGGCCGACGCCGGCCGGTTCTCCCAGC
>JAKPAN010000060.1 GCA_029779475.1 Pseudomonadota bacterium
CTCGAGGATTTCCTTGGCCTGGATTTCCGAGAGTTGATAACCGTCGGGCTTGAGCCCGACCAGCGGATCGAGGTCTTCCGGACGTGAAGCGTCGGCACCCGCCGCCGCGAGCAGCGCGCCGACCATGCCCGGCTCCCAGCGCCGCGCGAGCATGCGTTCTTTTGCGACGTCAGGCGACGGCGAAGTCTTGATGAGCTCGACCATCGCGTCGATGTTGGCAAGCGCGACGGTGAGACCTTCGACGATGTGTGCGCGCGAGCGTGCCTTGCGCAGATCGAAGATCGTGCGCCGCGTAACCACTTCGCGGCGATGGCGGATGAACGCGTCGAGGATTTCGCGCAAGCTGAGCGTGCGCGGCTGGCCGTCGACGAGCGCGACCATGTTGATGCCGAACGTGACCTGCAACTGCGTCTGCTGGTACAGGTTGTTGAGCAGGACGTCGGCCATCGTGTCCTTGCGCACGTCGATGACGACGCGCATGCCGTCCTTGTCCGACTCGTCGCGCAGCTCGGAGATGCCCTCGATCTTCTTTTCCTTGACCAGCTCGGCGATCTTCTCGATGAGACGCGCCTTGTTGACCTGGTACGGAATCTCGGTAACGACGATCGACTCGCGTCCGTTGTTGTGTGTCTCGATCTCGGCCTTCGCGCGCAGCAGGATGCGGCCGCGGCCGGTCCTGTACGCCTCGACGATGCCGCTGGCGCCGTTGATGATGCCCGCGGTCGGGAAATCCGGGCCGGGGATCAGTTGCAGCAGTTCGTCGAAACCGAGCTCGGGATCGTCGATGAGCGCGATGCACGCGGCGAGCACTTCGGACAGGTTGTGCGGCGGCACGTTGGTCGCCATGCCGACCGCGATGCCCGCGGAGCCGTTGACGAGCAGGTTCGGCACGCGCGTCGGCAACACCGACGGCTCGAGCTCTTTCTCGTCGTAGTTCGGGACGAAATCGACGGTTTCCTTGTCGAGGTCGGAAAGGATTTCCGAGGTCAGGCGATCGAGGCGGCACTCGGTGTAACGCATCGCCGCGGCGTTGTCGCCGTCGACCGAGCCGAAGTTGCCCTGCCCGTCGATGAGCGGATAGCGCAGCGAGAAATCCTGCGCCATGCGCACCAGCGCGTCGTAAACAGCCGTGTCGCCATGCGGGTGGAATTTACCGATGACGTCGCCGACCACGCGCGCGCACTTCACGTACGGGCGGTTCCAGACGTTGTTGAGCTCCTGCATCGCGAACAGCACGCGGCGATGCACGGGCTTGAGGCCGTCGCGCACGTCGGGCAGCGCGCGCCCGACGATGACGCTCATCGCGTAGTCGAGGTAGCTCTTGCGAACCTCGTCCTCGATGTTGACGCGAATGATCTCTCTGGCCGTCTCAGCCATCAGGCAACCTCATGTCCATGGTGATGCGCGCCATGCCGAAAACCGCCCGCGGCGCAGGGCCGTCGAGGCTTCGGATCAGGGCTTTCGATCAAGGCTGGCGGACTGCGCAGAGCAGTCCGCCGACGCGCTGAAAATCAACGTGAAATTCTACCATAGGCAGGTTGCCGGAACAGCGGTTTTCACGGCTTTCCGGCGTCTTCGGCGGCTCTCGGTGCCGCCGCGCGCGGGGCACGGAAACTCCAGTATT
>JAKPAN010000085.1 GCA_029779475.1 Pseudomonadota bacterium
CCGCCAGCAGCGCCTGCAGTGGCGCGAGGCCCTGGTCGACGAGAGCCGTCAGACCATCGCAAGCCTGCGTGACGAGGTCCGCGACGTCGGCGACGAGGCCGAGCGCGCCACGCGCGCGACCGAGAACTCGTTCGAGCTGCGCACCCGCGACCGCTACCGCAAGCTGATCGCCAAGATCGACAAGGCGCTCAAGCGCATCGAGGAAGGCCGCTACGGTTTCTGCGAGGAAACCGACGAGGAAATCGGCATCGACCGTCTCGAAGCGCGCCCGATCGCGACGCTGTCCCTCGACGCGCAGGAGCGTTGGGAACATCGCCAGAAGCAGATGGGCGATTGATGCCGGCGGGATCGACTCCCGCCGCGCGAATCGCGCGTTCGTGACCGCCAAACGCTACTTCGGCACCGACGGCATCCGCGGCCGCGTCGGCGAGTGGCCGATCACCGCCGAATTCATGCTGCGCCTCGGCCGCGCCGTGGGCCGCGTGCTCGCGGCGCGCGGCGGTGCCACGAATGTCGTCATCGGCAAGGACACGCGCATCTCCGGCTACATGTTCGAGTCGGCGCTCGAGGCTGGCCTCGTCGCTGCCGGCGCGGGCGTAAGCCTGCTCGGGCCGATGCCGACGCCGGCGGTCGCCTACTTCACGCGCTCGCTGCGCGCGAGCGCGGGCATCGTCATCAGCGCTTCGCACAACAGCCACCACGACAACGGCGTCAAGTTCTTCTCCGGCGAAGGCGAGAAACTCGACGACGCGCTCGAAGCGGCGATCGAAGCCGAACTCGACGCGCCGTTCACGACGGTCGCGTCCGAAGCGATCGGCAAGGTCGTGCGCGTGCGTGACGCCGTCGTGCGTTACGTCGAGTTCTGCAAGTCGACCGTGCCCGCGTCGCTCAACCTGCGCGGCCTGTCGATCGTGCTCGACTGCGCCCACGGTGCGACGTATCAGGTCGCGCCGACCGTGTTCTCCGAACTCGGCGCGCACGTCGAAGCTATCGGCGTGCAGCCGGACGGACTCAACATCAACCGCGAGGTCGGCTCGACGCATCCGCAGTCGCTCGCGCGCGCCGTCGTCGAACGCGGCGCCGATCTCGGCATCGCCTTCGACGGCGACGGCGATCGGGTGCAGATGGTCGATCGCCACGGCGCGCTCGTCGATGGCGACCAGTTGCTCTACGTGCTCGCCACCGACTGGCATGCGAGCGGCCGCCTGCGCGGGCCGCTGGTCGGCACGCTGATGAGCAACTACGGCCTCGAACGCGCGATGCGCGAACTCGGCGTGCCGTTCCTGCGCGCCAACGTCGGCGACCGCTACGTGCTGCAACAGCTCAAGGCGAACGGCGGCGTACTCGGCGGCGAAACGTCCGGCCACATCCTCACGCTCGACCGCACGACGAGCGGCGACGCGATCGTCGCCGCGCTGCAGGTGCTCGACGTGCTGCGTCGCACGGGGCGCGGCCTTGATGAAGCCGTTGCCGGTTGCGTCAAAGTCGCGCAACTGACCGAGAACATCCGCATCGAAGGCAATGCCGCGGCGATCGTCGCCGACGCCGACGTGCAGGCGACATTCGAACGCATTCGCGCCGAACTCGAAGGGCAGGGCCGCGTCGTGCTGCGCCCGTCGGGCACCGAGCCGCTGGTGCGCGTCACCGTGGAGGCCGGCGACGAGGAGCGCGTGCGCCGCCTCGCCAGCGAGCTCGCCGAGGTCGTAAAATCGGCGGCTTCGCACCGACGCGGTTGACGTTCATGAGCGCACGCATTCCGACCCTCGACATCCGCCGCTACGAAACAGATCGCGATGCTTTCGTCGCCGAACTCGGCGCGGCTTATCGCGAATGGGGTTTCGCCGGTATCCGCAACCACGGTATTCCGCAGGCCGCGATCGACGGCGCCTACGACGCGTTCAAGGCATTCTTCGCGCTGCCGGCCGACGTGAAGATGCAGTACCACGTCAAGGGCGGCGGCGGCGCGCGCGGCTACACGCCGTTCGGCGTCGAAACCGCGAAGGATTCGAAATACCCGGATCTCAAGGAGTTCTGGCACGTCGGCCGCGAGATCCCGCGCGACTCGAAATACGCGGACGTCATGGCGCCGAACCTGTGGCCGAACGAAGTGCCCGGTTTCCGCGACTACGGTTACGGCCTGTTCGAAGCGCTCGACGCGCTCGGCTCGCGCGTGCTGCGCGCTCTCGCGCTGCACATCGACCTGCCGGAAACCTATTTCGACGACAAGACGAATTTCGGCAATTCGATCCTGCGTCCGATCCACTATCCGCCGATCACGACGCCCGACGTGCCCAACGTACGCGCGGGCGCGCACGAGGACATCAACCTCATCACGCTGCTCGTCGGCGCGAGCGCGCAAGGGCTCGAAGTGCTGTCGCGCAAGGGCGAGTGGGTGCCGTTCACGGCAGACGCCGACACCATCGTCGTCAACATCGGCGACATGCTGCAACGCCTGACCAATCACGTCTATCCGTCGACGACGCATCGCGTGACCAACCCGCCCGGCGATGCGGCGCGCCAGCCACGCTATTCGGTGCCGTTCTTCCTGCATCCGAATCCGGATTTCATGATCGATGCGCTGCCTTCGTGCATCAGCGCCGACAATCCGAATCGCTATCCGCAGCCGATCAGCGCGCACGAATACCTGCAGGAACGCCTGCGCGAGATCAAGCTGATCTGAGCGCGCTGCGGAGCGGCTGC
Source organism: Pseudomonadota bacterium (assembly GCA_029779475.1). GTDB lineage: Bacteria > Pseudomonadota > Gammaproteobacteria > Xanthomonadales > Rhodanobacteraceae > Dokdonella_A. The sequence goes on from JAKPAN010000085.1 coordinate 2,701, forward strand.
CGCCATGAGTCTGCGCGGCATCTCGCCGATACGTGAATCGCATCCTTCGCGGTTCACGGCATGGATCGCGATTGCGCTACTCGTCATCGTGGTTTTCGCCGTCGGCTGGCCCGGCGTACACGGCTTCTGGGGCCGCGACGATTATTTCCAGCTCGCGCTCGCGCGCATGATCGGCTCGCCGTGGCCGCTGTTCGCGCACGATCATTTTCCGGTGCCGCATTCGGTGTTCCGTCCGCTCGGTTTCGCGTCGATGTGGCTCGACACGCGGCTGTTCGGCACGGCGTATGCGCCGCATGCGATCTGCGACTTGGCGCTGCACGCGGGCTCCGCGCTCGCGTTGTTCGGCGTGCTGCGGCGCATGGGAGTGTCGGCGGTCGTTGCGACGGTGGCGGCGCTCGCGTTCGCGCTGCATCCGACCGCGTCGGGCACGGCGCAGTGGTGGTCGGCGCGCTTCGACGTGCTGGCGACGTTGTTCGTGTTGCTCGCGTTGCAAGCCGCGCTCGCGTATCGCGCGCGGCCGTCGGCGCTGGCGCTCGGCGCCGCGCTGCTCGCGGCATTCGCGGCCATGGCGTCGAAGGAAATCGGCCTCGTCGCCCCGGCAACGATGTTCCTGGTCTGGCTGCGATGGGCATGGCACGAGCCACGCACGCGCGGGCTTGCGTTGCGTGCCTGCGCGTATGCGCTCGCGTGTGCGGCGCTGTTCCTCGTCTGGCGTGCGAGCGTGCTCGGCACGGCGACCAGCGGTTTGCTTGGCGGCGTATCGCTGGGCACGGCGCTGGGTGCCGGTTTGCGTATCTGGCTGCGTGACGTGGGCGGCTATTTTTCGTATGCGGCGCTGCTGGCGACGTGGCAACGCGCGTTGCTCGGATTGGCCGCGCTCGGCTTCGTCGTCGCATGGGTTGTTTCGCGCCGGCATCGTCGCGCGGTTGTCGACACGAATGCGTCGGCCCGGGCCGCGCAGGCGCAAACGGCGCGCGGCGATCTCGTCGTCTGCGGTTTGTGCTTGCTGCTATTGCCTGCGCTGTTGCAGGCGCCGATCGCAATGCTCAACGCAGTGCCGCTGCGCGCCGATTTCTCGGTGATCGAGGCGGCGATGCAGTCGCGCCTCTACTACCTCGGCATCGCCGGCGCAGCGCTGTTGCTGGGTGCGTTGTTGTCGTCGTTGCGCGGCGATGCGCGCGGCATCGCTTCCGTGGTGTCGGTGCTCGCGCTCATCGTGTTCGGCAGCGCCTCGCATTCCGCCGCGCGCCAGTTCGCGCAGCGATCCGTGCAGATTTCCGACATCGCGCGCGCCGCCGTAAGCGCCGTCGATGCGGTGCCGCGTGCCGATGGCCCGTGCCGGATTTTCTTCCTCGGTGTCGAGCAGGCGCCGGAGTGGGGCGGTTTCGTGTCGATGGATTCGATCGTCAAGGCGCTCGCCGAGCGCGGCGATGTCGCGCGTTGCTGGATCCACGCCGATGCGCCGACGTATTTCCACCTGCAACCGGCTGCTGCAACGGATGCGGACGCCGCGCCGTGGACGCCGCTTGAGGCCGACGGCAAAGCCGTGCCGTGGTTGCAGGTCGGCGCACTGACGATCGCTTTCGTCGCGGCGCCGCCTGCGCTCGATACACAGGCGATCGCGACGACGCGCTTCCTGCGCTGGCAAAACGGACGCTTCGACGACGTGAGCGCCGAGGTCGCCGACGGCAGCATCGTCGCGAAGCTGCAATGACAGCCCGCGTGCCGGAAATCGCGGCATAATTCGTGGTTTAGCCGATACCGCCGACCGATGTCCTCCCCGACGATTTCCCACGATTCCGTGCGCGCCGTGCTCTGGCAGGGCGATCGCCTGCGCCTGCTCGACCAGCGCCTGCTGCCTGCGCAGGAGCGCAGCATCGATTGCACGGATGCCGACGAAGTGGCGACCGCGATCCGCGACCTCGTCGTGCGCGGCGCGCCGGCGATCGGCATTGCCGCTGCATGGGGCGTCGTGCTTGCGGCGCAGCGCGATCCGGCGTCGCTGCCGGGAGCGTTGGCGACGCTGCGTGCGGCGCGCCCGACCGCGGTCAACCTGATGTGGGCGCTCGACCGCATGAAGCGCGCAATCGACGCCGAGGCCGATGCGGCAGCGCTCGCGCGCGAGGCTCAGGCGATCCAGGACGAAGACCTTGCCGCGAATCGCCGCATGGGCGAACTCGGCGCGGCGCTCATCGAAGGCGGCAGCGGCGTGCTCACGCACTGCAATACCGGTTCGCTGGCGACGGCGGGCTTCGGCACGGCGCTCGGCGTGATCCGCGCCGGCGTCGCCGATGGCCGTATCGCGCGCGTGTTCGCGGGCGAGACGCGGCCGTGGCTGCAAGGCGCGCGGCTGACGATGTGGGAACTCCTGCGCGATGGCATCGCGGCGACGCTGATCGCCGACTCCGCGGCGTCGCATCTGATGAAAACCGGCCAGGTGCAGTGGGTCGTCGTCGGCGCCGATCGCATCGCCGCGAACGGCGACACCGCGAACAAGATCGGCACCTACCAGCTCGCGATCGCCGCGCGCCACCACGGCGTGAAGTTCATGGTCGTCGCGCCGTCGTCGACGGTGGACATGGCGACGACAACGGGCGAGGACATCGAGATCGAACTGCGCAGTTCCGACGAACTGCTGGGCTACGCTGGCGCGCGCACCGTCGTCGAAGGCGCGAAGGCATGGAACCCGGTGTTCGACGTGACGCCGCACACACTCATCGACGCGATCGTCACCGAGCGCGGCGTCGTCGAGAAACCCGACGCGGCACGCATGGCCGCGTTGTTCGGCGCGCGCTGATCCGACCGCATGACGCTGCGCCGCCAGATATTCCTGTTCGCCGTGAGCGGTGCGCTCGGCTTCGTCGTCGACGCCGGCATCGTGCAGTTCCTCGTGCGCGAGGCGGCGATGAATCCGTATCTCGCGCGCGTGTTTTCGTTTCTCGCCGCAGCGACGACGACGTGGGCGTTCAATCGCCGCTACACGTTCGCCGGCCATAGTGGCGGCAGCAAGCGGCGCCAGCTCGTGCGCTATCTCGTCGCGATGGCGTTTGGTTTCGCGCTCAATTACGGCGCCTATGCGCTGTGCGTGGCGGCCTGGCCGCTCGTGCGCGTGTGGCCGGCGATCGGCGTCGCCGCGGGTTCCGTGGCCGGCGCGATCGTCAATTTCCTCAGCTCGAA
>JAKPAN010000120.1 GCA_029779475.1 Pseudomonadota bacterium
TCGGCCTTGACCTTGGCTTGCGCGGCGGCGATGCCCTGGTCGGCCTGCGCGGCGTCGAGCGAGGCGACGAACACTGCGCGGTTCTTGCCGTCCTTTTCCCACGCGGTGACGTCGACGGAAATGCCATCGAACGTCTCGAAACGAGCCTTGAGCGCGTTCGCTTCCGGCGCCGCGTCCTTCGCGGGCAGCACGTCGTCGAAACGCAAACCGTCGAGCGCACCGGCGATGCCGTTGATGGTGAACGCCTCGCCCGCTTCGCGGCCTTTCGGCACGTCGGCGAGCGTGAAATTGGCGTCGGCTTCGGCCGTCTTGGCGATCTTCACGACCGAGCCGTCGGCGTGCGTCACCGTCACGTGCGCGATGCGCGAAGCGGGGATCGAAGCGACGTCCTTGCGCAACCAGTTCGCCGGTTCCTTGTCGACGTTGATCGTCGCCGCGGTGAGCCAGCTTTGCGCGTCGCCGGCACGGCGCACGTAGTTGCCGCCGTGCGGGTTGGCGTCGCCGACGATGACGTCGAACGGCTGTGCGAGGCCTTGCAGCTCGACCTGAACGCCCTTCGCGCCCGCATCGGAAACGTCCTGCACGCCGAGCGCGGCGTACTTGTCCTTGTTCGACGTCTTCTGCTCGACGAGTTTCGCATCGGCGATCTTGAGCAGCAGGTCACGCAGCTTGCCGCTGTCGACCGCATAGCCGCCTTTCTCGGCAAGCGTCCAGCCCTTGTCGCCGCGCACGAGCGTGGCCAGCGTCTTGTCGCCTGCACCTTTGATGACGACCTTGCTCACGTCGTTGACGTGGTCGCGCAAGGCCGGGGCGAGCCACGCGTCGTCGAACGACACTTCGCTGACCGGCCGGTTGAAATGGCTCACGAGCGCCGCCGCGCCGAGCGCGACGACGGCGGCGATGGCGAGACCGAGCAATGTCTTCTGGTTCATGCGTGGGCTCCTTGCGCGGCGCGGCGACGCTGCGCGCGCCACCACGCGAACGCGAGCGCGCCGAGCGTGACGAGCAGCGGCATCAAGAGGATGTTGATGATCTTCAGGCGGGTGCCGAGCGATTCGATTTCCGCGTCGAGCTGGCGACGCACCGCGCGCAGTTCCTTGCGGATCTCGACCTTGCGCTTGAGGAAGTTGTCGAGCTCGGTCTTCTGCTCGGGCGACAGGATCTGCGCCTGATCCTGCGACTTCGCGCTTTGCAGTTCGGTGAGCTTGCGCTCGGTGTCGGACAGTTCGCGCTGCAGATCCTGTTCCTTGGCGCGGAAACGTTCGTCCGCGCTGCGCTTGATCGCCTCGACCGTCGTGAACGGACGCTGCGAGGTCGCGCGGCCGCGGATCGCGATGAGGTCGCTCGATCCCGCAAGGTTGTCGAGCGCGTTGACCGCGAAGTCGCCGTTGTTGGCGAACGCGTTCATGATCGACTGGCCGAGGAACGAGCGCACCTGCACCCACATGCGGTCGCTGAGCATGTCGGTATCGGCGACGAGCACGACTTGCGCATCATCCTTCGATTCGGCGAGCGCGCCGTCGCCCTTGCGATCCGGGAACGCGGTCTTGAGTTTTCCGGTCAAGCGCGCGGCGATGACGAACGGATTGCCCACGGGCTTGTAATCGGCGAGCAGGGCCGACGGATCGCCGAGCATGCGCAGGCGATCGCTCGGCACCGTGGTCGCGTCGGACGAAGTCTGGATCAGCGGTTCGAGTTTTTCGTCCTTCGCGTCCTTCGACAGGTCGAAGAAGCCGGCCGTGGTCACGTTGATCGTGGAGAGGTTCGCGGTGAGCACGTCGTCGCGGTTGAGGTCGGTGGCGGTGAGGCCGAGGATGGCCGGATGGCGCACCGGCGCCTGACCTTCGCCCATGCTGATCGACAGCGCGCGCGCGCGGTCGATGACGATCTTGTGCGGGTCGTAGTCGACATTCCACGCCTTGAACAACCTGGGCAGATCCGACGACTTGTCGGCCATCATCGCCGCCATCGGATTGTTCGGGTCGGCGCCCGCATCGTCGAGCTCGGCATCCGGATCGACGAATACGAGCAGATGGCCGCCACGCAGCACGAACTGGTCGATCGCGTACTGCGCGTCGTCGGAGAGGTGCTTGGGATGCACGACGACGAGCACGTCCATGTTCTTGTCAACGGACTTCAGCGTCGCCGCGTCGACGTTCTTCACGTCGAACAGCTGCGTCCACTGCTGATCGACCGCCCACGGCTGGCGCATCTGGCGCGTCTGCGGATCCATGCCGGCCGAGATCGGCAAACCGGAGAGCAGGCCGACGACGGGCTTCTTCGGCGATTCAAGCTCGTGGATGAGCTTGGCGATGTCGTATTCGAGGAACGCTTCCTTGTCGGGTTGCAGGAACGGGATCGAAGCCTGCCCGTTCGTCGAATTCGTCCCCGCAATGCCGAGGAAAATCTTGTCACCGGCCGCGGACACGGGAATCGACTGCAGGCCCATGCTCGTCGCGCGGTCTTCGTCCTCGGAGAACGGCAGCGGGTCGATGACTTGCAACTTGAGCTTGCCGCCCGAGCGCGAGGCCATCTCCTGCAGCATCTCGCGTACGCGCGTCGCGTAGGCGCGCACCTGCGGGATGTCCTGCGAGCCCTTGTCGGAATAGAAGAAGTAGAGATTGATCGGCTCGTCGATCGACTTGATGATGTTCTTCGTGCCGTCGGACAACGTGTACAGATGGCCTTGCGTCAGGTCGGCGCGCGCGCCGCGGAACAGCACGTTGACCACGAGCAGCACCGCGACGAACAGCACGCCGAGCACGACGAGCGCGGAACCGGAAAGCGCCTTGCGATTGAGCGTCATCGTCGTCTCCTCAGGCCGCTTTCTTCATGTCGATGACGACCGCGGTCGCGTACAGCCAGACCAGAATCGTCAACACGAAATAGATGATGTCGCGCAGGTCGATGACGCCCTTGCCGATCGACTCGAAATGCGTGAGGAAACTCAAGCTTGCGATCGCATCGACGACGCCCTGCGGCGCGATCGCGCCGATCGCGTTGAGCACGAGCGGATAGCCCGCGAGCAGCAGCAGGAAGCAGATGACGACGGTGAGGATGAACGCGACGACCTGGTTGCGCGTCGCCGCCGACAGGCACTCGCCGACCGCAAGGAACGCGCCGGCCATCAGCAGCGAGCCGAGATAGCTCGCGACGATGACGCCGTTGTCGGGGCTGCCGAGGTAGTTGACCGTGAGCCAGATCGGGAACGTCAGCGCCAGCGCGATCGCGATGAACGCCCACGCAGCGAGGAACTTGCCGACCACGGCCTGCCACATCGTGACCGGCAGCGTGAGCAGCAATTCGATCGTGCCGCTCTTGCGTTCCTCGGCCCACAGGCGCATCGACACCGCGGGCACGAGGAACAGGTACAGCCACGGATGGAAATTGAAGAACGGCTGCAAATCCGCCTGGCCGCGCTCGTAGAAACCGCCGAGATAGAACGTGAACGCGCCCGACAGCAGCAGGAAGATCACGATGAACACATACGCCACTGGCGTCGCGAAATAGCTGCGCAATTCGCGCTTGAAGATCGTCAGCGTGCCGCTCATGTGCGTGCCTCCTTGCCGGCCGCGCGCTGCGTGATCGTGCGGAACACCTCGTCGAGACGGCCCGGTTCGAGCGCGAGTTCGCGCACGGCGACGTTCTGGGCCTTCAGCGCGTCGCTCACCGCGACGAAGATCTGCCGGCCCGGTTTCGGGAACGCGGTGATGCGGTTGT
>JAKPAN010000137.1 GCA_029779475.1 Pseudomonadota bacterium
TATAGACAAGCGCGGCGACCGCGCGCAGCGGCAACAGCACCACGAACAGCGTGATGCGCAGCCATCCGGAACGGCTCGAACCCAGCGGCCACGCAAACATCGCCCACGCGCCGCGCCACGCCTTCTGCCACAACGATTCCGTGTCGGCCGCCTCTTCGCGATACGCGAGCGGCGAACGGCCCTTGAGCGAAGCGAGCATCGGGATCAGCGTCATCGCGACAACCAGCGACACGATCATCGCAAAGCTGATCGTCAGCGCCTGGTCACGGAACAGCTGCCCGGCGACGCCCTGCACGAACACGAGCGGGAAGAACACGGCGACCGTGGTCAGCGTCGACGCGGTGACGGCCATGCCGACTTCGGCGGCGCCGCGGATCGCCGATTCGACGATGCCGACGCCGCGCTCGCGCAAGCGCGCGATGTTTTCGAGCACGACGATCGAGTCGTCGACGACCATGCCCGTGGCCAGCGCGAGGCCGCCGAGCGACATCACGTTGAGCGACAAGTGCAGCTGATCCATGAAGAAGAACGTCGCGATCAGCGACACCGGCAGCGACAGCGAGACGATGAACGTGCTCCAGCCGTCGCCGAGGAACAGGAAGATGATGAGGATCGCGAGCGCGCCGCCGATCAGCGCGTCCTTTTCCACGTCGTGCAGCGCGGCTTCGATGAAGACCGACTGGTCTTCGATCGTGGTCAGGCTCGCGCCGGTCGGCAGCGAGGACTTGAGTCGTTCGAGTTCGGCCTTGACGCCCTTGGCCACGCTGACCGTGTTCGCGTCGCCTTCCTTGTAGATCGCCAGCTCGATCGCTTCGCGGCCGTCGATGCGCACAATGCCTTCGCGCTCCTTGTGGCCTTGCGTGACGTCGGCGATGTCCTTGAGGCGCACCGGCACGGCGCCATCGACCTTGACGATGAGGTCGCGTATCTCGTCGAGCGTCTTGAACTGGTTGACCGTGCGCACGAGGAAGCGTTGGCTGCCTTCGTCGATGCGGCCGCCGGACGCGTTGACGTTCTCGTTCTTGAGGCGCGTGTTGACGTCGTTGATGTCGATGCCCAGGCGCGCGAGTTTGTGCTGGTCGATGAGCACGTCGATCTCGTCCTCGAGACCGCCGCCGACCTTGACCGCGGCGACGCCGGCGACCGGGTCGAGATGCTTCTTGAGGTCTTCGTCGGCGAAACGGCGCAGCTGCTTGAGCTGCACCTCGCCCGCTTCCCTGCCCGCCTGCATCGACAGGCCCACGCGCAGGATCGGGTCGGTCGACGGATTGAAGCGCAGCAGCAGCGGCTTCTTCGCTTCAAGCGGCAGCTGCACGGTGTCGAGCTTGTCGCGCACCTCCAGGCTCGCCATGTCCATGTCGGTGCCCCAGGCGAATTCGAGCACGACGTCGGACTCGCCCGTGCGCGACACCGAATGCACCTTGCGCACGTTCTTGACCACGCCGACCGCTTCCTCGATCGGCTGACTGATGAGGTTTTCGATTTCCAGCGGCGCCGCGCCTTCGTAATCGGTGCGCACCGTCAGCGTCGGATATGACAGATCCGGCAGCAGGTTGACCTTGAGGCCGGCAAGCCCGATCACGCCGAACAGCACGAGCGTGACGGTCAGCATGCCGACCGTCACGCGTCGCCGCGTGGCGAATTCGGGGAGATTCACTGGCCGCGCTCCGCGACGCGGCTCAGCGCGACTGCATCGGTCGCGGCCTTGCCGCCATCGAGCACCTGCACTTCGGTGCCGTCGCGCACGGCGTTGCGGCCGAGCGTGATGACGCGCTCGCCATCCTTCAAGCCGTCGCGGATTTCGATGCGGTCGGCTTCGGCATAGCCGGTTTTCACGACGCGGCGCTTGGCGACGAACACCGGTGCGGCAGGCGCTTTCGTTTCCGCGGCGACCGCCGTGCCCGGCTTGCCCTTCGCCTTGTCGGGTACCGCGGGCTTCGCTGGCGCGGGTTCGATGACGAACACCGAGCTTTCGCCGTCTTCCTCGGCGATCGCGTTGCGCGGCACGACGAGCGCATCGTGGCGCTGGTCGTAGGCGACTTCGATGCGGCCGAACATGCCCGGCTTGAGCGTGCGCGTGGTGTCGCGGAATTCGCAGGTCGCGCGGAACGTGCCGCTCGCGGCGTCGACGACCGGCGCGATGCGCGCGATCACGCCATCGAAGGTTTTTCCGGACAACGCATCGACGCGCATGCGCACGGACTGTCCGGCCTTGAGCGTGTCGAGATCGCGCTCGGGCACGTTGAGCACCGCCTGCAGCGGGTCGAGGTCGACGATGTCGAACATCGCCTGATTGACCTGCACGAGGTTGCCGACCTTGATCGAGCGCTTGGACACGACGCCGGAAATCGGAGCGACGATGCGCGTGTAGGAAAGATCGAGCTGCGCCCCCGCGACGACGGCCTTCTGGTTTTCGAGGTCGTAGTGGATGCTGTCATAGTCCGACTTCGGCGTGATCTTGAGCGCGAGCCCCTTCTCCGCCTTGTCGTACGCGGCCTGCGCCTTGCTCAAGGTCGCCGACGCCTGCGCGAGCTTGTTGTTCGCGGCGTCCGCGTCGAGCTGCGCGAGCAGTTGGCCCTTTTCGACGTGCATGCCTTCCTCGACGAGGATCTTGAGCACGATGCCGCTGGTCTTGGCGACGACCTGCGCCTCACCGACCGCTTCGAGCGTGGCCGTCCCGGAATAGTTGGCCGTGATCGACTGCTGCGCGGCCTTCGCGGTTTCGACCGGAACCGCGCTGCGCGTGGAAGCCTGGGCGTCGGCATTGCCCGGATTGCCGCCGCCGCAGGCAGCGAGGGCCGCCGACAGCGAGGCGATGGCGAGCAGGCGCAAAGCGCCGCCAACGTTCAGAGACTGGCGCTGGAAATATTTGGAAATCATGGACTTATTCCGGGAGGAATGATTTAGTGTTTTACTTTACTAAAACACCATGATCCAACCCATAGGTCGCAAGTCATGGTGATTCGGAAACGTGCGCGCTGGCGTCGGGCTCGTGGCGGCGAGCATCGTGTCGCGACCCGCTCGCGATGTCGTGAGCCGGTAGTCACTGCGCCTTCCGGCATGCGTGCGCGGGTCTGATGCACGATCGCGCGAAAAAGTTGCAGGAGCTGCGACGCGAATGCGGCGTTTCGTCGACGACGCGACGCCAGCGACGCGATGCTCGATCAAGGCGGCGGGACGAATGTGCGAGCCTGCAGCGAGTGGCCTAGCCGGCGCCTTGCTCGCTATACTTGTTGGATAGCTCCTTGTTCCAACCTTTCGTCCCGGGATGACACGATGATCCGAGCGACTTCGCTTGCCCTGCTGTTGACCATGTTCTCGGTGTCCGCGACCGCCGCGGAAAAAGGCGATGCCGCCGCCGGCAAGACGAAGGCATACACCTGCTCCGGCTGCCACGGCATCGAAGGCTGGAAGAATCCGTACCCGAACTACCACGTGCCGCGCATCGCCGGGCAGAACTACGACTATCTCGTCAACGCGCTGACCGGATACCAGAAGGGCGAGCGTTCGCATCCGACGATGCGCGCGCAGGCCGAAAGCATGTCCGCCGAAGACATCCGCGACATCGCGACCTACCTTTCCAGCATCACGCCGTAAGCGGCGGCCAGATCAGGACAGCATTCCATGAAGCGCACTCTCGCATCGCTCGCGATCTCGACGCTCGCGTTCGCCGCCGTCCCCGCCTTCGCCAAGGGCGACGTCGAAGCCGGCAAGACCAAGTCCGTCACCTGTCAGGCCTGCCACGGCGCCGACGGCAACGCCGCCGACCCGCAGTATCCGCGCCTCGCCAGCCAGTACCACGACTACCTCGCGCGTGCGCTGCACGAGTATCGCGACGGCACGCGCACCAATCCGATCATGGTCGGCTTCGCCAAGCCGCTTACCGATCAGGAAATCGAAGACCTCGCCGCCTATTTCTCGGCGCTGCCGACCAAGCTCGGCACGCTGAAGGGACACGTCCAGGGCGAATAAGCCGGGTTTGCTTGGGTGATCGTTCCTTGATCGCCGCACCCCGGAACGCTGGCGGCAGCGCGACTGTTTCGACTCCGGCCGATCCAGTCGCGACCGTCACTGGCCGCAGTGTTCAATACATGCACTGCTATACGGCTTGGCGGCTCATGTACGGGTTCTTGCCGCTCGCGTGATCCGTCGAGTCGGCGACGCCGGTCACTTCCGGCACGCGTGCCTTGAGCGTCGTCTCGACGCCGCCGCGCAAGGTCTTGTCGACCATGCCGCAGCCGTGGCAACCGCCGCCGAACTGCAACACGACGACGCCTTCCGCGGTCACTTCTCGCAACGACACGCGGCCGCCATGTGAGGCGAGCTGCGGATTGATTTCCGACTCGATGACGTAGCGCACGCGCTCGACCACGCTCGCGCTCGCATCCGGCACGGCGCCGCGCAGCGCGGGCGCACGGATCGTCAACTCGCCGCCGGTCGCCGAACGTGCGTAGTCGATCGTCGCGCCGTCGAGGAATGGCACGCTCGCCGCGTCGACGAACAGCGAAAAACCCTCGCACTCGATTTCCCATTCGCTGCCGTCGCGGTCGGACGGTTCGCTGAATTCGAGTTGGCAATCGCCGCGCGGCGTGCCTGCGTCGACGGCGACGACGCGGATGCCGAGTCCCGGTGTGTCCTGCTGTTCGACCAGTTTGCGGAAATGCGTTTGTGCGTCGGTGGAAAGCGAAATCATCGAAAGGCCTGCTTCGTCGGGATGCGCGGCCGGCATGCTTGCGGACGGCCGCGTTCAATACCGTACCATTTTAGTACGGAATGACCGCAACGTGCCGCCGCCGCATTAACAGCTTCGACGACCCTGGCGATCCGGATGCATGTCCGTTCGAGTGGTCGTCTTGCGCATCCGCGTTCGCACACATGTGCGCGAACGCGGATGCGCTACCGCAGCGCACGCAGACTGCGCTACCGTGCGACGACTTCGTCCACGGAAACCCGACATGAATATCGAATCGCTGCGCGCTGCGCATTGCGTTCCGCGCAAAGGCAAGGAAGGCGGCTTGTCCGCAGCCGAAATCGAGTCAGGACTCGCGTTGCTGCCCGACTGGCATCGCGACGAGCGCACGCACGGCATCCGCAAGACGTTCGCGTTCGCCGACTATTTCCACGCGATGGCCTTCGTCAATGCGATCGCTTCGATCGCGCACCGCGAAGACCATCACCCGGAAATGGAGGTGAGCTACAACCGCGTATCCGTGCACTACTCCACGCACGACGTCGGCGGCCTGTCGCTCAACGACTTCATCTGCGCGGCGAAAGTCGAAGACCTGCGCGCTGCTTGAGACGTCACGCGGCCTGTGTAGCGCCCTGCTCGCAACGCGCGACGGCAGCGGCAATGTCGTTCGGCGATGCGATCGTCAGCACGCGCGGATGTGCGTCGTCGACGCCGTGTTCCAACTCATGCGCCCAGGTCACGTGGTACGGCATGTGGATGCCCCAACCGCCGAGCGCGATCACGGGTTCGACATCGGAACGCAGCGAATTGCCGATCATTGCGAAACGCGCGGCTTCGACGCCGCATTCGGCGAGCACGCGCGCGTAGCTGCGCACGTCCTTTTCCGAAACGATTTCGATGCGATGGAACAGGTCGGCAAGCCCGCTCTGCGCGACCTTGCGTTCCTGATGGAACAAGTCGCCCTTCGTGATCAACACGACGCGATGGCGCGCGGCAACGGCTTCGACCGCCTCGCGGATGCCGGACAACAGTTCCACAGGGTGTTCGAGCAGCGCCTTGCCGAGCGCGACGATGCGATGGAGGTCGGCCGCGGAAATGCGGCCGTCGGTCGTTTCGATCGCGGCTTCGACCATCGACAGCGCCATGCTCTTCGCGCCGTAGCCGAACAGCGCGAGGTTCCTGCGCTCGGCCGCGTGCAGGCGCGTGCGTACGTCGGCGTTGCCGACGTCGATCCAGCCGCCGACGATGCGCTCGAATTCGGCCGCCGCGTGCTGGTAATAGCCTTCGCTGTGCCAGAGCGTATCGTCGCCGTCGAAGCCGACCAGCTCGATCATTTCCTGCCGCCCTTCAATGTGTCGAGTACCCCAGCGAGTTCCGGCGCAAGCGGTGCGCTGAAGGCGTAACTGCGTTCGCCGATCTCGAACTGGAACCGCGCCGCGTGCAGGAACAGGCGCTTGAGTCCGCGCTCGCGCATCGTCTTGTTGAACGTGCGGTCGCCGTATTTCTCGTCACCCGCAAGCGCGTGGCCGATGTGCTGCGCGTGCACGCGGATCTGGTGCGTGCGTCCGGTTTCGAGCGCGACTTCGACGAGGCTCGCGTCGGCGTAGCGCTCGACTTCGGAAAAACGCGAACGCGACGGCTTGCCCTCGTCGTCGACGCGCACCATGCGTTCGCCGCCCTGCAACACCGATTTGCGCAGTGGCGCATCGACGAGCAAACGCGCCTGCGGCAATGCGCTTTCGATGAGCGCGAGGTAGCGCTTTTCGACGCGCCCTTCGCGGATTTCCGTCTGCAACGCGGTCAGCGCCGAACGCTTGCGCGCGAGCACGAGCACGCCGCTGGTGTCGCGGTCGAGCCGGTGCACGAGTTCGAGCGTGTCGCGCGGGCGCGCCGCACGCAGCAGTTCGATCGCGCCGAAGCTGATGCCGCTGCCGCCGTGGCTGGCGATGCCGGCCGGCTTGTCGATGACGAGGAAGTCGCGGTCTTCGTGGATGATCGCCGCCTCGATGCGCTCGAGCTGCGTGTCCGGCGGCGGCGCGTCCGGACTGCGTTCAGCGACGCGCACCGGCGGGATGCGCACCTCGTCGCCCGCGGCGAGGCGCTGGTCGGGTTTGGCGCGGCGGCCGTTGACGCGCACTTCGCCGGTGCGGCAGATGCGGTAGACGAGGCTTTTCGGCACGCCCTTGAGGCGGCCGGCGAGGAAATTGTCGAGGCGCTGGCCCTCGCGATCCTCGGCGACGGCGACGATTTCGACCTTAGGCGCGGCCGGCGGCGCGGGTTGTGCCGGCACAACGCGGGGCGCGGCACGCTCGTTCGCGGGCGGCGCCGGCCGAGCGCTGCCGCGCGGCGCGGCCAGACGATCGCGGTCACGGCGCGGTGCGGCGTCCTGCGTCCGCTGGGCGGCTTTCGCGGGGCGGCCGCCGGCTGTCTGCGGGCGCTTCTTGCCACGCGCATCGGGCGTGGCGCCGCGACTGCGGCCCGGGCCCGTCGATTTCTTCATGCCGCCCCCGCGATTTCCCGCCGAAGTCCGTGTCTTCATTGAAAAAAATGTCTCCGGCCTGATATGCTGGCAAGACCAGTTGCGTCGCTCCGCCCCCCATCCGCGGGAGGCCGGGGCAGTCATTGACGCATCCGCCCACGATGTCCTTGGCGCATGCCGTGCGATCGAATTCTCCGTTGGAGCGACGCGCGGAACCGCCCTGCCGATCGTAGTGGTTCGGGTCGCGAATTGCTCGCCGTCACCAGGACGGCGCGGGTTTGCGGGCGGGCAAGCAACCAAATCCATGCCGGTGCGCGGAAGCGTCGGAACGAAAAAACTGGCGCACCTGCCGCCGTCGGCCCGCGAAACGCGGGCATCGCGCAGCGCGAACACCGCGCAGCGCCGACGACAGTCGAGCGCCGAGAAGGAAAGCAAAGACAATGAAACGCATGTTGATCAACGCGACTCAGCGGGAAGAGTTGCGCGTGGCGATCGTGGACGGCCAGAACCTCTACGACCTCGATATCGAAATCCCCTCGCGGGAACAGAAGAAAGCCAACATCTACAAGGCGCGCATCACGCGCGTCGAACAATCGCTCGAAGCTTGCTTCGTCGACTACGGCGCCGACCGCCACGGCTTTTTGCCGCTCAAGGAAATCGCGCCGCAGTACTTCACACCGGGCCTGAATCCCAACAAGGCGGGCATCCGCGAACTGCTCAAGGAAGGCCAGGAACTCGTCGTCCAGGTCGAGAAGGAAGAGCGCGGCAACAAGGGCGCGGCGCTGACCACGTTCATCAGCCTCGCCGGCCGCTACATGGTGCTCATGCCCAACAGCCCGAAGGCGGGCGGCGTGTCGCGCCGCATCGAGGGCGAGGATCGCGCCAACATCAAGGAAGCGCTCGACCACCTCAACGTCCCCGAGGACATGGGCCTGATCGTGCGCACCGCCGGCCTCGGCCGCGACGCCGAAGAATTGCAGTGGGATCTCGACTACCTGCTGCAGCTGTGGAAGGCGATCTCCGACGCCGCGCAGTCGCGCCACGCGCCGTTCCTGATCTACCAGGAATCTAAGCTCATCATCCGCGCCCTGCGCGACTACCTGCGCAACGACATCGGCGAAATCCTCATCGACCACGAGGAGCTCTACCAGGACGCACGCGAGTTCGTGCAGCAGGTCATGCCGAACAACCTGCGCAAACTCAAGCTCTACCAGGAAACGGTGCCGCTGTTCTCGCGCTACCAGATCGAATCGCAGATCGAGAACGCGTTCGAGCGCACCGTGCGCCTGCCCTCCGGCGGCTCGATCGTCATCGACCAGACCGAAGCGCTGACCGCGATCGACATCAACTCGGCGAAGGCGACCAAGGGCGGCGACATCGAGGAAACCGCGTTCAACACGAACTGCGAAGCCGCGGTCGAGATCGCGCGCCAGCTGCGCATCCGCGACGCCGGCGGACTCATCGTCATCGACTTCATCGACATGGATTCGCCGCGCCACCAGCGCGACGTCGAGGAAAAACTCAAGGACGCGCTCAAGCTCGACCGCGCGCGCGTGCAGATCGGCCGCATCTCGCGCTTCGGCCTGCTCGAAATGTCGCGTCAGCGCCTGCGCCCGAGCCTCGGCGAGGCGACGCAGATCGTCTGCCCGCGCTGCGAAGGCCACGGCCGCATCCGCGGCGTCGAATCGCTGTCACTGTCCGCGCTGCGCCTCGTCGAAGAACACGCGATGAAGGAAAGCACGGGCCAGGTGCTCGTGCAGGCGCCGCCGAGCGTCGCCAACTTCCTGCTCAACGAGAAGCGCAAGCAGCTCACCGAGATCGAGGCGCGCCACGACGTCAACGTCATCGTCGTCGCCGACGACAAGCTTGAAACGCCGCATCTGGAAATCCAGCGCCTGCGCGCCGCCGACATCGGCGAAGACATGAAGCCGAGCTACCAGCGCACGACGCCGGTCGCGCCGACGCCGTTGCCGCAGATGCTGCGTCCGAGCGAAGAACCCGAGCAGCCGGCCGTCGCCGGTGTCGTCCGTGCGACGCCCGCGCCCGAGCGTCCCGAGTCCGCGTCGGAAACCGCGCCGGCCACGCGCAACGTGCCTGCGACACCCGCGCCGCGACCTGCGGCGAAAGTCGGTTTCTTCGCGCGCATCGTGCAGGCGTTGCGCGGCACGCCCGCGGCTACGACCACGCCGGCGCCGGCCGCGCGCCAGCCGAATCCGCAACGTCCGACCAACGGTCGCCCGCAGCAGCAACAACAGCGCCAGCAGCCGTCGGGGCAAGGCAATCGCCCGCAACAGCAGCAGCGTTCCGGCGCGCAGTCGCAAGGCAATCGCGACGGTCAGCGGGAAAATCAGCGCGACGGCAACCGCGAGCGTCGCGACAACGATCGCAATCCATCGCAACGCAACGCGCAGCAGCAACGCGGCCAGCAGCGTCGCGACGAGCGCAACGCGCAGCCGCGCGCGAGCAGCGAAACACCATCGAATGAAGCTCGCGCCGCCGCGCCGACGCCCAAACCCGAGAACAAGCCCGCGCAGCCGGCGCCGAAGCCTGCAACGCCCGCGCAACCCGCCAAGCCGGCCGCGCCGGCTGATGCGGCGGAGCGCGTGGATACCACAATCGTGACCACACCGGCGCAGAACGAGACGGACAACGCCGCCACGGAAGCCGGCCGCGAGGAATTGCGTTCGCGCCGCCGCGGCCGTCGCGGTGGCCGTCGTCGTCGCAAGGACGGTGGCGCCGCCGGCGCTACGGAACAGGGCGACGTGAGCGCCGATGCGTCGCACGACATCGACGACGAGGATCGCAACGACGAACCGCGCTCGGTACCGGCTCAAGCCGCGCCTGCCGCGCGCGCGACGCATCCGGTTGCGACGAATGTCGCCGCTGAACGTGCGCTGCTCGTCACGGAAACCCAGCGTGACGATGCGCCTGCGACTTCGTCCGCATCGACGCAGACGCCGCTCGTATCGTCGCCGTCGACGCCTGCTTCCAGCGAATCGGTGAAGACGCAGTCCGCGCCGATCCACGCGCCTGTCACGACGCCGACGCAGCCCGCGTCCAACAGCACGATGGCAGCGACTCCGTCGCAATCCGCTTCCGCGAGCGCACCGGCGCGCGTGGTCGCCGAACGCCCTGAAGCCGCTGCGGACAAGCCGGCCGCGCCGCGCGCGGAGACATCGTCTTCCACGCCTTCTTCCGCGCCGGCACCTATGTCTGTTGCGCCGCCGGCAACGAATCCGGCTCCGCTGCCGCAGAATCCTGCGCCGACCAGCCGCACGCTCGATCTGCCGCTCGGCCTGCCGGCGGCGCAGCCGGCGACGACGGCTGCGCCTGCCGCTGTGCCGGCACCGGCGCCGGTCGCTACGCCCAGCATTGCGCCGACGCCGGCCGTTGCTCCGGCGCAGACATCCACTCCGATCGGCGCGCCGAGTGTTCCGCCTGCCGCGCCTGTTGCAACGCCAAGCCTCGCACCGGCGCCGGCGCAACCTGCGAAACCGGAGCCGACACAGACGGCGGCGTCGTCATCGGGCGACGAGAAGAAAGGCGATTCAGGCGAGTAACATCTTGATGGTGCGCGGCGTCTTCGCATCGCGCACCATCATCCTGTGCCGCGCCTCGCACGAGGCGCGACGTGGGTGACGGGATTCTTCAGGTGGGTTCGTCGAGCAAGCCGTGCCTGCGCGCGAGATTGGCGAGCGCGATCGTGTTGTCGATGCCGAGCTTCTCGAACAGGCGATATTTGTACGTCGCCACCGTCTTCGCGCTGAGCTTGAGATGCGCTGCGATGTCCTGCATGCCGTCGCCGCGCGAGAGCATGAGCGCGACATCGAGTTCGCGCGTCGTCAACGCATCGAACGCGGAATCGCCACGGCCGTCGATCTGTTCGAGCGCCAGCGCGGCGGCGATGTCGGGCGACAGGTAACGCTTTCCGTCCGCGACCTGGCGCACCGCGCGCACCAGTTCGTCAGCGGCGCCGCCCTTGGTCAGGTATCCGCTCGCTCCGGCTTCGATGAGACGTTTCGGGAACGGAGCCTCGCTGACCATGGTGAGGATGACGATGCCCGTCTTCAGCTTGTGCTTGCGCACGCGCTCGGTCAGTTCGATGCCGCTCAGGCGAGGCATGTGCACGTCGACGATGGCGACGTCGGGTTTGCTGGCGCGGATCAGCGCCAGGCCGTCTTCGCCGTCGGCCGCCTCGCCGACAATTTCGATGCCTGGCTGTTGCGCAAGGATCATGCGGAATCCCGTGCGCACGAGTTCGTGGTCGTCGACCAGCACTACGCGGATCATGCCCTGCCTCCCTTGCAGCTCCCCAATGACCCGAACGATACCGCAGTTCCTCGTAGTTGGCGGAGAGGGTGGGATTCGAACCCACGGTGGTATCGCTACCACGCCGGTTTTCAAGACCGGTGCCTTAAACCGCTCGGCCACCTCTCCGCTGCATGCGTATCGCCAGCGATTATAAGCGGACGCCGCGTCATCGCATCCATGGAATCCGCGGAACGACGGTATCGCGCCTATCTGCCCTGCTCCGCCAAAAACGCAAGCAGTGCTGCTTCGTCCCAGATTTCGACACCCAGATCGGTCGCCTTGTCGAGCTTGGAACCTGCTTCGCGGCCCGCGACGACAAAGCTCGTCTTTTTCGACACGCTGCCCGCGACCTTGGCGCCGAGCGCTTCCAGCTTCGATGTCGCCTCGTCGCGCGTGAGAGATTCCAGCGTGCCGGTGAGCACGACGCTCTGGCCTTCGAGCGGAAGCGTCGCGCTTTCTGCTACTTCCGGAATCGCCGCGAGCAAGCGTTCGCGCGCCGCCGAAACGCGACGCAGCAGGGCGCTGCCATCGACGGATTCAATGAACGTCTGCAACGCGGCCCGCGTGTCCGGCGGCAACCCCGCGCCAGCCAACTTGCCGTCGCCGACGGAAAACACGGCTTCGACGGAATCGATCGCTTGCGCGAGCTGCTCGGCGCGCTTGGCGGTGAGCCGAGGAATTTGGGCTTGCGCGAACACGCTCGCAATGCCGAGAGCGGCGCGCAGTTTCGGCGACGGCGCATGCGTATCGGTGATCGTGACGCCGCCGGCGAGCAGCGCGTCGATGACATTCTGGTTGCCGGGTTGCTCGAAGAACGCGTCGATCGCGCGTGCAACCTCGCCGCCGATGTCCGGCACGAGCTTGAGGATCGGCCACGGCAGGTGGCGCACGATCGCGAGGTCGCCGAACCATTGCGAGAGCGCCTTCGCGGTGCTCTCGCCGACATGCGTGATGCCGAGCGCGTAGAGGAAACGGTCGAGCGTCGTGCGGCGGCTCGCATCGATCGCGTCGATAAGGTTTTCGGCCCACTTCGTCGCGATCTTGCCGGCCTTCACGGTTTCCGGCGTGGTGCCGTCGCGCTCGTCGGCGCGGCGCTTCATCTCGAGCAGGTCGTCGAGCGTGAGCTGATAAAGATCGGCGACCGACTTGAGATAGCCGAAGTCGCCGAGGTCTTCGATATAGCGTTCGCCAAGACCATCGATATCCATCGCGCGGCGGCTCGCGAAGTGAAAGACCGATTGCGTACGTTGCGCGGCGCAGGCGAGCTCGCCCGTGCATCGCGCGACGGACTCACCTTCTTCGCGCACGATGTCCGAGCCGCAGATCGGGCAATGCGCGGGCATCGTCCACGGCGTCGTGCCTTCCGGGCGCAATTCCGGCACGACGCGCACGACTTCCGGGATCACGTCGCCGGCGCGGCGCACGATCACGGTGTCGCCGATGCGCACGTCGAGTCGCGCGACCTGGTCGGCGTTGTGCAGCGTCGCGTTCGTCACGGTGACGCCGCCGACGAACACGGGCGCGAGGCGCGCGGTCGGCGTCGCCGCACCGGTGCGGCCAATGTTGATGTCGATCGCCTCGACCGTGGTTTGCTGTTCCTGTGCGGGGAATTTGTGCGCGACCGCCCAGCGCGGCGTGCGGCCGACGAAGCCGAGTTCGCGCTGCGCTGCGAGATCGTCGACCTTGTAGACGACGCCGTCGATGTCGAACGGCAACGCGTCGCGCTGGGCGCCGATGCGTGCGTAGTACGCGAGGCAACCTTTCGCGCCACGCGCCGTATCGACGAGCGGACTCACGGGAAATCCCCAATCGCGCAATTTCTTCAACGTCGCCGAATGCGATGGCGGCAGAGCGCCGCCCTCGACGACGCCGAGCGCGTAGGCGTAGAACGCAAGCGGACGCCGCGCGGTAATACGCGGATCGAGCTGGCGCAAGCTGCCGGCGGCGGCGTTGCGCGGATTGACGAGCGGCTTGATCTTCCCGTCCGACGCCCGCGCTTTTTCGTTGTAGGCCTCGAAACCCGCGCGCGGCATGTAGACCTCGCCGCGCACTTCGAGCACGTTCGGCCAATCATTGCCGCGCAATGTCAGCGGCACGGTCTTGATGGTGCGCAGGTTCGCGCTGACGTCCTCGCCCTTCTCGCCGTCGCCGCGCGTCGCGCCGCGCACGAAGCGGCCGTTTTCGTAGCGCAGGCTGATCGCGAGACCGTCGAACTTCGGTTCGACCGAGAACAAGGGATCGGTCACGTCGAGGCGTTCCTCGATCTTGCGCACGAACTCTTCGACTTCGCCATCGGTGAATGCGTTGGCGAGCGAGAGCATCGGAATGTCGTGGCGCACTTCGGCGAATTCGCGCGACGGCACGGCGCCGACGCGCTGGGTTGGCGAGTCGGCGGTTGCGATTTCCGGATGCGCGGCTTCGAGCGCTTCGAGTTCGCGCATGAGCTTGTCGTACTCGATGTCGGGAATGTCCGGATCGTCGAGGATGTGGTAGCGATAGTTGGCGTCTTCGATGCGCGCGCGCAGCGCGGCGGCCTGTTCGGCGGCGGAATGTGGGCTCATGCGCGAAGTGTAGCGACTTGCCGCAGGGCGGCGTGACGCGATCGTCGCGCACGCGGCACACTCGTGGTTCATGTCGGGAGAGCAATGCGATGGCGAAGAAGGGTTGGGCCGAATTTCCGCACAAGGACAAGGCGTTCGACTATGCCGGCGACAAGCTCGCCAAGGCCTGGAAGGATTTGCACGCGGGCGATCAGGAGCCGTATCCCGACGAAAAACGCGTCGCCGCGTTGCTGAAGGCAAACCCGAAACTCGGCAAGGACGCGGCCACGATCGCATCGCAATTGCAGGACGCGTGGCGCGCGTTCCATCGCGGCGACTTTCAGGACGCGTTCGAGCAAGGCACCGCGCTCAAGGCGCTCGGCGCGTCGGTCGCGGTCAAGGCCGGTGGCATCCACGCGACCTATTTGCTGGACGGCGAAAAGGCGAAGATGGCGCGCTACGAGGAACTCATCGCGCTGGCCGACGCCGCAGTCGCCGCGCTGCCCGATGAAGCGAACAGCCACTACCGCCGCGCGTTCGCGATCGGCCGGCTGTCGCAGACGATTTCGATTGCGAAGGCGCTCGCACAGGGTCTCGCCGGCAAGGTGAGGGAGTCGCTCGATGCGACGCTCGAACTCGCGCCCAAACACGCGGAAGCGGAAACCGCGCTCGGCCTCTACCACGCGGAAATCGTCGGCAAGGTCGGCGGCATGCTCGCCAAGCTGACCTACGGCGCGAGCGCCGGCGAAGCGGAAAAACACCTCAAGCAGGCGCTCAAGCTGACGCCGAGTTCGCCGATCGCGTGGATCGAATACGGCAACGGCCTCATGCTCCTGCACGGCGACAAGCGCGAAGACGAGATCGCCGAAGCCTGGGACAAGGCAGCCAAGCTCAAGCCGCGCGACGCAATGGAAGCGCTCGATGCGGGATGGGCGAAGGAACAGCTCGAATAGCGATTCGAGCGATCGAATGCGTCAACGCCGGCTGCGGAAGAAATCGCGCAGCATCGTGCCGGCCTCGTCCGCGAGCAGTCCGCCTTCGACGGCGACGCGATGGTTGTGGCGTTCGCTGATGAGCGTATCGAACACGCTGCCTGCGGCCCCCGTTTTCGGATCGGCCGCCGCGTAGACGACCCGAGCGACGCGCGCATGCACGAGCGCGCCTGCACACATGACGCAGGGCTCGAGCGTCACGTACAACGTGCAGCCGACGAGTCGATGGTTGTCCAGCGCCTGCCCTGCCCGGCGCATCGCGACGATTTCGGCGTGCGCGGACGGGTCGTGCTCGGCGATGTTGCGGTTCCAGCCTTCACCGACCGCTTCGCCATCGGGCGAAACGATGACCGCGCCGACCGGGATTTCGTTGTCCTCCGACATCGCGCGTTGCGCGAGTTCGAGAGCACGACGCATCCAGCGTTCGTCGATCGCCGGATCGACGGCGGGACTGGTCGCGCGCATCGGCGCGTCGAGCGATTTCCAGAACACGCGCGTCGCGCCGAGGCCGCCGAGCGGCTTGTAGGCGTAATCGGGAATGTCGCCCGCGCTTCGATAACCGAGACGCTGGTAGAACGCGGTCGCGCCTTCGATCACTGCGGCGTCCAGCGTCAACAACGATTTCGCATGGTCGCGTGCCGATTGTTCGAGCGCCGCAACCAAGGCGGCACCGACGCCCGCACCTCGCGATGATTTCGCCGTCATCACCTTCGTCAGTTCGGCGCGATGCGGCTGGCTGGGCGCCATCGCGAGCGCCAGCGTGGCGGTGCCGACGAGTTTCTCGTCGCGCCAGGCACCGAGGACAATGCGTTCGCCGCGTGATGCCGACGCCAAAGCCTGAGTCCAGAACGCGTGCGCATCCGCTTCCGCAAGCGGATGCATGAAACCGACCGAGCCATTGGCGGCGACGGTTTCGATCAGCAGCGCGGACAGCGCGTCGAGATCCGCATCGGTGACGGGCGCGATGCGCAAATTGTCACTCCCACTCGATCGTCGCGGGCGGCTTTCCACTGATGTCGTAGACGACGCGCGAGACGCCGCGCAGTTCGTTGATGATGCGGTTGGACACCTTGCCGAGGAAATCGTACGGCAGGTGCGCCCAGTGCGCGGTCATGAAGTCGATTGTCTCGACCGCGCGCAACGCGATCACCCACTCGTAGGCGCGCGCGTCGCCGACGACGCCGACGGACTTCACCGGCAGGAACACCGCGAACGCCTGCGAGGTCTTGTCGTAGAGGTCGGCCTTGCGCAGTTCATCGATGAAGATCGCATCGGCGCGCGCCAGAAGTTCCGCGTACTCGCGCTTCACTTCGCCAAGGATGCGCACGCCGAGGCCGGGTCCCGGGAACGGATGGCGGTAGACCATCTCGCGCGGCAGGCCGAGTTCGACACCGAGACGGCGTACTTCGTCCTTGAAGAGTTCGCGCAGAGGCTCGACGAGCTTGAGCTTCATGTCCTCCGGCAGGCCGCCGACGTTGTGATGGCTCTTGATGACGTGCGCCTTGCCGGTCTTGCTGCCGGCCGATTCGATCACGTCGGGATAAATCGTGCCCTGCGCGAGCCACTTCGCGTTTTTCAGCTTGGCCGATTCCTCGTCGAAGATCTCGACGAAGAGGTTGCCGATGATCTTGCGCTTGGCTTCGGGGTCGGTGACGCCGGCGAGCGCGTCGAAGTAGCGATCCGCGGCGTTCACGCGAATCACCTTGACGCCCATGTGCTGCGCCATCGTCGCCATCACCTGGTCGCCTTCCTGCCAGCGCAGCAGGCCGGTGTCGACGAACACGCACGTCAGTTGATCGCCGATCGCGCGATGCAGGAGCGCCGCGACGACGGACGAATCGACGCCGCCGGAAAGACCGAGAATGACTTCGTCGCTGCCGACTTGCGCACGCACGCGAGCGATCTGGTCGTCGATGATGTTCGCGGCCGTCCATAGCGTGGCGCAACCGCAGATGTCGACGACGAACCGCCGCAACAGCGCGTTGCCTTGCTTGGTGTGCGTGACTTCGGGATGGAATTGCACGCCGTACCAGCGCTTGTCTTCGTTCGCCATCGCGGCGATCGGGATGCGATCGGTGCGAGCCGTGACCGTGAAGCCCGGCGGCACTTGGGAGACGTGGTCGCCATGGCTCATCCAGACGTCGAGCGCGCGCTGCGGCGCGTGGTCGGTGAGTCCGGCGAGCAATGCGTCGTCCGCGACGATGGCGACTTCCGCATGGCCGAATTCGCGCTGATCGGCTGCTTCGGTATCGCCGCCGAGTTGCTTGGCCATCGTATGCAGGCCGTAGCAGATGCCGAGCAACGGCAAGCCGCTGTCGAATACCTGTTGCGGCGCCGCGGGCGCGCCGGCCTGCGTCGTCGATTCCGGGCCACCCGACAAGATGATGCCTTTCGCGCCGAACGCAGCGATCTCGGCCGGATCGTGATCCCAGGCCCAGATTTCGCAATAGACGCCGATCTCGCGGATGCGCCGCGCGATCAGCTGCGTGTACTGCGCGCCGAAGTCGAGGATGAGGATCTTGTCGGTGTGGATGTTCTGCATGGCGACCTTCAGGCGGAAGACTTGCGGCCGTGCGCACCGGACCGGCGAATCCAACCGATGCTCGAGACGTATCGCGTTCCCTGCTCGACGCGGGTAACGCTAGTCGAGTCGGTAATTCGGCGCTTCCTTCGTGATCGTCACGTCATGCACGTGCGACTCGCGCACGCCCGCCGAGGTGATCTTCACGAACTGCGGCCTGGTGCGCATGTCCTCGATCGTCGCGCAGCCGACGTAACCCATCGACGCGCGCAGGCCACCGGCAAGCTGGTGGACGATGTTGCGCAACGGCCCGCGGTAAGGCACGCGCCCCTCGATGCCTTCCGGCACGAGTTTTTCGACGTCGGCCTCGTCCTGGAAATAGCGATCCTTGGAGCCTTTCTCCATCGCGCCCAGGGATCCCATTCCACGGTAACTCTTGTAGCTACGCCCTTGATAAAGCTCGACTTCTCCGGGCGCTTCCTCGGTGCCGGCGAACATGCCGCCGATCATCACGCAGTCCGCGCCGGCGGCGATCGCCTTGGCGACGTCGCCCGAATAGCGGATGCCGCCATCGGCGATCAGGCCGACGTCGCTGCCCTTGAGCGCCTCGGCGACCATGTCGATGGCCGAGATCTGCGGCACGCCGACGCCGGCGACAATGCGCGTCGTGCAGATCGACCCCGGGCCGACGCCGACCTTGACCGCGTCCGCGCCGGCATCGACCAACGCACGCGCTGCATCGGCGGTGACGATGTTGCCGGCGATCAGCGACAGATCCGGGAAGTTCCGGTGCACCCAGCGCACGCGGTCGATGACGCCCTGCGAATGCCCGTGCGCGGAATCCATGACGATGGCATCAACGCCCGCTTCGACCAGCGCCGTGATGCGCGCTTCGGTATCGCCACCGAAGCTGACCGCGGCACCGACGCGCAGGCGTTCGTGGTCGTCCTTGCACGAATTCGGGTTGTCGCGCGCCTTCTGGATGTCCTTGACCGTAATCAGGCCACGCAGGCGGAAGGCATCGTCGACGACGAGCACTTTCTCGATGCGGTACTTGTGCAGGAGCGCCAGCACTTCCTCGTCTTCGGCGCCTTCCTTGACCGTGATCAGGCGTTCCTTGCGCGTCATGATGTTGCGCACCGGATCGTCGGGCTTCTTCTCGAAACGCAGGTCGCGATTCGTCACGATGCCGACGAGTTGCTCGCCGTCGACGACCGGCACGCCGGAAATGTTGTGGCGGCGCGTGATCTGCATGACTTCGCGGATCGAGGTCTGCGGGCCGACCGTGATCGGATCACGGATCACGCCAGCCTCGAACTTCTTGACCAGCCGCACTTCGGCGACTTGGCGCTCGACCGACAGGTTCTTGTGGATGATGCCCATGCCGCCGCATTGGGCCATCGTGATCGCGAGGCGGCCTTCGGTGACCGTATCCATCGCCGCCGAAATGATCGGCAGGTTCAGGCGGATCTTGCGGGTCAACCGCGTGGAGAGGGAAACGTCGCGAGGCAGAACGGCGGAGTGCGCCGGAACCAGAAGGACGTCGTCGAACGTCAGGGCGTCGGTGAGTATGCGCATGCCCTATTCTACAGGCGCAGCATCCTCGCCGCTACTTTCGCGGCGTTCGCCGTGCAAAAACGCTGCGTCCCATTGGAATGCATTCAGCAACTTCCGCCACTGCGCATCGAGCGGCGCGGTCAGGCACAGCGATTCGCCCGAAACCGGATGCACGACGTCCAGCCGCCGTGCGTGCAGGAACAGTCGATGCACGCCGAAATGCTGCCGGATCAGCCGATTGTGGTCGCCGCGGCCGTGGCTGGTGTCGCCGAGGATGTGGTGCGAGACGTGGTGGAAATGACGGCGGATCTGCCGGTAGCGCCCCGTTTCCGGCGATACATCGAGCAAGGCGTATCGCTGCTGCGGATAACGCCCCATCTCGATCGGCACCTCGACCGTCGCCAGGCGCTTCCAGCGCGTCAACGCCGGTTTCGCCTCGCCGCGCAGGCTCGCGCCGGACAACGGATAGTCGATCTCGCCCTCTTCGGCAGGCCAGCCGCGCACGATCGCGAGATAGGATTTTCCGATCGCGCGGGCCATGAACTGGCGTCCCATTTCGGCGGCGATTTCCTGCGATCGCGCGACCAGCAGCAGGCCGCTCGTTGCGCGATCGAGCCGGTGCGCAAGATGCAGCGGCCCTTGGACCTGCCGGCGCAGTCGATCGATCAGGTAATCCTCGTCCGCGCCGACGAGACGGCTGCGATGCACGGCGAGGCCCGGCGGCTTGTTGATCGCGATGAGGTGCTCGTCGAAGTGCAGTAGCTCAAGCGCGGCGGTTTCGGTCATCCGGCCAGTGTATCGCGCCGGTTCCGGCGCATTGCTGACAGAATGCTCCCCTTTCAATCGATCCTGCTTCCATGCGCGTACTCATCGTCGAAGACTCGCAGCCGCTCGCCGACGCGCTCGCACGCGGCATCGGCGCCGAAGGCTACGCGTGCGACCACGCCGCCAGCGGCGAGCGCGCGCTGACGTTCCTGGAGGACGTGGCCTACGATCTCGTCGTGCTCGATCTCATGCTGCCCGGAATCGATGGCCTCGGCGTGCTGCGTGCGCTGCGTCGGCGCAGCGAAGCCGCACGCGTGCTGGTGCTGTCCGCGCGCGACCAGATTGGCGACCGCGTAACCGCGCTGGACGCCGGTGCGGATGATTACCTCGTCAAGCCGTTCGCGTTCGACGAATTGCTGGCGCGCCTGCGCGCGCTGAAGCGCCGCCCGCTCGAACGCGCGGAGCCCGTGCTGCGCCACGCCGGCATCGAACTCGACCCGAACACGCGCAGCGTGCGATGCGGCGAAACGCAATTCGACCTGACGCCCAAGGAGTTCGCCCTGCTCGAGCTGCTGCTGCGCGAGCGCAGCCGCGTGCTGTCACGCACGCAAATCTTCGAGCGGCTCTACGATGGGGCCAGCGAAACCTCGGACAAAGCCGTCGAGGTGATCCTCTCGACCTTGCGCGCCAAGCTCGCGCGCTGTGGCGCCGGCGGCCTCATCGAAACGCGGCGCGGGTTCGGCTATGTCATCGCCTGACGCAAGACCGCCTTCCTTGCAGCGTCGCCTTGCGCTGGAGCTCTCGCTCGCGCTGGGCTTCATGCTGGTCGCGCTGTTTCTCATGCTCGACCAGCTCGTCGACCGTGAACTCTACGCGCGCATGGACGCAGGCCTGCTCGAACGCTCGCACACGATCGCCGCATTCCTGCACGCGTATCCGGAGTCTTCGGAACTGGGCGAACTCGGCCGGCTGATGCCGGAATACGAAGTCCCCGGCCACACCGATTTCTTTGAAGTCTGGAACGCGGACGGCAGCTCCCGCGCGCGCTCGCCGTCGAGCGGAAACCATGCCTTGCCGCGGCCGCCCTCGTTGCCGACCGCCACCGCTCCCGTTTACTTCGACCTTTCCCTGCCCGACCGCCACGCCGGCCGCGCCATCGCGACCCAGCTCGACGGCGGCGGCGAACCCGCCTTGCTCGTCGTCGCGACCGAGCGCGAACCGCACGACCGCCTCGAACGAAGCATCCACTACACGCTGATGACCG
>JAKPAN010000177.1 GCA_029779475.1 Pseudomonadota bacterium
CGCCGGCGTAGGTGATCTGGCCCGCCTTCACTTCGAAGTCGAATTGCGGATCGTCGTCGCGAAGCTGCAACACGAAACGCCACGACGATGTCGCAAGCACCGTGATATCACCCCAGCGGTATTTGCCCTCGGGCACGACGTAGAGTTGTTGCGTGCGCCCTTTGGACAAGCCGTTGAGGATGCCGGCGGTGAACAAGGTGCCGACCTTGCGGAATTTCACGCTGTCGAGCGGCGCGCTCGAATCCACGGCGACGACAAGCAATCCGTCGTGCTCGCCCAACCGCGGTGTTTCACCGGGGTCGACGCGGTGAAGCGCCAGTACTGCGGGTGCATGCGCGAACAAGCAAGCCAACAGCCAGATATCGAACCGCAACCATCGCCGAGTCGTTCCTTGACGCATGCCTTTCTCCTTGTTTGCCGGTTCAAGCGAGAGTATGCCGCGATCCAGGCCGCTGTCGAACATGGCGCAAGGCGCGATCGCGATAAGATTCTGCATCCAGAGTATTCGACGCATGGCCCGCATCCTCACCATCGAAGACGACGCCGTCACCGCGAGCGAGATCGCGCTGGAACTGGGCGCGGCCGGCAACGAGGTCGACTGCGTCGGCGACGGACGCGCGGGTCTCGAACGTGCGCTCGCCGGCGGTTACGACGCCATCACGCTCGACCGCATGCTGCCCGGCATGGACGGGCTCGAACTCGTCACCGAACTGCGCCGCGCGGGCGTGCGCACGCCGGTGCTGATGATTTCCGCGCTCAGCGACGTCGACGCGCGCGTGCGCGGCCTGCGCGCAGGCGGCGACGATTACCTGACCAAGCCGTTCGCGCCCGAGGAAATGGCCGCGCGTGTCGATGCGCTGCTGCGCCGCGGTGCCGACATCGCGCGCGAGACGGCGCTCGAAGTCGGCGACCTGCGCCTCGACCTCATCGCGCGCGTCGCGCGTCGCGGCGAGGTCGAACTCGAACTGCTGCCGATCGAATTCCGCCTGCTCGAAACGCTCATGCGCAACGCGGGTCACGTGCTCACGCGCACGATGATCTTCGAGCAGGTCTGGGGCTACCACTTCGATCCCGGCACCAACGTCATCGACGTGCACATCGGCCGCTTGCGCCGCAAGGTCGACGCGGAAGGCTTCGTGCCGCTCATCCACACCGTGCGCGGCTGCGGCTATTCGCTGCGCAGCGGAGCTTGACGTGCCCGTCGCGACCGAACGCTTCGGCAACCGCTGGCGTTCGAGCACGACGCGCCTGTTGCTCGTCTACGGAATGTTCTTCGTCGCGTGGAGCGTCGTCCTCATCGCCGCGATCAGCTGGCAGACCGCGCGCTATCTCGACAGCGTCGTCGACCGCATCCTCGAACAACGCGCGCACTACCTCGCCTCGGTGGACCGCGCCCATTTGCCGCCGCTGCTCAGCGCGACCGCGCAACTCGACCTGCAGGGCGTGATGTCCGCGGGGCTGTTCGACGCGCAGGGACATTACGTCACCGGCGACATCGACCGCTTGCCCGAGCGCATCGAGATCGACGGCCTCGTCCACGACTTGCCCGGCGGCGTGCGTCGGGTCAGCGGCGAGCATGCCACACGCATCCGCGCCGTCGCGCTGCGCCTGGACGACGGCAGCATCATGCTGCTCGCGCGCGACTACGGCGTCATCGACCGCGTCGGCGCGATCATCCGCGGCGCGTTGCTGTGGGCGCTGTCGCTCGTCCTCATTCCCGGCCTGCTCGGCGGCTACCTGCTCGGACGCGGCCCGCTGCGCCGCGTGCGGCGCATCCAGACCGCGATCGAGCCGGTCATGCGCGGCGACCTCGGTGCGCGTCTGCCGGTATCCGGGCGTCGCGACGAGCTCGACATGCTGGCCAGCATCGTCAACCGCATGCTCGACCAGATCGAGCGCCTGCTTGGCGAAGTGAAGGGCGTCTCCGACAGCATCGCGCACGACTTGCGCACGCCGCTCACGCGCTTGCGCGCGCAGCTGCATCGCGTGCAGCAATTGAGTGCGGCGGACGATCCGCGCCACGCGCTCGTCGAGCGTTGCATCGTCGATGCCGATGCGCTGCTCGACCGCTTCCGCGCGCTGCTGCGCATCTCCGAACTCGAAGACATCGGCCGCCGCGCCGGTTTCTCGGACGTCGACCTCGCCGACACGCTGCGCCGCGTGCACGAACTCTACGCGCCGCTCGCCGAGGAAAGGCAGCTCGACTTCGCGCTTGAAGTGGAGGCGCTGCCGCCGTTGCGCGCGGACGGCCATCTGTTGTTCGAGGCGATCGGCAATCTCGTCGACAACGCGATCAAGTTCGCTCCGCGCGGCGGCCACGTGCGCCTGCGCGGCGCGCGCGACGGCGAGCGCCGGCGCATCGCTGTGTTCGACGATGGTCCCGGCGTCGCCGCTGCAGAGCGCGAAGCCGTGCTGCGTCGTTTCTACCGCAGCCGCACTGCCGATGCCTCAGGCCATGGCCTCGGCTTGCCGCTCGTTGCCGCGATCGCGCGCCTGCACGGTTGCGCATTCACGATCGGCGACAACGACGGCCACGGCGCGCGCATGAGCCTGCTGTTCTGACGCGTCGATGATCTTCGAAAACCCTTCTCCCACTGGGAGAAGGTGAGGGTTCGGACGAAGCGCGGCGCGATGCACGCCGTGCTCCGTCCGCTGCGGCGCTCAACGCCGCAACGACAATGCGGGGTTTGCGCCGACCAGCACGAGATTGCGCATTGTCGCGTCGTCGCCCGTGGCGTTGCTCGCATCCTTTGCCGCTTCGCTGCCGAATTCGAGCACGGCGCCCTCGCGCGCGAGCGCCCACGGCGTCGCGCGCTCGCGCCCGTCCGCCTCGCGCGCGAGCAGGCGCACGAGGTCGAGTCCGACGACGTTACGCCAGTCCACGCGCACGTCGCGCGCATCGTCCCGCACGATCAGCAACGGCGCCGCCGTGGCCGCGTGCGTGTCGGGAATCGCGACGTCGCGCAATGCATCGCCGCCGAGGATCGCGCTCGCAGCCGCGCCTTCGACAACCGGAATCGATTGCGTGCCATCGCCGTAAGGCACGTCGAAGCCGTCTCGGAAGATCACCAGCGTGTCGGTATCGGTGACGGACGGGGTGCCGTCGGCGCCGACGCCGAAGTCGACTGTCGCGTCGGCGGCGTCTGCGCGTACCGGCACGGAAACGAGCCAGGTCAGGGTGCGGTGTGCGGGCAGGGCGACGTGATGGAGCAGCGGATTGCCGGCGTCTTGCGTGCAGGTCGCACCGCTGCCTGCGCCAAAGCAGGAAATACGCGCGAACGCGCCGTCGAAGCCCGCCGACAACGTGAACGTGACCGTGACGCCGGACGCGTCGCCCTCGCCGTTGTTCGCCAGCGTGACGACATAGTCGACGACTTGGCCGTAGCGCGCGAAATCGCGCGCGTCGGACACCGATAGCACGAGCTGTGGCGGTGCGGCGGCGCAGGTGATGCCAACGTCGCTGACGTTGCCCGCGCCGACGGTGCCGCTGGCGTTGCCGAGCGTGCAGACGCGCCCGGCCGGCTGCGTGAGGATCGTGACGGCATACGCCGCGCCGCTGGCGACCGGCGTGGCGAACGTGAACATGCCGTCGCCGTTCACGCTGAGGTTGTCGCCGCCGTTGTTTTGCAGGACGAGCGTGCCGCCGTTCGAGCCGCTGACCGTGCCGCCGATCGTGTAGGTGTTGGTCGTGCAGGCGACGGCGATGTTGGTCACGTCGGCGGCCGGCATCGTGCCGGTACTCGGCACAGCCGAGCAGGTCTGGCTCGGCGTGCCCGGCTGCGTGGTCGCGCTGATCGTGTAGGTCGAACCGGCCGAAACCGGCGTGGTGAACGCGAATGCGCTTGCACCGGCCGCGATCGGCAAGTCTTCGCCGTTGCTGCCGTCGCCCGGATCGAGATGCAGCACGAAGCCGCTGCCGACGAGTCCGCCCACGCTGCCGCTGATCATGTTCGTGGTGAACGCGACGTGCACGGTGCAGTCCGCGGCGAGCGCGGCGATGTGGATCTGCGGGTTCTGCGCATCGAGCGTCGCGCCGCAATCGCTGGTCAGGTTGGCGATGCGATACCCCGCGTCCAGCTGGTAGTACAGCAGGACGGCCGGTGCGCCGGCCTCGCTGCTGACCAGCGTGGTGCACGAACCGGTATTGCCGACGCCGCACGTCTGGATGCCGGCGCCGCCCAGCGAGGCGGGCGAGCCCAGCGACACGGTGCCGCCGGCGGTGGTCACGTCCACCGTGATGCGCGGCCCGCGCACCTCGACCGCGCCGATGTCGCACAGCGCGCCTTGCGGACGCGCGATGTCGCGACCGTCCACCGTGACGCTGTTGCAACTGCCGCCCGGCGCCGGGTCGATCAGCGGGCTGCCGGGTTGCGGCATCAGCGTCAGGCCGAAGCCGCCGTTCGCAGCGAGCGTGGCCGCCAGCTGCGGATCGGTGACGCCGAGCGGATTGATGGTGACGAGTGCGCCCGTGGTCGTGCCGTGGAGCGCCTGCGTGTAAGCGATGAAGTTGCCCGCACCGCTGGCCGTGCTCGCGCCGCCGTTGATCTGGTCGAGCGTCACATCCTTGAGCGAGCCGAGGCTGCGCGCGGCGACCGACATGTTCATCGTCAGCGTGGCTGTGGTGCCGGCGCAGGTGTTGCCGCCGCTGGCGCCGCTGCCCGTGGTGTTGCAGTTGCCGTCGCCGAGGCTGTAGATCGCGCTGCCGCTTGCGCTGCCGCTGCCGTCGCCGCCGCTGCCGGCCTGCGTGGTGTTGTCGACGAGCGTGGAGAAGTCGATGCTCAGCGTGCCGTTGTAGTTGAAGATCGCGCCGCCGAAGCCGGAGCCGTTGCCCGCTAGCGAGTTCCCCTGCTGGCCACCGCTGGCGCGGTTGCCGGCGAACGTGCTGTTGAGGATCGTCAGTGTGCCCGCGTCGTTGAAGATCGCGCCGCCCATGCCGGCGCCGGAGCCACCGAATAAACCGTAAAAGAGGGCATTGCCGCCGCCGAAGCCGCCAACCCCCGGACTGCCGTTGCCGCCGCCGCCGCCGCCGCTGCCGCCGCCGCCGCCGAAACCGCCTGCGCCCCCGTTGCCGCCCTTGCTGGTGGAGGAGGAGGTGTCGCCATAGCCGCCCCGGCCGCCGCCGCCGCCGAAACCGCCCGCGCCTCCATTGCCTCCATTGCCACCACCATAACTATTACCGCCAACACCACCACCACCACCCAAGCCGCCGCTGCCGCCAGCGCCGCCGTTACCGGGAATCGCATTATTGGCACCCCCCGCGCCGCCGTTGGGGCCGCCGCTGGCGACGACGCTCGACGACGCACCGACGCCGCCGCCGCCGAAGTTGCCGTTTCCAGAAACACTCGCTGTGCCGCCGATGGCTGCGTGACCCGTCAAGGTGCAGCGGTCGAGACTCAGCGTGCCCCGGTTGAACACCGCGCCGCCCGCGCCGAGCGCGCCGCCGCCGAAGTATGAACTGCCGCCCAGCGCGACGCCGTTGCTCAGGACGAGCCCGCGTAGAATCAACGCGCTGCCCGACGTGATGTCGAACAGGCGGAAGTTGCCCGCCGTCGCCGCGCGCGCGACGGTCACGCCATGCGCGAGCGCGGTCGCATCGATGGTGAGGCTGCGGCCATCGATGAAGAACGCCGACGGCCCGAACTGGCGGCCGAGCGTGCCGCCGTCCGAGCAGGTCGTCGCATCGCTGGTCACGCAGCCCATGGCGTTGGAATACAGCGTGAGGTTGATCGTCGCGTTGTCGAGCGCGGGATCGAACTGGATGGTATCGCCGGAAATCGCCGTGTTGATCGCATCGCGCAGGGTCGGGCAGGTGTGCGTGCCCGCATTGCACGCGGCCGATGTGAGCGTGGCTGGCTCGCCGTTGCCGGTGACGATCCACGTGCTCGCGCCGGCCGGCACGATGTTCACCGAGCAGGTCGCCGCGGCGGACAATGTGGCGGTCGCTTGCAGCGGATTGCCGGGCGCCGCCGTGCAGGCGCCGCCCCAGGTCACGGTGTAGCCGCTGGGCTGCGGCGGCGTCGCGGTCAGCGTGATCGGAGTGCCGGCGACGAACGAGGCCGAACAGTTCGCGCCGCCCGCGTTGGTGCAGCCAACGATGCTGCCCGGAGCGGGCGGTGCCGCCGGTTGCGTACCGCTGGCGCTCGCGCTGCCGGCGCCTTGCACGGTCACCGTCAAGGCGTAGCTCTGCGCGACTTGCACCTCGACCGCGCCGATGTCGCAGTGCGCGCCTTGCGGGCGCGGCACATTGCGTTGGTCGATGCTGCCGGTGAGGCTGCCGAAGCAGACGCTGTCGTCTGCCGCGTCGAGGGCTGGGCTGCCGGTTTGCGGCAACATCGTCCGCGTCGGACCGCCGTTGTCGGCGAGCGCGGCGAGCAGCGGGTTGGCGGTGATCGGTGTGTTGACGAAGTTGACGCCCGATGTCGCCGGCGTCAGTGCCGCCGTGCCTTGGTAGACGAGATTGCCGACGCCCGCAATCGGCATCGGCGAGGTGGTGCCGCCGAAGTAGCCGACGACCACCGAGGCCAGCTTGCTGTTTGCGTTGGTGCCGACGAGGTTGCCGGAAATGATCGTGTTGTCGATGAGCGTCGTCGCGCTCAAATACGCATTGCGCAAGGTGATGCCGCCGCCGTACCAGGCGCCGCCGGCGCTGTTCGAAGCAACCGTCGAGTTGGCGATGGTGATGTTGCCGCGCGAATGGTAAATGCCGATGCCGCCGCCCCATTGCGACGCCGTATTGCCGCTGATCGTGCTGTTGGCCAGCGTCAACGCGCCGGTACGCTCGCAGCCGAAGATGCCGCCGCCGTCGTGCGCGGTGCTGTTGCCGCTGACGGTGCTGCCGAACAGCGTGATGTCGCCTTCGCTGAAAATGCCGCCGCCGCCCCACTGGGCGGTGTTGCCGCTGATCGTGCTGGCGTAGAGCGACAGCGCGGCGCCGTTCTTCATCGAGATGCCGCCGCCGTAGTTGGCCGCACCCGAGCAAGTGGCCGGCGTACCGCCCGGACCGGGCACGTTGCCGTTCGACAGCGTCATGCCGATCACGGTGAGCGAGCCATCGGACGGCGCGCTGCCGTAGAGGATGCCGAACTTGTTCGTCGCGCCGGACGGGCGCTGCACGGTCATGCCGATGCCGTTCGCGTCCATGCCCAGCAGCGTGAGGTCGTGCGCGCTGATCGTGAGCGTGCTGGTCGCCAGATCGGCAAGCGTGACCGTGTTCGCCCCCGCGCTGCCGTTGCGGCCGCTCGCGGCGAAGGAGACGGTATCGTTGCTGTTGAACGATCCGTTGGCGATGCAGCCGGTGCCGGCAGTCGAGGCGGCGTTCATCGCGCCGATCGCCTGACGCAGGGTGCAAGTGGCGGCCGTGCCGGCCGGATCGTCCGGCGTGGTCACCGGGATCGTCGCGGCCCGTGCCAATGGCAGCCCGGCGAGCGCGAAGGCGGCGATCAGCGGCGTGGCGCGCCACGGGCGAGCAGCGGCTCGGAGAGCATGTGTCATTGGCGTTTCCCCCTGGGTTGTTGTCCATACAACCCGCAGTCGCGACGGGCCTTGAGAGATAACGCGCGAAACGGTGACGGACCGGATCATTCTATTTCTGCAGTCTCTCCCTGCAACGGGCCGCCGGCCCCGAGAGAGCTGCAAAGGGCATCTCGACACTGCTGCGGATGGCGCATGCATGAAGAAATCTTCATGCGATGAAGGATTGGGCGAGGAGGGGGCGCACCGATAATGTGCGGACGCAACAGACCTTCCGGCTTCCCGCATGATCGGCATCGTCCGCATCGCGCTCACGCGCCCGTACACGTTCGTCGTCCTCGCACTGCTCATCTTCATCGTCGGCGTGCTCGCCGCGTTGCGCACGCCGGTGGACATCTTTCCCGACATCCGCATCCCGATCATCGGCGTCGCGTGGCAGTACACGGGCCTGTCGCCGGAGGAAATGTCGGGGCGCATCGTCACGCCCTACGAGCGCGCGCTCACCACGACGGTCAACGACATCGAACACATCGAGGCGAGTTCGTACAACGGCTTCGGCATCGTCAAGATCTTCTTCCAGCCGAACGTGGACATCCGCACCGCGAACGCGCAGGTGACGGCGATTTCGCAGACGGTCGTCAAGCAGATGCCGCCGGGCACGACGCCGCCGCTCATCATCAACTACAGCGCGGCAACGGTGCCGATCATCCAGCTCGCACTGTCGGGCAAGGGGCTCACCGAGCAGAACCTCGCCGACCTCGGCATGAATGCGGTGCGCACGCGCCTGGTCACGGTGCAGGGCGCGGCGATCCCGTATCCGTTCGGCGGCAAGACGCGCCAGGTGCAGATCGACCTCGATCCGGCCGCGCTCGCCGCGCGCGGCCTGTCCGGCGCCGACGTCGCCAACGCGCTCGCCGCGCAGAACCTGATCACACCGGTCGGCACGCAGAAGATCGGCGAGTTCGAATACAGCGTGCTGCTCAACAACGCGCCCAAGGACATCGACGCGCTCAACAACCTGCCGATCAAGGCGGTCAACGGCTCGATGGTCTACATCCGCGACGTCGCGCACGCGCACGACGGCAATCCGCCGCAGACCAACATCGTGCACGTCAACGGCCAGCGCTCGGTGCTCATGTCGGTGCTCAAGAGCGGCGCGATCTCCACGCTCGCGATCATCTCCGGCATCAAGGACAAGCTCGCCGAGATCAAACCGACGTTGCCGGAGAACCTCGAAGTCGCGCCGGTCGGCGACCAGTCGCTGTTCGTCAGCGCGGCGATCGGCGGCGTGGCGAAGGAGGGCGTCATCGCCGCGGCGCTGACCAGCCTGATGATCCTGCTGTTCCTCGGCAGCTGGCGTTCGACGGTGATCATCGCGGTGTCGATTCCGTTGTCCATCCTCGGGGCGATCGCGTTGCTCGCCGCGTTCGGCGAGACGCTCAACATCATGACGCTCGGCGGTCTCGCGCTCGCGGTCGGCATCCTCGTCGACGACGCGACGGTGACGATCGAGAACATCAACTGGCACCTCGAGCAAGGCAAGGACGTCGAGACCGCGATCATGGACGGCGCCGCGCAGATCGTGACGCCCGCGTTCGTGTCCCTGCTGTGCATCTGCATCGTGTTCGTGCCGATGTTCTTCCTCGACGGCGTCGCGCGCTTCCTGTTTGTGCCGATGGCCGAAGCGGTGATGTTCGCGATGGCGTGTTCGTTCATCCTCTCGCGCACGCTGGTGCCGACGATGGCGAAGTACATGCTGCACCCGCATGCGGCGCATACCGATATGCATGGCACGAACGAGGAATTGCCGCCGTCGAAGAATCCGCTCGTGCGTTTCCAGCGCGGCTTCGAGGCGCGCTTCGAGCGCTTCCGCGACGGTTATCGCGACACGCTCGCGCTCGCGCTCGGTCATCGCAAGGCCTTCGTCGCCGGCTTCCTCGCCTTCGTTGTTGCCTCGTTCGCGCTGCTGCCGTTCCTCGGCCGCAACTTCTTCCCCGCAGTCGACGGCGGCGCGATCCTCATGCACGTGCGCGCGCAGGTCGGCACGCGCGTGGAGGAAACGGCGAACGTGTTCGCACGCGTCGAGCAGGCCGTGCGCGGGATCATCCCGCCCGAGGAACTCGGGGCCGTCGCCGACAACATGGGCATGCCGATTTCCAGCATCAACATGATCTACAACAACACCGGCCTGATCGGCGCGCAGGACGGCGACATCCAGATCGCGCTCAAGGAAGGGCACAAGCCGACCGCGGACTACGTCAAGCGCATGCGCGAGGAATTGCCGCGCCAATTCCCCGGCGTGACGTTCTCGTTCCTGCCCGCCGACATCGTCAGCCAGATCCTCAACTTCGGCGCGCCGGCACCGGTCGACATCCAGATCCGCGGGCCCGACGTCGCCGCCAACCTCGAATTCGCGAAGAAGCTGCTGGCGAAGGTGAAGCACGTGCCCGGCGTCGCCGATGCGCGCATCCAGCAATCGCTGGCGAGTCCCGGTCTCAAGGTCGACGTCGACCGCAGCCGCGCGCAGTACGCGGGCGTGACCGAGAAGGACGTCACCAACAGTCTCGTCGTCAACCTCGCAGGTTCCAGCCAGGTCGCGCCCACGTTCTGGCTCAATCCGAAGAACGGCGTGTCCTATCCGATCGTCATGCAGACGCCGCAGTACGCGATCGATTCGCTCGCGGACTTGCGCAACCTGCCGGTCACGCCGAGCGGCAGCGGTTCGCCGCAGGTGCTCGGCGGCATCGCCGACGTCTCGCGCACGACATCGAGCGCGGTCGTTTCGCAATACGACATCCAGTCGCTCGTGCAGGTCTATGCGACCACGCAGAATCGCGATCTCGGCGCGGTCGCGGCGGACTTGAACAAGATCATCGACGACATGAAGGGCGAGCTGCCCAAGGCCTCGAGCATCGCGATGCTTGGCCAGGTCAAGACGATGAACTCGGCGTTCTCGGGTCTTTCCTTCGGTCTGCTCGGCGCGATCGTGCTCATCTACCTGCTCATCGTCGTCAATTTCCAGTCGTGGAGCGATCCGTTCGTCATCATCACCGCGCTGCCCGCGGCGCTCGCCGGCATCGTCTGGATGTTGTTCGCGACGCACACCACGCTGTCCGTGCCCGCGCTGACCGGCGCGATCATGTGCATGGGCGTGGCGACCGCGAACAGCGTGCTCGTGGTCAGCTTCGCGCGCGAGAAACTCGACGAACTCGGCGACGCGACCGCGGCTGCGCTCGAAGCGGGCTTCGTGCGCTTCCGCCCCGTACTCATGACCGCGCTGGCGATGGTCATCGGCATGGCGCCGATGGCGCTCGGTCTCGGCGAAGGCGGCGAACAGAACGCGCCGCTCGGTCGTGCCGTCGTCGGCGGCCTCGTCTTCGCCACGATCGCGACGCTCGTCTTCGTGCCCGTCGTCTTCAGCATCATCCATCGGCATTACGGCCGCGCGCGCCACGCCGCGCCCGCCATCGGAGAACCCCATGTCGCCGTCTGACCTGCACACTTCCACGCGCGCGCGCCGCGGCCTGCGCATCGCCGCGCTCGCCGGCGCGATCGTCGCCATCGTCATCGTTGCCGAAGGCGTGTGGACGCGCGCCTCGGGCGACACGAAGCTGCGCAACTGGACGGAAGCGCAGGCGATCCCGACCGTCGCCGTCGCGCCGCCAGCGAACGACGCCGCGAACGGCGAACTGAAATTGCCCGGCCGGCTCGAGGCCTACGCGAGCGCGCCGCTCTACGCGCGGGTCAGCGGCTACGTGAAGGACTGGAAAGCCGACATCGGCGCCCGCGTGAAAGCCGGCGACGTGCTCGCCGAGATCGAAACGCCCGATCTCGACCAGCAGCTGCAGCAGGCGCGCAGCGCACTCGCCACCGCGCAGGCGAACGAGAAGCTCGCGAAGGTCACGGCCGAGCGCTGGCAGAAGATCCTCGTCTCGAATGCGGTGTCGAAACAGGATGTCGACGAGAAAGTGAGCGACTACGCGGCGAAGCGGGCGCTCACTGCGCAGGCGCGCGCAAGCGTCGAGCAGTACGTCGCGACGAAGGGTTTCGCGCGCATCGTGGCGCCGTTCGACGGCATCGTCACGGCGCGCAACACCGACGTCGGCGCGCTCGTCAACGCCGGCAGCGCGAGCGGTTCGCCGTTGTTCGTCGTCTCCGACACGCACAAGTTGCGCGCCTACGTGAACGTGCCGCAGAACTCGGTGCCGAGCGTGCCGGCGGGCACCAAGGCGGTGCTCGGCGTCCCCGAGCATGCCGGCAAGACCTGGGAAGCGACCGTCGAATCGTCCGCGCAGGCGGTCAATGCGCAGTCGGGCACGACGCTCATGCAGCTCGCCGTCGACAATCCCGACGGCCAACTCCTGCCCGGTGGCTACGCGAGCGTGACGCTGCACTTGCCTGGCGATGCGAACCTGCTCAGCGTGCCGGCCAGCGCGCTGATCTTCGATGCAAAGGGATTGCGTGTCGCCACCGTAGGCGACGACAACCGCGTCGCACTGAAGACCGTCACGATCGCACGCGACTCCGGTGCGACGATCCAGATCGGCTCCGGTCTCTCCGCGCAGGATCGTGTCATCCAGAACCCGCCCGACGGCATCGCCGACGGCGCAGAAGTACGCATCGCAGGCCAGCAGGGCAGCGCGACGAAGAAGCAAGGTTGAGACATCGAAAGCGCGGCCATGGCAGGCCGCGTCTGGACGCGCCCGCATGCGCCGCATCCCGGAACCGCGCGGAAAGCCGTCGGAACGGCGATCGCGAACGATCGCAAGAAGGCGGACGCGCAATGCGCCCGCCTTCGCAATGGGTGACGCCGCTTACAGGAACGACTTGGCGTGGTCGAGCACGCTCGAACACGCTTTCTTGGTGACCGACTTCTTGAGCCCGCCCATCTGCGCGAGGTCGAAGCTGCCGCCGTCGCCGGTCTTGAGCAGGCCCTTCGCGCCGTCGGCGTAACCGGCCTTGTCCGTGTCGGATTCGCTGTCGCCGCCGAGCTTGCCCATCAGCTTGTCCTTCATCGAACTCGCCGCGTCGCCGCTCAGGTAGTTGTTCTTGATGCAGAACTCGACGATGCCCGCGGCATTGCCGAGGTTGCCCGATGCGGCCGACGACAGGTCGGTACCGCCGGCGAGTCCGCCGAGTCCACCAAGGCCGCCAGCGTTCGACGTGCCGGCGAGGGCGATGCCGGCGGCCGCGAGCGCCGCCAGCGTGAACATGCGCGTTTTCATTGCATTCTCCTGTCGTGATGAAGCGTCGCGCCGTGGCGCAACGCGCAGACTGTAGGCCGGTTCGCGGCGGTCGAGTGCAAATAAAGGTCGCCGCCGCGCGGGCATTGCGCGTTCGTTCACGCGCAGGTTCGGAAGGCAGCGCTCAACCGCGCAGCCGCGACAGGATTTCCTCGCGCGCCTCGCGCAGGATCGAGTCGCGGTCGAGCGAGGAAACGATCTCGGCGACGACGCGCTTGGGGCCTTTCTCGCCCCATGACTTTCCGGCGATCAGGTACTTCTCGGCGGCGCGGCCGACGAGTTCGGTCGCGTACCAGGCGAGCGCACCCTGCGCGCCGGCGGTGACGACGGTCGACAGTCCGGCGCTGACGCCTTTCAACGCCGAGGCGACGAGGTGCACGCCCCAGATCGCGCCCATCAGCGCGGCAAGTTGCGCGGTGATGACGGCGATCAGCGAACCGGCCTCCGTCTTCGTCAACGGCAGTCCATACACGCGGCCGAGGTGCATGACCAGCGCCGCGTCGAGCGCGCCCGCGGCGAGCAGGTCGGCGACCGGGATCGGATTGAGCGCGACGGCGAGGCTCTTCGCGATGCAGTACTGGCGGATCACTTTCGCCGCGAGTTCGCGCCGCGCCAGCGCGATGCGCGCGCCGACCTGGTCGGACACGCGGCCGGCGAACAGGCTCGCGTTGAGCGCGGCGAGCGTCTTGCCTTCGCGTTCGACGATGGCGACGAGTCGCTCGCGCAGCGCGTCGATGTCGGGCCGGCGTTCGACGAGTTCCGCATGCTCGACGCCGTTCGCGTCGACGCGCAGGCGCTTGAGCGGCGCGGGCTGCGCGGCGATCGCGACGACGTCGTCCGCGCGCACGCAAGCGGATGCGCGCTCGCGCAGGCGTTCGAGCAGATGGTCGCGTTCGTCGTCGCCGTAGCGATCGGCCTTGTTCAGTGCGAGCAGCAGCGGACGCTGCGTGCGCGCGAGCGTCGCCAGTGCATCGCGTTCGCGTTGCGTCATGTCGCCGTCGACGACGAACACGACGAGGTCGGACACGCCCGCGACGTCGAACGCGAGTTGTTCGCGCGCTTCGCCGTCGAGTTCGTCGATGCCGGGCGTGTCGATGAGATGCACGCCGCCGCCGGCGACTTCGCGCCAGCTTTTCTGCGTCGCCTCGCGCGTCGTGCCGTGCAGCACGCCGACTTCGAACGCGTCTTCGCCGAGCAACGCGTTGGCGAGCGCCGACTTGCCAACGCTGACGCGGCCGAACACGGCGATGTGCAACTCGTCGCGATCGAGCTTGGCGAGCATCGATTCGAGCCGCGCGAAATCCGCAGCGAGGCTGCTGCGCACCGCGGCCGGGATCGACGCATCGTCGAGCAGCGCGCGCAGGCTCTCGCTCGCCTGCGCATGATGCGTGCCCGCATCCGCCGTGCGCGCGCGAGGCGCGGCACGGCGGCGCAGGCGCTGCCACCAGTCGCGAAGGTCCCGCACTATTTCGCCGAAAGCACGAGATGGCCGTGCACGGGCACGTCGGCGCCGACGTCGGTCCAGTCCTTGCCGGCGCCGAGGCCGTAGTCGGCGCGCTTGAGCACGGTGTCGACGTCGAGCGTGGCCTTGTCGCCGGCCGCTGCGAACTTCACGGCCAGCACGACGGGCGCGGTCTTGTCGCGGATCGTCAGCGAGCCGTGCACGCTCACGCTGCCGTCGGCGGCCTTCTCGAACGATTCGGTGACGAAATGCGCCTTCGGGAATTTCGACGTGGCGAAAAAGTCGTCGCCCTTGAGCGTGTCGTCGCGCTCGCTGGCGCCAGTGTCGGCACTGGCGAGGTCGACGGTCACGTCGAACTTCGAGTGGGCGAGATCCGCTTCGTCGTAGGCGATCGCCGCATCGAAGCGTTTGAACGCGCCGTCGAAGCCGCCGCCCTGGTACGTGCCCTTGAAACCGAGCGTGGACTGCGCCGCGTCGACCGACCACGCGCGCGCCTGTGGCGCGGATGCCGGCGCGGCAGCGGCTGTCGTTGCCGCCGCCGTCGCGGCTGCCGCAGCGGACGCCGGTGTCGATTCGGCCGGCGCGCGCGGAGCGCGCGGATTCAGGGCGCGCGTGACGGGCGGCGCCACGATCAGCGCCGCGATCAGCAACACGAGCGCTGCGCCGAGCGGCGCCCGTCCGTGGCGCGGCAACATGCGCGTCAGCGTTGCGTCCTTGTTGAAGAAGTGATGCACCAACGCCGCTGCCGCATGGCCTGCGGCCACCGCGACGAGCACCCAGAACAGGGTTTCGTGGATTTCGTGCGCGAGGTGCTTCAGGTTCGGATCGGCCGCGACGAGATGCGGCACTTCGAACAAACCGAACCAGCTCATCGGCCGCAAGCCTTCGACCGAATCGAACCACCATCCCGACAGCGGCACGAGGAACAGCAGTCCATAGAGCAGCGCGTGGCCAGCACGCGCAGCCAGTTCCTGCCAGGCCGGCATCGTCGGCACCGCCTGCGGACGCGGATCGAACGCACGCCAGGTCAGGCGCAACACGGCGAGCGCGAGGATCGTGATGCCGATCGACTTGTGCAGGTCGTAGTAGACGAACGCGCCCGGCCCCTTGTGCAGCTTGACCATGCTCAGGCCGAGCGCGCCCTCGGCGAGGATCAGCAATACGACGGCCCAGTGGAAGAATTTGGCGAGGCTGCCCCAGCTTTTCACGTCACTTTTCAATGTCATGGTTGCTTGCCCTTTCGTTGGTTTTCGCGGCGTCGCTGTCGACGACGCCCTCGATTTCGATGCGCAGCGCGACTTTCGCGCCGACCACGTCGGCGTAGCGCGTCATGCCGAAGTCCTGCCGCGTCAATGTCGCCGTCGCGGAAAAGCCGGCCTTGCGCTTGAACAGGTACGGATCGTTTGCGATGCGGTTGAGCGTGACGGCGACGTCGAGCGGTTTGGTTTCGCCGCGAAACGCGAGATCGCCGTGGATGATGCCGTGCGTCGCGTCGACGCGCTCGACGCTGCGGCTCGTGTAGCGCGCGGTCGGCCAGCGCGAGGTGTCGAGCAGC
The DNA here is from genome assembly GCA_029779475.1 of Pseudomonadota bacterium. GTDB lineage: Bacteria > Pseudomonadota > Gammaproteobacteria > Xanthomonadales > Rhodanobacteraceae > Dokdonella_A. The sequence continues at coordinate 15,731 of JAKPAN010000177.1, forward strand.
GCGCCGGAACGTGCGGCGTCGTTCCATTTCGCATCGCCGAGATCGACGCTCGCGAGGTCGATCGTGACGTCGACGCGTGCCTGGCTCCAATCGTCCTCATCGAATTGGAACCAGCCTTCCTTGACGCGCAAGCGGCCGAGCGCGTTCGAGAACTTCTGGTGTTCGACACTGAACGCGATCTGCGAATGCACGGGATCGAAACGATACGTCTGCGGCGCCGCGCACGCGATCGGCGCGCACAGACCGGCGCAGGCAAGAACCCATGATCGAAGGAGCAGAGCGGCGAGCCGTTTCATGGATGTTTCGTGGTCGGCGTGGCGAGCCGCCAGCTTGGCAAGAAACGCACGGGCGCGCCAGCGGCGCGGCGCGAACGCTGCGTTTCCGGTGGCTCAATCCATCCCCGACACCTCGGCCATCGTCTCCGCGAGCATCGCGCCGGTCAGTGGCTTGCGCAGCAGCGCGTTCATGCCGGCGGCGCGGATCTGCGCTTCCTCGTCTCCGACCGAGCGCGCAGTCACGGCGATCATCGGCAACGCCGGCGCGACGCCCGCGCGGATCGCGCGCGCGAGTTGCAGGCCGTCGATGCCGGGCAGGTCGAGATCGAGCAGTGCGATGTCGTAGGTCGCCGACTTGAGTTCGGCGAGCGCGGCGAGGCCGTTGCCGACATGGCGCACGCGATGGCCGAGCGTGGCGAGCAGCCCGCCGATGACCTCGGCGACCGTCGCGTCGTCTTCGACGAGCAGCACCGACAGCGCGCGCACGCCGACCGGCGCCGACGTCGACGCGCTGCTCGTGGCGGCGGGCGCGGCGCGGATCGGCAAATCGAGCACGAAGGTGCTGCCTTCGCCAAGCACGCTCGATGCCGATAGCGTGCCGTCCATGAGCGCGGCAAGGTCGCGGCTGATGGCGAGGCCGAGTCCGCTGCCGCCGTGGCGTTGCGCGACGCCATCGGCTTGCTCGAACCGTTCGAACAGCCGCGCGCTTTGCGCGGCGCTCATGCCAGGCCCGGTGTCGGCGACGCGAAACAGCAGCCGGTCGCCGACGCGTTCGAGCGAGACTGCGACGCTGCCGCGTTCGGTGAACTTGAGCGCGTTGCCGACGAGGTTGAGCAGGATCTGTTCGATGCGCAACGGATCGCCGCCGATCTGCGCGGGCACGTCATCCGCGATGCGCGTGCGCAGCGCGATCCCTTTGCGCGCGGCGAGCGGTTTCTGCAGTTCGACCGCCGTGCGCAGCAGCGCGGCAGGGTCGAGCGCCTGGTATTCGAGATGCAGCTTGCCGGCTTCGATGCGCGCAAGGTCGAGGCTGTCGTTGACGAGCCGCAGCAGCAACTGTCCGGATTGATGGATCGCGCGCGCATAGCCGCGCTGGCGCTCGTCGAGCGGCGTCGACAGCAGCAATTCGCTCATGCCGAGCACGCCGGTCATCGGCGTGCGGATTTCGTGGCCCATGTTGGCGAGGAAGGCGGATTTCGATTCGCTGACCTGGTCGCTCGCGCGACGCCGTTCTTCCGCGAGCGCGTAGGCGTGGCGGCGGCGCATGCGCTCGCGCCAGGCGCGCAACGCGAGCCACGCGAGCGCGAGCGCAGCAAGCGCGTACAGTGCATACGCGAGCGGCGTGTCCCAGGCCGCTCGCGCGACATGCACGGCGGGCGCGGCGTCGAGCGACGATTCCGCGCCGGCGCCGCTGCGCGCGGACACGCGCAGGCGATAGTCGCCCGGCGGCAATTGCGACCAGATGCGCTCGCCGCTGGCGGTTTCGATCGCCGCTTCGTCGAACCCTTCGAGTTCGAAGCGATAGCGCGTCGACGCGGGATCGACGTAGCTCAGCGCGCGCACCTGCACGCGCAGGTTGGTGTCGCCGTGCTGCAGCTGGATCGGTTGCTGCGGGTCGAGCGCGACGGTGGCGCCGTTGCGTTGCACGTCGAGCGCAGTGATGCGCAGCGGCGGCGCCGGCACGTCGTTGCGCAACGCGGCCGGGTCGAAGGCGAGCGCGCCGCCGAGCGTGCCGGCAAACAGCGTTCCGTCGCTCGCTTGCGCGAGCGCGCCGGTAAGGAATTCCTGACTGGGCAGGCCTTCGTGCGTGTCGAAGCGGCGGATCGCCTGCGTGCGCGGATCGACATGCCACAACCCGCGCAACGAGGTGATCCACAGCGTGCCGTCGACGCCGACGACCATCGCCGAAGCCTTCATCGCCGGCCAGTCGCCGCGTGCTTCGATCGATTGCAACGGCACGACGCGATCGCCGTCGACGCGGAATGCCTGCAACGCGCCAAGCCAGCGGTGTACCCACAGCGTGCCGTCCGGCGCGAAAGCGAGCGCGTCGAGCACGTCCGCGGGTGCGCCGGCTGCGGCCGCAAAAACATCGCGTGCCGCGTCGTACCGCTCCAGACCGCCCGAGGTGGCAAGCCACGGCGCATCGTGCGCGTCCAGCGCGAGGGCGGATACGTCCGCGCTGCCGAGCGAATGCGTCGCCGGCAGGTAGCGGCGCACCACGCGCGGCGTGTCGCCTTCGACGCGCGCGACGCCGCCGCCGTGCGCGCTGACCCACAGGCTGCCGTTGCGTGCGAGCGCCATGTGGTCGATGTAGCCGGGCGGCAGCGCGTCCTCGCGGCGCAAGTCGACCGGGATCTCGACGCTGTCGAAAGTCTTCAGCGAATAGCGGCGCAGGCCGCGCTGGAAGCCGACCCAGAGCGTGTCGGCGTCCTGCGCGACGAGCGAAGTCAGGCGCTGGTTTCCGATTTTCAATCGCTCGCCGAAGCGCTCGATCGCGCCGCTGGCGCGATCGATGCGATCGATGCCGTCGTTGCCGGTGCCCACCCATGCCGCGCGCTCGCCGTCGATCGCGATCGCGCGCGCGCGCGATCGCGTGAGGCTCGCCGCATCGCCCGGTACGCTGCGGAACACGGAGAAATTGCGCCAGTGCGGCGGCAACCGCGCGAGGCCCGCGTCGAACAGCGAAAACCAGATGCCGCCTTCGCGGTCGGCCATGACATCGAGCGTGTTCGTGCCCGGATACGCGCCGGGCACCGCTTCCTCCGCGCCATAGCGGTGAAGCTTGCCGTCGGCGTCCAGGCGCGCGATGCCGGTCAGCAGGCCGAGCCAGAGGTCGCCCGATTCGTCGCGGGCGAACGAGGTGGGCGCGAGCGGTGGCGACGAAGGCGCGATTTCCTCGCGCGATACGAGATCCGCGCCGATCCGGAACAGCCCCTTGCGCGAGCCGACGAGCATGCCGCCGCGGCCGTCCGCAATCAGCCCCGGCACGATCGGCGCGCCGGGCCGCGACTGCAATTCGGGAATGTCCACATGCACGATGCGCCCGTCGGGTTCGCGCACGTCGACGCCGACGTCGGTGCCGATCCACAGACGTCCGGACGTCTCGATGGCCAGACTGATCACCGTGCTCGAACGCAGCGTCGCCGGATCTTCCTCGTCGTGGTCGACGTGCATGAAGCTGCCGTCGCGTTCGAGGCGATTGACGCCGCCGTCGTAGGTGCCGACCCAGATCGCGCCCTTTGCGTCCTCGACGATCGCGCCGACGTCGTCGCTGGCGATCGTCGACAGGTCGCCCGCCTTGTGCCGCCAGTGCGTGAAGGTCTTGCCGTCGGCTTCGAGGCGATTGAGGCCAGAGGCTTCGCCGCCGCACCACAGACGTCCGTCGCGATCGACAAGCAGCGCGGACACGTCGTTCGACGCGATCGACGCAGGATCGGCCGGGTCGTGGCGGAAGATGCGGAAACCCACGCCGTCGTAGCGCGCGAGGCCGTCTTGCGTGCCGATCCAGATGAAGCCGTCGTGGTCCTGCACGGTCTTGTAGACGACGCTCGACGGCAGGCCGTCGTTGACGCGCATCGAGACGAACTGCGGCGTCGCCGGCGGCGCGGCCGCGTGCACGGACAAACCCAGCGCGAGCAACGGCAACGCGAACAATCGACGCATGATCCCCTCCTTCCTTGCACCGATACTGCCATGCCGCGCGGTCGCGGGCATGCCTGCGGTCATTGCCGCATACAATCGCGGCATGCCCCAGCCGCGCCTGCCGCTTCGCCTCGTCTTTCTCGCCGCGCTCGCGATCGGCGCCGTGCTTGCGCTCGGTTTCGTCGTCGCGACGCTCAACAACCTGCTCGAGTTCTACCAGCGCATCGCCGCGCTGCCGCTGTGGCTGCGCGCGCCGTTGGTCGTCGCCGGTGCGTTGCTGCTCGCGGGCATCGCATGGGCCTTGTGGAAACTCGCGCGGCCGGCGCGCACGCGGTCGCTCGCCTCCGCACCCGCGCCCGTGTCGCGCGACGAAGTCGACACGCGCGTCGCCGCGTTGCGCGAGCGTCATGTCGACACCGCCGCGCTCGAAGCCGAACTCACCGAACTCGATCGCCGCCGCGACAGCGGCGAGTTCTACGTCGCGCTGTTCGGGGAAATCTCGACCGGAAAATCGAGCGCCATCCGCGCGCTCGCGCCGCAAGCCGCGCCCGACGTCGACGTGCGCGGCGGCACGACGCGGCACGTCGAACATCATCGCGGACTGCTGCGCGGTGGACGCGAACTCATCCTCGCCGACGTGCCCGGCAGCGGCGAAGTCGATGGACTTGCGCGCGAACAGCTCGCCCGCGACGAAGCCCTGCGCGCGCATGCCGTCGTCTACCTCACCGACGCCGACCTCACACGCGCGCAGGACGCGGAAATCCGCTGGCTCGCCGCGTTCGGCAAGCCGACCGTGCTCGCGCTCAACAAAGCCGACTGGTACGACGCGGCCGAACGCGCGGCGTTGCTCGAACGGTTCCGCGCGCGTTACGCGAAGACGCTGCGCGCGATCGTCGCGATCAGCGCGGGCGGCAGCGAACGCCACGAACGCGTGCTCGCCGACGGCCGCCGCGAGCGCGTCGAACGCGAGCGTCTGCCCGATGTCGACGCGCTCACCGATGCACTCGCGCGCATCAGCGCGGCTGGCACGGGCGCGCTGGAAGCCGGTCGCGAAGCCGCCGTGCTCGCCGAAGTCGGTCGTCGCGGCGACGCGCTCGCGCGCGAAACCGCGGCACGCGAATCGGCTGAGTCGATCGCCAAATACACGCGGCGCGCGGTCGTCGGCGCGCTCGCCGCGGTCGCGCCCGGCACCGATCTGCTCATCCAGGGCGCGCTCGCGACCGGGCTCGTGCGCGAACTCGCGCGCATCCACGGCGTCGCCGTGCGCGAGATCGACGTGGAAGCGCTGCTCTCACGCGTCGGCCTCACCGTGCGCAACACCAGCGCGCTCGTGCTCGCGATCGCCGGCAATGCGCTGAAAGCGTTCCCGGGACTGGGTACGCTCGGCGGCGGCGTGCTGCATGCGATCGCCTACGGCCTCGTCTTCGACAGCCTCGGTCGTGCGCTTGCCGACGCGCTTGCCGCACACGCGGCGCTCGACGCTGCCGACATCGAAACGCGTTTGCGTGCCTTGCTCGCCGAACCCGCGCGCGAGCGCGTCGAACGCGTGGCGCGCATCGCGTTCGACGCGGTGCGGCGCGCAGATGCGCGCGACGCGTCTACCGACTGACGCTCTTCCGCTGAATCAGCCGCGCCGGCTCATCTCGTGCACCGCATCGACGAGCACGGCGACGTGTTCGGGGTCGATGTCCGGCGTGATGCCGTGGCCGAGGTTGAAGACGTGGCCGGGATGCGCGCCGATGCCGTCGAGCACGGCGCGGGCCTGCGCGCGGATCGCGTCGGGCGAGGCGGCGAGGACGGCGGGGTCGAGGTTGCCTTGCAGCGCGACGCGGTCGCCGACGCGCGCGCGGGCGTCGGCGATGTCGATCGTCCAGTCGACGCCGAGCGCGGTGCAGCCGGTGTCGGCGAGACCTTCGAGGTGCGCGTTCGCGCCTTTGGAGAACAGGATGATCGGCACGCCCGGCGCTTTTTCGCGCACGTGTGCGACGATCGCGCCAAGCCAGCGCAGCGAGAATTCGCGGAACATCGCGGGCGAGAGCAGGCCGCCCCAGGTGTCGAACACCATGAGCGCCTGCGCGCCGGCCGCGGCTTGCGCGGCGAGATAGGCGCCGACGCTGCGCGCGAGCGTGTCGAGCAGGCGATGCATGAGCGGCGCGTCCTGCAACGCGAGCGCCTTCGCGCGCGAGAAGCTCGACGAACCTTCGCCCTCGATCATGTAGCACGCGAGCGTCCACGAACTGCCGGCGAAGCCGATCAGCGGTGCACGGTCGTTCAACTCGCGGCGGATCAGGCGCACCGCGTCCATGACGTAGCGCAGGCTCGTTTCCGGATCCGGCACGCCGAGCGCGTCGATCGCGGCGGCGCTGCGCAGCGGGTGCGAGAACTTCGGGCCTTCGCCTTCGACGAAGTGCAGCCCGAGGCCCATCGCGTCGGGCACGGTGAGGATGTCGGAGAACAGGATCGCGGCGTCGAGCGGAAAGCGTTCGAGCGGTTGCAAGGTGACTTCGCAGGCGAGCTCGGGCGTCTGGGCGAGTGCGAGGAAACTGCCGGCGCGGGCGCGCGTGGCGCGGTACTCGGGGAGGTAGCGGCCGGCTTGGCGCATGATCCAGATCGGCGTCATGTCGACGCTCTCGCGGCGCAGCGCGCGCAGGAAACGGTGGTCGGTCGTCATGTGGAACCGGAAGCCTTTGTCGAAAAATTCGGAAAATGGGGCGAGGAGGGCCGTTCCTGATTTTCGCGATCATGGAGGATCGCAAAAAACCTCTCAGCGCGGCCCTTCGAAGCCCTGGCTGAACATGATGCGGAAACCGCGGCCGAGTTGCGCGTCGCGCGCGCGCTCGAACGCGCTGAGCGCGGCGTCGCGTTCGAGGTAGATCTCGCTCTTGCTGCTCGCGCGGCGGCTGCCTTGCTGGCCCCATTCGCGGAACAGCGTCCAGCCGCCGAGCAGGTCTTGCTGCAGCACGATCTGGTAGTAGCGCGGCGCGTCGCTGCC
>JAKPAN010000180.1 GCA_029779475.1 Pseudomonadota bacterium
CGCCGGCGGTCATCCGGCCCGAACCGTCGTTGCCGTTGTTGCGCTCGATCGCATCGGCGAGCTGGCGGAACGTGAGGCCTGCGGCGGACAGCTTGGCGCGATCCGGTATCACGGCAAAGCTTTGCACTTCGCCGCCGAGCGCGTTGACATCGGCAACCCCCGGGATCGTGCGCAGCGCCGGGCGCAGCGTCCAGTCGAGCAGGGTGCGGCGTTCCGCGAGCGTCAGGCCACCTCCTTCGATCGTGAACATCAGCATGTCCGACAGTGGCGTCGAGATCGGCGCGAGTCCGCCCGTCGTGCCGGCCGGAAGGTTCGGCTGCACGCCGGCGTAGCGCTCGGCGACCTGCTGGCGCGCCCAGTAGATGTCGGTGCCTTCGGCGAAATCGATCGTGATGTCGGCGATCGCATACTTGGCCACCGACCGCAGCACGGCGGCATTGGGCAGTCCGAGCAGTTCCATTTCCAGCGGAACCACCACGCGCGACTCGACTTCTTCGGGCGTCATGCCTGGCGCCTTCAGGATCAGCTTGACCTGCGTCGGCGCGATATCCGGGTAAGCGTCGATGGGCAGGCCGAGCCACGCCACGACGCCGGCGACCGCCAGCCCGAGGGTAGCGACCAGCACGAGCATGCGCTGCGCCAGCGACAATTCGACGAGACGATTCAGCATGCGATCCTCACTCGGCGCGCATCGATTTCAGCGTGCTTGCCCCGCTGGAGACCACGGCGTCGCCGGGACTCAGCGCGCCGCTCACGATGGCGTCCTGGTCGTCGTTGCCGAGGCGTTCGACCGGCACGGCGCGGTAGCGCGAACCATCGGCCACGAAGACCAGCGCCGCCGCCCCGTTCGGGACGATGGCGCTCGCCGGCACGCGCACGGCGTTGCTCGGTGCCTGCAATTCGAGGCGTACGCTCGTGCGCTGGCCGACGAGCCAGGTCTGGGCGTCCACGAGGTGCGCGCGTAAGCGCACGCTCTGGCTGCCGGCGTCGGTGGCGGCCGCGATGGCGACGAGTTCGCCACGCGTTCCATCGTCCATGACGACGGCACGCCCCGGCACGTAGCCGGCGCGGTGCTCGATCGGCGCCTGCACCAGCACGTCCACGCCGTTGCCGGTGGTGATCGTGAAGGCCGGTTCGAACGCGCCGACGACCTGGCCGGGCGAAATCGAACGACGCAGTACGCGACCCGCAGTCGGCGCGCGCAGTTCGTACTCTCCGGCCGCTGCTTTCGCCGGAATCGAGACCGCGGCAAGCGCGTCGCGCGCCTGCACGAACCGTGCTTGCGCGTCAGCAGTGCGCGCTTGCGTTTCGTCGGCGCGCGAGCGCGCGATGATGCCTTCGGCGAACAGCGCCGCATCGCGCCTGGACTGGCTCTGCGCCAGCGTCGTTTCGCTGCGGCTGCGTGCAAGATCCGCCTGTGCGGTGAGGAAATCGCGGCTCTGCACGCGCGCGAGCGGCGCGCCGGCGGCGACCATGGCCCCTTCGTCCACGACGACGCTGGCGACGACGCCGGCGAACGGCGTGCTGACGGTGCGGCTCGATTCCAGCGGCGCGACGACCTCGGCGGGCAGGCGCGCCAATGGCAGCACGCTGGATGCGACGACCGGCGCGGTGACGATCTGCAGCGACTTCACCTGTTCGGCGGACAGGGTGATGGCATCGGCGGCATTGGCCGCGGGCGCGCTCAGCGCGAAGGGGATCAGGACGGCGCAGGCAACAGCCGGGATTCGGAGTCGGAGGAGAGGCAAGGCAGGGCAACCGATCGAAGGGTCGGCGCATCCTGCGATACCCAGCTTTGGCGAAGCTTTGGATCGGCAAGTCGCTGCGCGGGCAAGGGCCGTGGCGCAAGCCACGCCGTAGCGGAACCGGCGCGGTGGCAGGAGCGCACGCAGCGCCCATATCCGGCTTTCTGCGTCTGCCTCGCTTGCGCGATCAGCACGCGGCCTCGGACCGATGAGTCATCGGTTTCACGAGAGCGGGGCGAACTACAGCAGCGGAATGGGCCCCAGACGCACGGCCAGTTGCCCGTCTTCGAGCGCGAATGCGAGTTCGAGCGACAGCCCGCGCGCCAGCGCCAGCGACAGGGCCAGCCCCAGCCCCGCATGCGCGGCGGTGCCGCCGGACGGTGATTTGCGCCAGAACCGTTGCCCGAGCCGTGGCAGGTCGTCGTCGCGCAGTTCGGGCGCAGGGTTGGCGATGCGCAGCGTCGTTCCGCGGTCGCTGGTTTCGAGCGTCATCGTCACCGTGCTGCCGGACGGCGAGTATTCGATCGCGTTGCGCATCAGGTTCGAGACGATGCGTTCGAGCGCTCCGACGTCGGAACGCACCCACAAATGCGCTGGTGTCTCGCGAGCGAGACGAAGACCGCGCCCGCGCATGAGCGCGCCAAGCGCGTCGGCGAGGGCTTCCAGCAGCGGCGGCAGGTCGAGCGGGTCGACGGCAGCGCGAGCGAGGCCGGCCTCCTGGCGCGCGAGCATCAGCAGTGTGTCGATCGCGCGCTGCATGCGTTCGACCGCTCCGATGGAGGTGCTGAACGCAGTCCGGGTCGCATCGGCGTCGTCCGGCGTGCGCGCGGCGGCTTCGATCGACGTGCGGATTTCCGCGAGCGGCGTGCGCAGTTCGTGGGCGATGTCGCGCGAGAAGCGGCGCTCGCCCTCGATGGTGGCGTAGAGGCGGTCGAGCGCCGATCCGAGCGCGCGCGAGAACGGTTCGAGCTCGCGCGGCAACGGCTCCGCGGCGAGCGGCGACGGCGGCTGCGAGCCATCGAGTTCGGCGAGGCGCGCGCCGAAGCGCTGCAGCGGCGCAAGGCCGCGGCGCACGGCGAGCAGAGCGATCAGCACGGCGAGGACGAGCGC
>JAKPAN010000202.1 GCA_029779475.1 Pseudomonadota bacterium
ATCGACTGATGGCTGTAGCCGCGCACGGTGTCGGGGCCGCCGGTGCGGAACAGCAGCGTCTGCGGAATACCAGTTGAGTCCCTGGCGACCACTTGGCCGACCTCCGTTCGTCCCTGCAGCAACCAGCCGTCTGCGAACGACTTGAACGCCGAGGCCTTGCCGGTCAGCCGCGCGAAGCTGCGGCCTTTCTCGTCCGGCCCGAGAGTCAGGCCGTACGCGGCGGCGCCGCTCAGCGCGTAGCCGTCGGTCGGGAACACCGGGTTGTCGACGCGCGCCCAGCGCATCTCATAGTTCGCAGTCGCGGCACTCTGGATCGAGTTGCCGACTGGCGTCGTCAACTGTTCGCGTAGCGCCGCCATAAAGTACCGTCGCGACAGTGTGTCGGAATCGCGTCGCCGCCCCGCGCGCACCTGCTGCTGGATGATCTGCACGCCACTCACGTCGATGCGCGCGAGCGAGGCCGACGCCATGTTGCGATAGAGATCCGGCAGCGGATACGAAAGCAGGTCGATGCTGAAGCTGCGGTCGTCGCGCGCGAGCTTGGTGGTGACGGCCGCCTGCCAGTCGAAGTCGAACACACGCAGGTTCTTGTACTCGGCCGACACGCGCGGGCCGACCAGCGTGCTGTAGCCGACGCCGAGCGTCAGCGAGTGGCGCGCGCGTTCGCGCACATTCACCAGTACGGTGGCCGACGACGGGTCCGTATTGGCGGTGTCGATCTCGACCGAGGCCGCGTCGAACAGGCCGCTCGCGAGCAGCCGCTCCTGATAGTCGAGCAGGGCGCGCTGGCTGTACGGCTGCCCCGGCCGCAGCGTCGACAGATTGACGACGGCCGACTGCGGGATTCGCGCGAGGCCGGTGACGGCCAGCGGCCCGAGCCGGAACGACGGACCGCTTTCGATCGCGATGCTGATCTCGACGGTATTGGCGTCGGCATCCACGCGAGCCTCGCTGCTGCTGAAGCGCGCTCTTGGAAAACGATCGGCCCACAGCGCCGCCAGCGTGCCGGCCTTGGCGTCCGACCAGCCGCGCTCGCTGAAGAATTCGTT
>JAKPAN010000215.1 GCA_029779475.1 Pseudomonadota bacterium
GCGTCGTACACGAGCGCGTTCGGCGCGATCATCGTCGCCTGCAAACGTCGCATCAGTTGACCGTCGCCCGAGGCGCGCACGTCGACGATGCGCGCGCAGTCCGCACCGAAATTGCGCGCGGACAATTCGTAGACGAGTGCGCGGCCGGCCGGCGTCGGCAGGACGCTGGGCGTGGCGTGGACTTCGATGGTCAGTCCGCCGGCGTGCGCGAGACCGCAGGCGAGGACAAATGCGAAGGGAAGGGCGCGGCGGAGCATCGGGGTCATCGGGCGGTCCGGATTCGAGGGCATGTGCAGGTACGCGCGCGATCGCGCAGGCGAGGATCATGCCCTGCCGCCGCGCTCGTGCAAACGCACATCGATCGTTCTGGCAAGACACGGGTCAATCGCTATACTCGGTTGGTTACAGCGTTTTTCCCGCGTTTCCACTATCCAACCTTCAATCGAGGGGGAGTCGATGTTGTTCAGTGAACACGGTTTGTTGATCGCGCTGGCCTGTGCGGTACTCGCGATCGTCTATGGCGCCTGGTCGATCCGTTGGATTCTCTCCAAGCCCGCGGGCAACGCGCGCATGCAGGAAATCGCCGCGGCGATCCAGGAAGGCGCACGCGCTTACCTCAACCGCCAGTACCGCACGATCGCGATCGTCGGCGTGGTGCTGTTCGCCGTCATCGGCTTCGCGCTCGACTGGCCGACCGCGATCGGCTTCGCGCTCGGCGCGATCCTGTCCGGCCTCACCGGCTACATCGGCATGAACATCTCGGTGCGCGCCAACGTGCGCACGGCGGAAGCGGCGCGCAGCGGCATTCCGGCTGCGCTCGCGGTCGCGTTCCGCGGCGGCGCGATCACCGGCATGCTCGTCGTCGGTCTCGCGCTGCTCGGCGTCGCCGGTTATTTCGTCGTGCTCATGCACATGGGCAAGTCGCAGGAGCAGGCGCTGCACGCGCTGGTCGGCCTCGCGTTCGGCTCGTCGCTGATCTCGATCTTCGCGCGTCTCGGCGGCGGCATCTTCACCAAGGGCGCCGACGTCGGCGCCGACCTCGTCGGCAAGGTCGAAGCCGGCATTCCGGAAGACGATCCGCGCAACCCGGCGGTGATCGCGGACAACGTCGGCGACAACGTCGGCGATTGCGCGGGCATGGCTGCGGACCTGTTCGAGACCTACGCGGTCACGCTCATCGCGACGATGCTGCTCGGCGGCGTCATGGCGACGCAGGCCGGTCCGAACGGCGTGCTCTATCCGCTCGTCATCGGCGGCGTTTCGATCATCGCTTCGATCATCGGCACGTTCTTCGTGAAATACAGCGGCGGCGGCAAGATCATGAACGCGCTGTACAAGGGCGTCATCGTCTCCGGCGTGCTCGCGCTGCTCGCGTTCATTCCGGTCACGCAGCAACTCATGGCCGGCAGCACCTACGGCGTGTGGAACGTGTTCGGCTGCGCGGTGATCGGCCTCGTGCTGACCGGCGCGATGGTCGTCATCACCGAGTACTACACCGCGACCGAATACGGCCCGGTGCGTCACGTCGCGAAAGCCTCGACGACGGGCCATGCGACCAACATCATCGCCGGCATCGGCATCTCGATGAAGTCGACCGCGTGGCCGGTGCTCGCGGTCTGCGCCGCGATCTGGGGCGCGTATCACCTCGCCGACCTCTACGGCATCGCCATCGCCGCGACGGCGATGTTGTCGATGACCGGCATGATCGTCGCGCTCGACGCCTATGGCCCGATCACCGACAACGCCGGCGGCATCGCCGAGATGAGCGAATTGCCGCCTGAAGTGCGCGCGGTCACCGATCCGCTCGACGCGGTCGGCAACACCACCAAGGCCGTGACCAAGGGCTACGCGATCGGTTCGGCCGGCCTCGCCGCGCTGGTGCTCTTCGCCGACTACACGCACAAACTCGGCGTGCAGAATCCGACTCAGGTCTACACGTTCGACATCTCCAACCACTACGTCATCATCGGCCTGCTCATCGGCGGTTTGATCCCGTACCTGTTCGGCGCGATGGCGATGGAAGCGGTCGGCCGCGCGGCCGGCAGCGTGGTCGAGGAAGTGCGCCGCCAGTTCCGCGAGATCAAGGGCATCATGGATGGCACGGGCAAGCCGGAGTACCACAAGGCGGTCGACCTGCTGACCAAGGCGGCGATCAAGGAAATGATGATCCCGTCGCTGCTGCCCGTGCTCGTGCCGATCGTCGTCGCATTCGGTTTCCGCTGGCTCGGCGGCCCGCTCGCCGGCGTGCAGGCGCTCGGCGGCATGCTCATCGGCACGATCGTCACCGGCCTGTTCGTGGCGATCTCGATGACCACCGGCGGCGGCGCCTGGGACAACGCCAAGAAGTACATCGAGGACGGCAATTTCGGCGGCAAGGGTTCGGACGCGCACAAGGCGGCCGTGACCGGCGACACCGTCGGCGATCCTTACAAGGACACCGCCGGCCCCGCCGTGAATCCGCTGATCAAGATCATCAACATCGTCGCGCTGCTGCTGGTGCCGTTGCTGTAACGGTTCTGCGTCACGCATCGACGAAAACG
>JAKPAN010000289.1 GCA_029779475.1 Pseudomonadota bacterium
GGCCGGATGCGTTGCTCTTCATCGCCAACGCGGTCGACACCGCGCGGCTTTCGCAACAGGCGCGCAAGGTCGCCCCGGAGATCCCGCTGATCGCTGCCGAATGGGCCGGCACCGCGCAGTTGATCGAACTCGGCGGGCGTGCCGTCGAGGGTCTGATGATCGTCCAGAACTACAATCAGGACGACACGTCGGAGCGCTTCCAGGCATTTCGCTCGGCCTACGCCAAGCGCTTCGGCAAGGAGCCGGTGTTCGGCAGCGTGCTCGCCCATGACGCGGCGACGGCCGCACTCGATGCGCTGTCGCGCCGGCCGGACGGAATGAGCGTCAAGGAAGCACTGATCAAGCTCGGCCCCTACGAGGGGTTGCAGCAGCAGATCCGGTTCGACGAAAACGGCGACACGACGCGCGTGGCCTATTTCATGGCGATCCGCGACGGCCGCTTCGTGCGCGCGCAATGAACCGCCGTCGCTGGCGCCTGCGTACCGGGCTGATCGGGCTGCTCTCGCTGATTTCGCTGATCAGCTTTCTGCTCGCCGGCGCCACGCTTTTCCTCATCCGCTTGCCGCAGGTCAGCCGTGAGAGCCAGGAAGACCTGCGCGTCGAAGTCTCCGATCTGTCGCTGCGCAGCGAAGCCATGCTCGGGGCCATCCAGACGCAGCTCGAACTGATCGCCACGGCGCTGCGCAATCCGGGAACGACGCCGGAAAAGACGCTGGAGCGCGCGCTTGGGCGAAGCAGCGCGTTCACCGCCATCTACCAGGTCGACCGCGACGGCACGGTGATCAACGCCAGCCTGAAGTCCTGGCTCGGCCACGCCCGCCGCCGCGAGCTCATCGGCAACGACCTGTCGCGCGACCCGATCTTCCAGCGTACCGTCACCGAGGCACGGACCGTCTGGAGTGACAAATACCTCTCGCCCGTATCGAGCGAGGTCGCCGTCAGCATCGGTACGCCGGCCGGGGACACTGTGATCATCGGCGAGATTGCGCTCGCCCACATCATGGACACCCTGCGCGTCGCCTCCGGACGCAGGGATCTGATGGTGTGGATCATCGACCGCAACGGCGAAATCCTGGCCGACAGCGAAAATGCCGCGCGTGTCGGCGTCGTCAATCTGCGCCACCTGCCGCTGCTGACCGGGTCGCATCATTCCGGCTCGCTCGCCGACACGCTGTCTTTCGAGGGCAAGACCTTCGACGCGGCGCTCGCGCATTCGCACCTGCTCGACTGGTACTTCGTCATCCGCTCGCCAGGCGGACTCGCCAATCCGCGCATCGCGTCGACAGTCGATCTGTGGATTGCCGTGCTCGGCATCACCCTCGCGCTCGGCGTCGTGCTGGCGCCGCTGTGGGCGACGCGCATGGCGCGACCGATCGCCGCGCTCGCCCAGCGCGCGCGCAGCATCGCCAACGGTGAAACGCCCGGGCCGTGGCCGCGTGGCCGCATCGTCGAGTTCGATGAGCTCTCGCGCGATCTCGAGCGAATGGCTGACTCGCTTCGCGCACAAAAGCAGGAGCTGGAGGCCGTATTCAACGCCTCACCGGTGGGTATGATCGTCCTCGACCCGCAGGTGAATTACGTCTTTGTGCGCGTTAACGACGCCTGTTCGCACTTGCTCGCCGCCACACGCGACCAACTCGTCGGCAAGACGGGGAAAATGCTCAACCTATGGTGCAACGCGAACGAACGAAAGCAGTTCTACCACGCGCTACAGGCGAAGCAGTTCGTCGAGTTGGAGACCCGCGCTCGACGACTCGACGGTAGCGAGTTCATCGCTGCGCTCTCGGTCAGCTATTTCATCACCGGAGGACAACGACGCGCGCTCATGGTCGTGCGCGACGTCACCGAGCTGCGCCGCATCGAGGCCGAGATCCGCGCGCTCAATAGCGAGCTCGAACAGCGCGTCGAACGACGCACGGCGGAATTGTTCGAGGCCAACGCGCGGCTGTCGACGACGATCGAACACCTCAAGCTGACGCAGGCCGAGCTCGTCAGGAGTGAAAAACTCGCCTCGCTCGGCGCGCTTGTCGCCGGCATCGCGCACGAGTTGAACACGCCGCTCGGCAACGGCGTCATGGCGCTCTCGACGCTCATCGCGTCACTACGCACTTTCAGGAAAGAGATGGAGAGCGGAATCAAGCGCTCCAGCCTCGACAAACTGCTCGAAGCGATGGATACCGGCAGCGATATCGCCTTCCGCAATCTGTCGCGCGCGGCCGAACTGGTGGCGAGCTTCAAACAGGTCGCCGCCGACCAGAGCTCCTCGCAGCGCCGCGCTTTCCTGCTCGAAGAGGTCGTCGACGAGATCGTGCTGACGGTCCGCCCGCTGCTCAAGCGCGGCGATGTCGCTATTAGCGTCGACGTCGCGCAGGGGTTGTCCATGGATAGCTTCCCAGGACCGCTCGGCCAGGTCATCACCAACCTGATCAGCAACGCCGTCACGCACGCCTTCGAAGACTGCGATGATCGCCGGGTAACGATCGCCGCGACGCCGGACGGCGACGAGGCGGTGTGCATCACGCTCGCCGACAACGGCAACGGCATCCCCGACACGCTGCTGCCGCGCATCTTCGACCCCTTCGTCACCACACGCATGGGACGAGGCGGCGTCGGGCTCGGTCTGCACATCTGCCACAACCTCGTCATGCAGACGCTCGGCGGGCGCATCACGGTCGCTTCGACACCCGGTGTCGGCACGACCTTCACCCTGACGCTCCCGACCTGCGCGCCAGCCCCGAGCGCGGCGAACGAGCAATCCGCGCACGCATGACGAAACTCCACTGGGCCATAAACAACCGGCAAAGGCGCCGCTATCGGCTGCTCATGGCCATGCTCGCCAGTTTTCTGCCGCTATCGGCTTCGGCCTGGAACTTCACGGGACACCGCCTCTCGGCGTGCATCGCCTGGGAGCAGTTGCCGCCGGCGAGCCGCGAGAAGGTCGGCGCGCTCTTGCGCGCGCATCCGGACTACGCGCTGTGGACACGCAAGGCCAGGGGCGATGCGCTCGATCGCATGGCATTCATCGAAGCCTCGACCTGGGCCGACCGCATCCGCTACGACCGGCGCTTCCACACTGCCGACGAGGCGGCCACACCGTTGCTGCCCGGTTTTCCTGACATGGAGAGCCACAGCGACTGGCATTACGTGAATCGTCCGCTGCCCGGTCAGACGAGAGCGGAAGACAACACGGACGAAGCGCGCGGGCAACTCGATCGACAACTCGTCGTGCTGGTGCACGCACTCGGCACGCACGATGGATCGGCGACCGCGTTCAACGCGAAGGTCTACGCCTTGCCGTGGCTAGTCCATCTCGTCGCCGACGCGCATCAGCAGCTGCACGTGGTCGACGCCGAGGCCGCCTGGCTGGCTCCGCGCGACGATCCCAAGCGACTGAATCCGTCGGCGCCGCGCCGGCGGATTGTCAGCCTGCACGCGCTGTGGGACGATCTTCCCGGTCCGCCGAACCTGTCCGGAAACAAGCTCGACTCGGCGTGCCGGGCACTGGTCGCGATGTACCCGGAGCCGGCGCCGGCAAGCCCGGCGCAGTGGCTAGAGGAAAGCTGGCAGGTCGCCGGGAAAGAGGGCTTTCCCGCCGATTACGCCCGCCAGCAGCAGGTCGGCAAGCCGTTCTACGAGCGCGCGCGGGAAGTCGCCAACCAACGTATTGTCAGCGCCGGCCACCGTCTGGCCGGCGTGCTGCGCAAGCTGCCGTAAATCGTCTCGGTCAGGCGCGTGCCAGTTCGCGCAGGCGCGCGACGCGTTGCTCGGTCGCTGGGTGCGTGCTGAACAGGTTGGCGATGCCGCCGCCGGAAAGCGGATTCATGATCATCATCTGCGCCGTCGCGGGATGCGCCTCGGCCGTCGGCATCGGGATGCCGCGCGCATAGGAGTCGATCTTGATCAGTGCGTCGGCCAGCGCATTCGGATCGCCGCAGATCTCCGCGCCACCGCGGTCGGCTTCGAACTCGCGCGAGCGCGAGATGGCCATCTGGATCAAGGACGCCGCGAGCGGTGCCAGAAGGGCAACCGCCAGACTGGCGATCGGGTTGGCCGGACGGCCTTCTTCGTCACGCCCGCCGAAGAACATGGCGAAGTTGGCAAGCGCCGAAATCGCGCCGGCCATCGTTGCCGAAATCGTCGAGATCAGGATATCGCGATGCTGAACGTGCGCCAGTTCGTGCGCCATCACACCACGAATCTCGCGCGCCGAGAGCATGCGCAGGATGCCGGTCGTCGCAGCAACGGCGGCGTGCTCGGGATTGCGCCCGGTAGCGAACGCATTCGGCTGCGCCTCGTCGATCAGATAGACGCGCGGCATGGGCAGCTCGGCACGCTGCGCAAGCTCGCGCACCATCGCGTAGAACTGCGGTGCCGAGGTCTCGTCGACCTCCTGCGCGTTGTACATCTTGAGCACCATCGAATCGGAGAACCAGTAGGCGAAGAGGTTCATCGCGCCGCCGAACAGCAGCGCCATGACCATGCCCGAAGCGCCGCCGATATACGTCCCGATCACGCCGAACAGCGCCATGATCGCCGCCATCAGCAGCGATGTCTTCAACCAGTTGCCGAACATCTTCTAGCCTCCTTGTCGCGCAATAATGCGCTGTAACGTCGACGCGCAGCAGATCGCCCGCCGCGCTACGGCCAAGATTGGGCACAAGCCGTGAAAATCAAGCAGGAAGGTCGAAGACGGCACCGGCCGCAAGCGGCATCCCGGCGAGGAACTGTGCGACGGGCAGACGCTTGCCGCCCGCCTTTTGCAGTTCGAGAAGGCAGAGCGCGCCTTCGCCGCAAGCGACGACGATGCCGTTCCGGTCGACAGCCAGGATCGTCCCCGGCGCTCCGCTCGCGTCGCTCACGCGCGCGCCCCACACCTTGATCGCGTTGCCCTGATAAGTCGCCAGCGCGCCGGGAAACGGATTGAAGGCGCGCACCTGGCGCGCCAGTTGAATCGCCGGGAGACGCCAGTCGAGCGGTGCTTCGGCCTTCTCGATCTTGGCCGCGTAGGTGACGCCAGCATCCGGTTGCGGGCAGGGCGCGAGGGGCAGCCTGGCCAGCGCGTCGACGATCAGTTCGGCACCAAGCGCCGCCAGCTTGTCGTGCAAG
>JAKPAN010000298.1 GCA_029779475.1 Pseudomonadota bacterium
TTATCCAGATGTCGAATTGGAGCGAGATCAGTTTTATCTAATGGGAGACAATAGAGGCAACAGCTTCGATAGCCGCTCCGAAGGTCCGTTCGCGCGAGACCAGATTCGCGGTAAAGCCACGGCCATCTGGTGGTCAAATGATATGAATCGTCTCGGGGCTATTGCTACACCTTAGAGTTGTGAATATAGGGAACGGGGTTAGGGAACGGGGTTAGGTTAACTTATTTTCCGCAAGCTGAGACAAGAGATATTCTTAAAAATGGCCAGCCAAGTTCTCTGACATGATCTCGCGCCTCGTCTGCGCCCTCCTATACGTTACTGCGACCAACGCGGTCGCTTCGGAGTCGATGAAGCCTCTTCCACCGGACGCACGCGTCGCTGGCAAGAGCGCTTCGGAGTGGTCTGCCGCGTGGTGGCAGTGGGCGTTCGCGCAGCCCGATGGCCTGCGCGCGTATCAGGATCCGACGGGTGCGGCCTGCACGCAGGGACAACAGGGCGCTGTCTGGTTTCTCGCGGGCACCAGCGGCAGCGACGCCGTGAAGCGGCGCTGTGCGGTGCCGAAAGGGAAGTACCTGTTCTTCCCGGTCATCAACATGGTGAATTTCTCGCCGCGTGGCGCCCATCTGCCTTGCGCAGAGGTGCGGGCCGGTGCGGCGGCGAACAACGACCATCTGCAGCACGCGATCGTGAAGCTCGACGGCGTGGTCGTGCCGGACGTTGCACATTTCCGCGCGCGCACGGAAAAGTGTTTCGACGTTTTCGCCCGCGCAACCTATGTCGAGGATTCGTCCGCCTACACACCCGCGGCGAGCGACGGCTACTGGCTCATGATCGAACCGCCGTCGCCGGGACATCATCACCTGTCGGTGCGCGCGAACTACGCGAACCCGCATACGGCTTACGGCGAGATGATCCAGTACTTCGACTACGACATCGACGTGGTCGATCCGGCGATTTGAGCGATGCCGGAACCCGAAACAGAACGCATCCTTCCGGTCGAAAGCCATGAACCACGAACACATCTTCACTGCCACTGACGCCAACTTTCCGGCGAACGTCCTGCAATCCTCCACGCCCGTCCTCGTCGACTTCTGGGGCGAATGGTGCGGCCCGTGCAAGGCGCTCGCGCCGCTGCTCGAACAGCTCGCGGTTGAGTATGGCGGCCGCCTGAAGATCGCCAAGGTCGAGCTCGACAAGAATCAGAAGACCGCGCTCGCTTACGGCGTGCGTTCGGCGCCGACGATGATCCTGTTCAAGGACGGCAAGGTGCAGGCGACGCAAATGGGCCTCGTCTCGAAGTCGCAGCTGGTCAAGGTCATCGACGCAGCGTTGTGACGCGTCGTGGCAAGGCGCGGATGACCGCGCGCCTGCTCGCAATGCCTTGCGATGCGAAAGGATCGGACGCGGCGCCCGGTCTTGAGCGTGGAACCGGCGAGTTCGATGGATGCGCGCCAATCGCGCGCAGCATCGAGTCCCGCCAAGCCCTCGTCCACGCTGTTCGCTGATCGGAGTCTCGCCATGTCCTTAGTTCGCCACCTCCGGCGCATGGTCGCCGCCGTTTGCACGTGTCTCGTGCTCGCCGCCTGCGCCGCGGAATCGTCTCCCTCGTTGTCTCCGAAGCCGCTGGCCGCCGAAGGGCCGGTCGACACGGTCGTGCTCGGCATGGGCTGCTTCTGGGGCGCGGAAAAGCGCATGTCCGCGCTGCCCGGCGTCGTCAACGTCGAAGTCGGTTACGCGAATGGCGAAGGCGCCGCGAAATACGAAGCGATCCTCGACCACGAGCAGGCGTTGCGCAGCGGCGCCGCGACGGGCAGGAACTACGCCGAAGTCGTCAAGGTGTCGTTCGATACCGCCAAGGTCTCGCTCGCGGACGTGCTCGCCGGCTTCTGGGAAAACCACGATCCAACGCAGGGCGACCGCCAAGGCAACGACGTCGGCAGCAACTACCGCAGCGCGATCTACACGCATTCGGACGCGCAGCAGGCGATCGCCGTGGCCACGCGCACCGCGTATCAGGCAGCGCTGACGGCGGCGGGGCGCGGTGCGATCACGACCGAGATCGCGCCGCTGCAAACCTACGCGGCGGCCGAGAGCTATCACCAGGACTATCTGGCGAAACATCCGGACGGCTACTGCGGCCACGGCGGCACGGGCGTCGCGTATCCGCGCAGCGGCGCGACGGCGTCGTCGCCGTTGCCGGCGGCGTCGGCCGCGAAGGTCGCCGCGCTCGACCCGGCCACGTTGAACGCCGATCGCCAGCTCATCGTGTTCGAGGCCGAGGACTGCCCGTACTGCGCGCAGTTCAAGGCCGACGTGCTCGACCACTGGACCTCGCCGGTTGCGGTCACGCGCACGCTCAGCGCGGAAGCGCCGAAGGGCTGGACGCTCGACAAGGCCGTGTTCGCGACGCCGACCATCGTGCTGTTCGAGCACGGCAAGGAAGTCTCGCGCTACACCGGCTACGGTGGTGAGCAAGAGCGTTTCTGGAAATGGCTCGGCTTTCGCCTGCTCACGCCGGCGCAGCGGCAGATCGCGTTCGCGCAGGGCACGGAGCGGCCGTTCACGGGCTCCAACCTCGACGAGAAGCGGGCCGGCACGTTCGTCGATCCGGTGACGGGCGTGGCGCTGTTCCGCAGCGACAGCAAGTTCGAAAGCGGCACCGGCTGGCCGAGTTTCTTCGAGCCGCTCAAGGGCGCGATCACCCTGCACGAGGACGATTCCGACGGCATGCGCCGCGTCGAAGTGCGCAGCGCGAGTTCGGGTATCCACCTCGGCCACGTCTTCGACGACGGCCCGCCGCCGACCCACAAGCGCTATTGCATCAACGGCAACGTGCTGAGGTTCGTGCCCGATCCGGGCGCGTAAACACGGTTTCCCTGCGGGCAGCGCGCACTGCCGGAACGCTGGAATCGAGCCGGCTCTCCGAGGACGACGCGCTGCCCGCTTCTGCATGAGTCCGGCGAGCTCAGGGTCGCTGCTGTGTTCGTTTCGACCAATCCGCGCAGAAATCCTCCGGAAACGCCGCTCCGCGCCCCATAATCCGGTCGCGCAAAGGGCTGTTTGCTGGTACGAAGCTTGCTGGCAAGTACCGCCAACCTGAGGAAACAGATCGGATCTGCTCGTGAAAGTCCCTGCCAAGCGCTGGAGCCTGCTCGTCGTTGTCGCTTGTGCGTTGCTGGCTGGCCTGCCGGCCCGCGCGCTCGACGCCGGCCGCACGATCGGCCAGCTCACGCATGTCTGGTACGAAAACCAGTTGCCGCAAGGCACGGTGCTGTCGATCGCCCAGCGCAGCAACGGGTCGATCTGGCTGGCGACCTACGGCGGCCTGATCCACTACAGCGGTGGTGAATTCGACGCGATCGACCAGCGCGTCGCGCCCGCGCTGAAAAGTTCGGCGATCACCGCGGTCGAGGCCGATCCCGACGGCACGTTGTGGGTCGGCACGCTCAACGGCGGCCTGTATCGCGCCACCTCGCGCGAACTCGAACCCGTCGCGCTGCCCGCGCACGTCGAAAGCGTGTTCGGCATCGTGCGCGACGGCGCGGGGGAGCTGCTGTTGACGACCAACGCTGGCGTCGTGCGCATGGACGCGACGGGCGCGCGCGTGCTCGGCGAGGACAGCGGTTTTCCGCCGCGCGGTTTCTATCGCGCGATCGTCGCCGACAAGGCCGGGGGCGTTTGGATCGCCGCCGACGGCATCGGCGTCGTGCACTGGCGCGACGGCCATGCGGAAGTCCTCGACACCTCGCGCGGGCTGCCGACCGGCGCGGTCTACAGCCTCGCCGTCGACCGCGCGGGCACGATCTGGGTCGGCACGCAGGCCGGCCCGGTGCGTTATCGCGACGGCCGTTTCGAACGCGAACCGCGACTGGCCGCGCTCGATGCGAAGCGCATCTATTCGCTGTTCGGCGACCGCGACGGCAATCTCTGGTTCGCACCGCTCGGCGTCGGCATCTGCCGGCTCAGCGCCGCGGATTTCGAATGCGACGACACGCTCGCCGGCATGCACGGCGAAACCGTGCGTTCGATGTTCGAGGATCGCGAAGGCAACCTGTGGATGGGCACGACATCCAGCGGCATCCACCGCTTCAGCGATTCCAAGCTCGTCACCGTGACTGGTCAATGGGCGTCCAACGCGATCCGCGCCGTGTACGAGGATCGCGACGGCACGCTCTGGGTCGGCAGCGACGGCGCCGGGCTCGCGCGCTACGCGCATCGCGTGCTCGAACCCGCCGTCGACATCAACGGGAAATTGCCGAGCCAGTTGCTGCGCGCGATCCAGGGCGACGCCGCCGGCAGTCTCTGGGTCGCCGGCACCGAAGGCGTCAGCCGCATCGCGCCCGACGGCGCCGTGCGCAATTTCGGCATCGCCGACGGCTTGCCCGGCACGATCGTGTTCGCATTCGCCCCGAGCCGCGACGGCGGCCTGTGGGTCGGCACTTTGCAGGGCGTGGCGAAGATCAGCGGCGACAAGGTCAGTGTCGTCGAGGGCACGCACGGCGACGACGTCCGCGCGCTGTACGAAGATGCCGGCGGACGATTGTGGATTGGCGAACGCAGCGGGCTGCGCTGCCTGCGCGAGGCGGCGCTCGACCAATGCGACACCGACGGCCTGCCCGGCACGAGCGTGTTCGCGTTCCATCCGGAAGCGAACGGCGACCTGTGGATCGGCACCAGCATCGGCCTCGTGCGCATGCGCGCCGGCAAGGTGCAGGCGTTCACGCAGCGCGCCGGTTTCTACGGCGACGCCGCGTTCGTGATCCTCGACGACGACGCGGGCCATCTCTGGGTGAGTTCGAACCGCGGCATCGCGCGCCTCGCGCTCGCCGACATCGACGCGCTCGACCGCGGCGCGGCAACGCAGATCGAGCCGCGCTGGTACGGCAAGAGCGACGGCATGCTCTCCTCGCAAGCCAACGGCGCGTCGCAAACGCCGGGTTGGCGCACGCGCGACGGACGCTTGTGGTTCGGCACGGCGAACGGCGTCGTCATGGTCGATCCCGCGCACCACATCGTGAACACGTTGCCGCCGCCGGTCGCCGTCGAGCACGTGCTCGTCGACGGCAAGGACGTCGATCCGGAGAGCGTCGGACACATCGGCCCCGGCGTCGAGCGCATCGAATGGCGTTACGCCGCGATGAGTTTCGTCGCGCCCGCCGCAGTGAAATACCGCTACCGCATCGACGGCTTCGACCGCGACTGGATCGACGCGGGCGGCAATCGCGTCGCCTCGTACACGAACCTGCCGGCCGGCGACTACGTGTTCCGCGTGATCGCCAGCAACAACGACGGCGTGTGGAACGACGAAGGCGCCAGCGTGCGTTTCACGATCGTGCCGCGCTGGTACGCGACATGGTGGTTCCGCGTCGCCGTCGCGCTGGCCGCGATCGCGCTGCTCGCCGCGCTGCATCGCCTGCGCGTGTGGCGCCTGCACGAGCGCGAACGCGCACTCACGCGCGAGATCGCGCAGCACACCGAGGCGCTGCGCAACGCGAACGCCAAGCTGCAAAAGCTCGCCTCGCTCGACGGCCTCACGCAGATCGCCAACCGCGGCGCATTCGACCAGCGCCTCGCGCGCGCGTGGCGCGAACACGCCGCGCGCGAAACGCCGCTCGCCGTCCTGCTCTGCGACATCGACGAATTCAAGGCCTACAACGACAGCTACGGTCATCTCGCCGGCGACGCCGCGCTCGCCGCCGTCGCCGGCACGCTGTCGAAGATACGGCGCTCGAACGCCGACGTCGCCGCGCGCTACGGCGGCGAGGAATTCGCCGTGCTGCTCGCCGATTGCGATGCCGACGAAGCTTGCGCCATCGCGCAGCGCCTGCTCGACGCGGTGCGCGCGCTCGGCATCCGCCATCGCGCGTCCAGCGTGGCGCCGCAAGTGACGATCAGCATCGGCGTGGCGAGCGTCGATCCCGCCGCCACCGCATCGCCCGAGAACCTGCTGCGCCGCGCGGACGACGCGCTCTACCGCGCCAAGGCGCAGGGCCGTGATCGCATGTGCGCGGACGAAAGCCGCTGACCGTGCGCCGTTGAATCGCGATCCGTGTGCACGCGCTTTGCGCGCGTAGCCGCGATTGCGCAGAATGCAGCCATGGCGACGCGACGCCGGTCCGGCTGTATCACGCGGGACTTCTCGGCGCGCGACGATCGCCGCTCCCCGCGCAGCAGGATTCCAGCATGAGCACTATCGAGGTCAAGGTTCCGGACATCGGCGATTTCAAGGGCGTGCCGGTCATCGAGATTCTGGTCAAGCCCGGCGAGACGATCGCGAAGGACCAGAGCCTGGTCACGCTGGAATCGGACAAGGCGACGATGGAAGTGCCCTCGAGCGTCGCCGGCGTGGTCAAGGAAGTGCGCGTGAAGATCGGCGACGAGGTTGCGGAAGGCAGCGTCGTCGCCATCGTCGAGACCGAAGGCGCGGCCGCTGCGCCCGCTTCCGCTGCGTCCGCACCTGCGGCGAAACCGGCAGCCGCGACGGCGCCGGCTACTACCGCGTCCGCCGCTCCGGCAACGTCCGCTGCGGCCGCGCCGAAAGCCGCCGGCGATTCGGGCCGCAAGGCCGACTTCGACTGCGACGTCGTCGTGCTCGGCTCCGGCCCTGGCGGCTACACGGCCGCGTTCCGCGCCGCCGACCTTGGCCAGAACGTCGTGCTCGTCGAACGCTACGGCGCGCTCGGCGGCGTCTGCCTCAACGTCGGCTGCATTCCGTCGAAGGCGCTGCTGCACGCCGCGCGCGTCATCGACGAAGCCGCGCATACCGCCGATCTCGGCATCACGTTCGGTGCGCCGAAGATCGAACTCGACAAGCTGCGCGCGTACAAGGACAAGGTCGTCGCGCAGATGAACGGCGGCCTCGCCGGCATGAGCAAGCAGCGCAAGGTCACGGTCGTCACCGGCACCGGCGCGTTCGTGTCGCCGCACGAGATCGAAGTCGACACGAAAGACGGCAAAAAACTCGTGCGCTTCAGGAACGCGATCATCGCCGCCGGTTCGCAAGCCGTGAAGCTGCCCGGTTTTCCATGGGACGACCCGCGCATGATGGATTCGACCGACGCGCTGCTGCTCGCCGACATTCCTAAGAAACTGCTCGTCGTCGGCGGCGGCATCATCGGCCTGGAAATGGCTTCGGTGTACAGCGCGCTCGGCAGCGAAGTCACCGTCGTCGAACTCATGGATCAGCTCATGCCCGGCGCCGATCCCGACCTCGTGC
The DNA here is from genome assembly GCA_029779475.1 of Pseudomonadota bacterium. Taxonomy (GTDB): domain Bacteria; phylum Pseudomonadota; class Gammaproteobacteria; order Xanthomonadales; family Rhodanobacteraceae; genus Dokdonella_A. The sequence continues at coordinate 7,217 of JAKPAN010000298.1, forward strand.
GTCCGCTGCAACAGCGTCTCGCCAAGCGCTACGCCGGCATCCATCTCAAGGTGAAGGTCGCGAAGATCGAAGCCGAGAAGAAGGGTTTGAAAGCGACGTTCGAAGGGGAGAAGGCGCCGGAGCCGCAGCTCTACGACCGCGTCCTCGTCGCCATCGGCCGCACGCCGAACGGCGGCAAGATCGGCGCAGACAAGGCCGGCGTCGCCGTCACCGATCGCGGCTTCATTCCCGTCGACAAACAGATGCGCACGAACGTGCCGCACATCTTCGCGATCGGCGATCTTGTCGGCCAGCCGATGCTCGCGCACAAGGCCACGCACGAGGCGAAAGTCGCCGCCGAAGTCGCCGCGGGCGAGAAGAGCGAATTCGTCGCGCGCGTGATCCCGTCCGTCGCCTACACCGATCCGGAAATCGCCTGGGTCGGCCTCACCGAAACCGAGGCGAAGAAGCAGGGCATCAAATACGGCGTCGGCAAGTTCCCGCACGCTGCCTCCGGCCGCGCGGTCGGCATCGGCCGCACCGAGGGCTTCACCAAGCTGCTGTTCGACGAAGCCACGCACCGCGTCATCGGCGCCGGCATCGTCGCGCCGAACGCGGGCGACCTCATCGCCGAAGTCGCGCTCGCGATCGAAATGGGCTGCGAAGCCGCCGACATCGGCCTGACCATCCACCCGCACCCGACGCTCAGCGAATCGGTCGGCATGGCCGCGGAAGTCTACGAAGGCACGATCACGGATTTGTACGTGCCGAAGAAGAAGTGACGCAAGGCCCGTGTGCGGTGCCTGGCGTGCGGCGCGCCATGGTACCGCCCGCCGGGCTCGAAGCGTCTAAGGGGACTTCAAACTCTCGGCTTCGACGGGTAGCGCGAATGACTCGATCTTGCCTTTGAAATCGAATTGATACACCGCCATGCCGGTGACACCGATCCCGCCGTGGTTGGTTTGCCGCAGGTAGATCGGCAGATACGTCGCTCGATCCATGAGCACTTCGTAGTCGGTGTTCACCAGGTCGATGTCCTCGGCGGCGTTTGCGCCACGCATGCGCACCTTGATGAATCGACATTGGCGCTTGGTGTCCGAGGGACAGGCGAGATCGAACGACCACACCTTGACGACCGAAGCCTTGTCGATTGCGAACAGCCCGAGCGTCAATGCGCCGTTTTTCCAGCAGGCATATCGCCTTTCTCCCCGAAGGCGCGTGCACGCGATCTCGCCGACTTGTATCGACGTGCGATCGTCGCGAACTTCCTTGGTTCTCGGTTCGGGCGCCGAATAGAACACGTCGTATCCCCAGTGAACCGAGCCGTTCTCGACCAGCATGCTGACGTTGGCCCGCGCACCGTGCCGGGCAGCGGCGACAAGCATCATTTGGGCACGCGCATAGTCCGTCAGGACAGCATCGATGCTGGCCGGGGAAGCGTGCGGCACGCTCGGAGAAAGGTGCACGGGCCTCGCGCCATGACCCTGGTGAATTCCAAGGAGTGCAACGCCTAGCCCCAGAAATATGCGCGCGAATGAGCGATCTATCATTTCCTTGGGGCGCTTAGCCGAAATGTCTGATTGGCGTGCCGGCGAACGATTCCACCACCTCGTAATGCCGCACCAACGGCTCCATCTCGAGCAGATAGTTCTCGTCTTCGGGGTAGAGCACCGAGCGGTCGGGATTGCCGCCGGCGAATGCGCGCACGGCGTCCATCGAATCCCACATCGACAGCAGCACGATTTCGGCATGCTCGCCCTGGATGCGCTTGAACACGGTGACGCCGCGGTTGCCGGGCGCCTTCGCGTAGTCGGCGAGGGCGGTTTCCCGCAAGTAGCCGATGTAGGCGTCGGCCTTGTCGGCCGCCGTGATGCCTCGCCAGACGCGTGCGATCATGGCTCGTCTCCGCTTGCGCGGCGGGCATCTTCGCATGCGGCAGGCTCGCGGCCTACTGCGCTGCGGATTGGGCCGGGCGCGCGCATCGTGCGATGATCGGAACGGATGCGCGCGAATCGCGGAGGTTGGCAATGGAATGGGTGGGCTGGTTGATGGCGTTCCTCGCGGCGCTGGGCGCCGTGTGGTTGCTGCGCGCGTATCGCGCCGAACGTTCGCGCGCGGCCGAGCTGCTGTACGAGAAGATGGATCTCGAGAACGAACTCGATTCGCTGCACGCCGAGCGCGTAGCGAATCCGCCGGAACCCGCACCCGTTGTCGTCGAGCCCGTGGTCGTGACCTCGAACGTCGCCGAAGAAGCCGCCGTGCCGCTGCGCGAACTGGCTGGCCAGATCGACGAATTCCGCGCACGCAGCCGCAGCTACGACGCCGCGGTCGAACAATGCCTGCAACCGCTTGAACTCATGGTCGGCGCCGACGCGCAGACGCTAGCCGCCGCGCTCGCTCACATCGACAAGGCGCGCAAGCCGCTGTTCGCCGCGCGCATTGCCTTGCTGAAGACACCGCTGCAAAAGGGCAACGCCGCGCTCGCCGCCGTGCACGACGCATTGCAGGACGAGTCCGCGCAGGCGGACACGCCGGTCGAGGACACGCAGCAGCCAGCCCCCTTGGCCTGAAGCCGTGGGCATCAGCCTAGTGTTCGGCGCGAGCGGCGCGATCGGCCGCTTCCTCGTGACGCGCCTGCTCGCCTCGGGCGAGCGCGTGCTCGCGGTCAGCCGCTGCGCGCAGGCGGACGCGCGCGACGGACTGCACTGGATCGAAGGCAGCCTCGAAAGCGAGTTTGCGCTGCCCGATGCCGTCGACGCGATTTTCAGTTGCGGCCCGCTCGACGCGTTCGCGCGCTGGTACACGCGAACGCCGACCGGCGCCGCGCGCGTCGTCGCAATCGGCTCGATGAGCGCGGACAGCAAACGCGACTCGATCGACGCCGCCGAGCGCGACGTCGCCTCGCGATTGGCCGAAGCGGAAGACCTCGTGCTGCGCGTCGCCGCGTCACGCCATGCCGCGGCGACGCTGTTGCGGCCGACGCTCGTCTACGGCGCCGGGCGCGATCGTTCGCTCGCGCCGATCGCGCGTTTCGCCCGGCGCTGGCGCGTGTTTCCACGCATCGTCGGCGCGAGCGGATTGCGCCAGCCCGTGCACGCGGACGACCTCGCGCTCGCCTGCGTTAGCGCAGCGTCGTCGCCGCGAACCGCGGGGCGCCGTTACGAAGTCGGCGGCGGCGAGCGGCTCACGTTCGCGGCGATGGTCGAACGCACCTGCCGCTCGCTCGACGTGCGCTGTGTCGCGCTGCCCGTGCCGCTGTTCGCGTTGCGCGTGCTCGCGGCGTCGCGCTCGGCAGCCGTCGCGCGGCTCACGCGCGACCTCGTCGCCGACAACACCGACGCCGCACGCGACTTCGCTTGGTCGCCGCGGCCGTTCGCGCCGGACGCCGCGCACTGGCTGTGCGATGCGTGATCGCGGCGTTCCGGTTCAACGTGTTCGGGTTCAGCGCCATGTTTGTTCAGTAACGATTGCGCGCGCATCGTCGAGGCTTGCGTATCTTTTCGTCCGCGGAGTTGGCATGAAGTCGTTCGTTGCGCTGTGCGCTTGCCTTGCCCTCGCGTCACACGCCTGCGCCGCGCGCGCGGAAACGGGCGACGATTTCGCCGACGTGTGCCGCGCGAGCAGCAGCTACGACCTCACCGTGTCGCCCGACGCGCTCGTCTTCGATCGCGGCGCACCGTCGCCGCGACGCGTCGAATGGCGCGGCGGTGCGTTGCGCGTCGACGGCACGCGCGTCGCGCTCGACACCGAAGGCGCCGACCGGTTCGCGATGTTCGATCGCGAGTTGCGCGCGCTCGTGCCGCGCGTGAAGACGGTCGCCGGGCAGGGCGTCGATCGCGTCATGGCGACGCTGCGCGCGCAGGTCGACGCGCTCTCGCCGTCTCCGGATGCGCACGCCCAGGTCGAGCATCGCCTCAAGCGCACCGAGGATTCGTTGCGTCAGCGCATCGCGCGCAGCACGAGCACGCGCGACTGGCAGCCCGAGACGCTCGAAGCGGAGGCCGAGTCCGCGCTTGCCGATGTCGCCGACGTGCTCGCGCAGGACACCGGCCGGCGCAGCGTGCAGGCCGCGCTCGACGGCGACGTGCAAAGCGCGCTCGCGCTGCCCGCGCAAGCTGGCGATCTTGCCGCGCAGTTGCGGCCGAAAATCGAACGGCGTTTGCGCGAATTGCGGCCGCAGGTCGCTGCGTTGTGCCCGTCGGTGCGTCGCCTCGCCGAGTTGCAGGACGGTCTGCGCGACGCACGCGGAAAGCCGCTCGACCTGGTTTCCATCGACGCGCGCTGAGCGCGTTTGCGCGCGTCTCCGCGGAGCGGCGCGAACCGCACCATACGCCACCGAATTTCGCCGCAGTGCAGCGTTGCCAATGCGCGATTGAAGCGCCTAAGATGCTTGGGTTTCCGCGTTTTCCTCCACGTTTGGACGCAGCCAGAGGGGCACATCCATGCAGGTTCGATTGATTGCGATCGCGGCGGCTGCCGCGTTGTCACTGGCTGCGCATGACGCGCTGGCATACGACTACACGGCGCCGGTTCCGCCGCACACCGTCGCGGGTTTCGACCCGAGCCACGGCGTCATCCCGTTCCC
>JAKPAN010000302.1 GCA_029779475.1 Pseudomonadota bacterium
GACCCGCGCGACCCGCGACCAAGCGATCATCTCGGGTCTGTCGACCGCGACGGCCTACGGCGTCGCGACGGTCGGTAGCTCGATGCTGAAGTCGCTCGAAGCACGCATCCCCTACGGGACGACCGCGCCGGGCGAGGCCGTGCTGACCGCGCTTGGGTTTGGCTACGCGATCGCGGTACCTATTGGTGAGCACGAATCCGACCGCCGTGCGGCCGTCCGGCTGGGTGCGCTTTTGACTGGTGCGATTGGTGCGTCGTCGCTGGCGAGCCGGTTGTCGCACCGCCTGTCTCGCGGCGCATCTGGTCGGCGCAACCTCGCGATCACCGCGGGAATCGCCGCCGTGACGGCGGGCGCGACCTACTTCGCGCTCGGTACTCCGAAGGCGACCGTTGGCGCGCAGCTTCCTGACGGCACGTTGTTCGAGGACACCAGCCGCACGGTTAAGCCGGGTGTCGCAGTCGGCGTTGCGGCGGGTGTCACCGGGTTGCTGCTCGGCATCGCGCACTGGGAGTCGTTCGCTTCGCGCAAGGCGTCGCAGGCTGCCGCCAGGATCTTTGGTGGCGAGGCCACCGACCACGTGACCTTCGGCCGCATGACCGCGCTTGCCACCTCCGCCGTTGTCGTCACCGCCGCGGGCAGCAAAGTCGTGAACATGTTGACCACCGCGGGCGAAGGCACCGAAGTCGCACACAGCGAGCCGCCGAACCTGCCCGAGGTCACCGGCAGCGCCGAGTCGACGGTGCCGTGGTCGGCGCAGAGCCGCGAGGGCCGCCGCTGGTTGAGCAGCGTGCTCACTGCCGCGCAGATCGAGGCGTTGATGGACGAACCGGCGAAGCAGCCGATCCGCGCTTACGCCTCGTTGCAGTCCGGCGCGACCGACGAGGATCGCGCGGCCGTGGTCATGCGCGAACTCGAGCGCACCAACGCGTTCGAGCGCTCGGCTATCGCACTGTTCTCGCCGACCGGTTCCGGTTACGTCAACTACGTCGCCAGCGAAACCTTCGAGTACCTGACTCGCGGAGACTGCGCGAGCTTCGCGATTGAGTACTCGGTGTTGCCGTCGAGCTTCTCGCTGCAGGCCGTTCCG
>JAKPAN010000037.1 GCA_029779475.1 Pseudomonadota bacterium
GGCGCGGCAGCTTGTCGGACGCGAGGCGCGTCTTGAGCGCATCCTCGATGCGCGCCATCGCTTCGCGGCGGTTGCCGAGCGTGGCCTTGATGCGTTCGGCGATGACGCGGTAGCGATCCGGATACATCGCGCGGAAGCCGAGATCCTGCAATTCCGCCTTGAAGCCGTTCATGCCCAGGCGCTGCGCGATCGGCGCATAGATTTCCAGCGTCTCGCGCGCGATGCGCCGGCGCGATTCGGGTTCCTTCGCGCCGAGCGTGCGCATGTTGTGCAGGCGGTCGGCGAGCTTGATGAGGATCACGCGCAGGTCGCGCGCCATCGCCAGCAGCATCTTGCGGAAACTTTCGGCGTCGGCTTCCTGGCGGCTGCGGAAGCGCACCTTGTCGAGCTTGGTGACGCCGTCGACGAGTTCGACGACGGTCGGGCCGAACTCGGCGGAAATCTGCGCGGAAGTGAGCGCAGTGTCTTCGAGCGTGTCGTGCAGGATCGCCGCGATGATCGTCTCGGTGTCGAGGCGCAGGTCGGCGAGGATGCCGGTGACGGCGATCGGATGGGTGATGTAAGGCTCGCCGCTCTTGCGCGTCTGGCCTTCATGCGCGGCCGCGCCGACCTCGTAGGCGCGGCGCACGCGCGCAACCTGCTGGCGCGGCAGGTAGGCGGAAAGCTGATGTTCGAGCGCCCGCACGTAGTCGGGCAGCGGGGGCGCCTTGCCCCGCGTGGCGGCGCGCCGTGGCATGAACAGAGCCATGCGCCGACGCGGCGCCTCAGGCTGCGAGGCTATGTCGACAGGACATGGCGCGCCTGCGCATCAGATATCGTCGCCGCCCTTGCTCAGGTCGTCGTCGACTTCGGCCGCGGCCCATTCGAGGGCTTCGCGTTCCTTGCGCTCGCGCTCCTGGCGGTCGATCTCGTCGATCATCGTCTGGTCGACCTTGCGGTCGGCGATTTCGCGCAGCGCGACCACGGTCGGCTTGTCGTTCTGGGCGTCGATCGCGGCCGACGCGCCCTTGGAGAGCTGACGCGCGCGCTTGGTCGCCATCAGCACCAGTTCGAAGCGGTTGTCGACCACCTCGAGGCAATCTTCCACGGTAATCCGTGCCATTTCGGGAATCTCCGGTAAAATCGAAGCCAATTCATGGCCTTATGGGCGCATATTGTAGCGCCCGCGTTTTGTGCGGCGCAATCACGGCGCGTGCGGGGTGCACGCGCGCACCGTTTTCGCGTAGCCTTGCGTCGCGGAAGGGACAACCCCACGTGCGCCAGCGGCGCACCTTCGAGACATCCAATTCGATGGCTTTCAACTCGACCCACCTCCTGCGGCGCGCGGGCCCGATGCTGTTGTGCGTCGCGGCGCTCGCCGGCTGCACCGTTGCCAAGCCGCGCACGGACGATCCCTACGAAAAGTTCAACCGCAAGATGTACGCGTTCAACGACGCGGCAGACAAGGCGGTGATCCGCCCCGTCGCGGCGACCTATCGCAAGGTCACCTCGGACACGGTGCGGCGCCTGGTGGCTAACTTCTTCGCCAACGTCAAGATGCCCATCACGATCGCCAACGACGTGCTGCAGGTCGAGCCGCGCTCGGCGCTGCGCAACACGGGGCGGTTCGCGGTCAACACGACGCTCGGCTTCGCTGGCCTGTTCGACCCGGCCAGCGAGATGAAGCTGACGCCGGACGAAACCGATTTCGGCGTGACGCTCGCGAAGTGGGGCGTGCCGGAAGGTCCGTATCTCGTGCTGCCGCTGGTCGGCCCGACTACCGCACGCGATTTCTGGCGGCTGCCTGTCGACAGCTATTTCGATCCGCTGTCGTGGTACGGCGATCGCAACGACGGTTCGTTCCTGAGCCAGCATTCGCCGAACGTGTTCTACCTCGTGACCCTGCGTGCGCGCGGCATCGACGCGGAGAGCCTGCTCGAAGGCGTCTACGACCCGTACATCTTCTACCGCGACGCGTACCGCCAGCGCCGTCTCTACGCGATCTACAACGGCCATCCGCCCGACGAGATCATCGAGCAGATGCAGGGCACCAATGACGTCGACGTCGACGAGCTGCTCAAGGAGCAGCACGAGTACGAGAAGAGCAAGCAGCCAGACAAACCGGCGCACGAATAGGCCGGACGCACGCGCGGCCGGCCTCGACTTCGTCATCCCGCCTCGAAATTCGCCGGACGATCGCCGATCGCCCGGCTTACGCTTGCAGCAGGCGCTCCGTCCCGCACAGGCGCGCGAGCGCGAGCAAGCCTTCCGGCATCTGGCGAAAACGCAGTTGCGTCCCCGCGGCACTCGCGTGCGCAGCCCAGGCAAGAAGTACCGCAAGCGTCGCGCTGTCCGGGCGTTCCAGGCCGGACGCATCGACGTCGATCTGCTTCGCGCCAGCGCCGATGAGTTCGCGCCAGCGCGGCGTCGCCGCGGCCGCGCCGTCGAAACCGAGCCGACCGCGCAGGCGCGCGCCGTCGCCAGCGCGTTCGATGACGAGCGGATTCGCCATCAGCCGCCCTTCTGCGCCTTGTCCATCGCGTCCAGCACCTTGTCGCCCTGCGTCTCGAGGCGTGTGATAAGCGCGTCGAGGCTCGACTTCTGGATTTCCGCGCCGACCTGATTGCGATAGTTCGTGATGTAGGAAATGCCTTCGATGATCACGTCGTAAGCCTTCCACTGGCCGTCCTGCGTCTTGCGGAACGCGTAGTCGACGTTGAGCGTCTTGCCGTCGTCAAGCACGACCTGCGTGCGCACGATTGTGCGCTTGTCGCTGAGCTCGCCTTTGCTCGGCAACACGTGGACGCGGCCGCGCGTGTAGTTGAGCAGGCCTTCCGCGTAGCGGTGCGCGATCGAGTTGTAGAACGCCTTGGCGAAGCGCGCACGCTGCTCGGGCGTGGCGCTTTTCGCGTTCTGGCCGAGGACGAGGATCGACGCGTAATCGACGTCGAAATGCGGCAGCAACAAGCCGTCGATGAGCTTGATGAGCTTGTCGTGGTCGTTCTTGAGTTCGGCCTGATGGCCTTCGACGGCCTTGCCGAGATCGTCGGCGATGCCCTGTACGACCTGATCGGGCGTCGGCGTGTCGGCCTGCGCCAGCGGTGCGAGGGCGGCACACAGGAGGAAACCGAAAGCGACGGCGAACTTGCGCAGGAACATGGGCACTCCGTGGTGGATCAGGGCTTGGACGAGGACGGATTGGCCGGCTCGCTCGGATGGTCGCCCGATGCGCCCGCGTCGGCCGGCTTAGACGATGGCGAGCCGTTGACGAGGAACTTGCCGATCAGGTCTTCCAGCTGCATCGAGGATTGCGTGAGCACGAACTCGTCGCCTTCCTTAAACATTTCCGGCGAACCGCCAGGCTGGATGCCAACGTACTGATCGCCCAGTAAACCGCTGGTGAATATCGCCGCCGAGGAATCGTCTGGAATCTCGTTGTAGCGCTTGTCGATCGACAGCGTGACTTTCGCGTCGAGCTTCGACGGATCGACATCGACCGATTCGACCGAACCGATGCGCACACCGGCGACCTTCACCGGCGCGCGCAGCTTGAGCTGGCCGACGTTGGTGAAGCGCGCCTTGAGCGTGTAGCTGTCGCCCTGGCGAAAATTCGCGATCGACGTCGTCTGCGTCGCGAGATACGCGAGCGCGGCGAAGCCGAGCAGGATGAACAGGCCGGAGCCGAATTGGTAGGAACGTCGCTGTGCCACGGCAAAGCCTCACATCAGGAAAGCGGTCATGACGAAATCGAGCGCGAGCACGACGATCGAGGAAAACACGACCGTGCGCGTCGTCGCATAGGCGACGCCTTCGCTGGTCGGGGCCGTCGTGTAGCCTTGGAACACGGCGATCAGCGAGACGACCGCGCCAAACGCAACGCTCTTCCAGACGCCATTGATGACGTCCTTCCACACATCCACGCTCGAGGTCATGTTCGACCAGAACGTGCCGTTGTCGAGGCCGAGCCACGACACGCCGACGAGATGTGCGCCGAAGATGCCCAACGCATTGAACACGCAGGCGAGCAGCGGCATCGCGATCACGCCTGCGACGAAGCGCGGCGCGGCGACGTAGGCGAGCGGATCGACCGCCATCATCTCCATCGCGGAAAGCTGGTCGGTCGCGCGCATCAGGCCGATTTCCGCCGTGATCGAAGTGCCGGCGCGTCCGGCGAACAGCAACGCGGTGACGACCGGGCCAAGTTCGCGGTACAGCGACAGCGACACCACCGTACCGAGCGCCGCGGTGCCACCGAAGATCGACAGCACGTAGTACAGCTGCAGGCCGAGCACCATGCCGACGAACAGGCCGCAGGTCATGATGATGACCAGGCTCATCGCACCCGTGAACCAGATTTGTCGCACCGTCTCGCGAAAATGGCGGAAGCTCGCCGGAATCGCCGCAAGCACCTGCAACAGGAACAGGCTGCACGCGCCGACTTGCACGATCGCATCGGCGATGCCGGAAAAAGCGCCCTTTTTCGGTTGCGCGCTCATGCGGCGCCTCCCGCGAAACCGAGGTCGGTGGCGTAATCGCGCGCCGGATACTGGAACGGCACCGGGCCGTCCGCTTCACCGCCGAAGAACTGCCGCGTCCACGGCGAGGGATCGTCGCGCAATTGATCGGGCGTGCCCTGCGCGACGAGCTTGCCGCCGGCAATCAGGTAGACGAGATCGGCGACGCGCGCGACCGCCGCGAACTCGTGCGCGACGAGCACGCTGGTGATGCCGAGCGTTTCATTGAGCGTGCGGATCAGGCGCAGCACTTGATTGAGCGCGATCGGATCGAGACCGACGAACGGCTCGTCGTAGAGGATCAGCATCGGGTCTCGGATGATCGCGCGCGCCAAGGCGACGCGACGCGCCATGCCGCCCGAGAGTTCGTCGGGCATGAGCTGCGCGGCGCCGCGCAGGCCGACCGCCTGCAACTTGGTCAGCACGATGTTGCGCACGATTTCCTCGGGCAACTTCAGATGCTGGCGCAGCGGAAACGCGACGTTCTCGAACACGTCGAAGTCGGTGAGCAGCGCGGAATTCTGGAACAGGAATCCGATCTTCTCGCGCAGGTCGAACAGCGCGCTGCGCGACAACGTGGGCACGTCCGCGCCGTCGACGCGGATCGAACCTGCGTCCGGCATGAGCTGGCCAGTGATGTGGCGCAGCAGCGTCGTCTTGCCGGTGCCGCTGGGGCCCATGATCGCGGTGATCTTGCCGCGCGGGATGTCGAGATCGATGCCGTCGAAGATCGTCTTGCCGCCGAGCACGGTGCGCAGCCCGCGCACCTGCACGAGGGCGTCGTCGCTTCGATTCGATGGGGCGCCGGGCTGGCTCAAGCGGAAAACCTCGGGAAAAGACGGCGAGAAAAGACGGCGTGACGGCGGGTTCGGGCGCGCTACCTTAGCCGATGCGCGGCGATCGTGGTTCGCCGCGCCTCAGTCGGCCTTCAGCAGGTCGTTCAGAAGGCCCGCGTGGCGCGGCAGTTGCGCGTCGCGGCGCAGGCGGCGGCAAGCGACGATCGCGCGCAGCTCCGCGAGCGCATCGGCGAACTGGTCGTTGACGACGATGAAATCGAACTCGCGCGCGTGCGACACCTCTTCGCGCGAGTCGGCGAGGCGGCGTTCGATCGCGGCCGGCTTGTCGAGCGCGCGCGTGCGCAAGCGGCGTTCAAGCTCGGCGCGCGACGGCGGCAGGATGAAGACACTGACGACATCGCTGCTGCTCGCCGGGAATTTTTCGCGCACCTGGCGCGCACCCTGCCAATCGATTTCGAGCAGCACGTCGCGGCCCTGCGCGAGCAGCGGCTCGACTGCATCGCGCGCAGTGCCTTTGTAGTCGCCATGCACGTTCGCGTATTCGTAGAAAGCGCCGCGCGCGGCCATCGCCTCGAACACGTCGCGCGAAACGAAATGGTAATGCTGGCCGTCGACCTCGCCGGGCCGCGGCGCGCGCGAGGTGTAGGACACCGACAGGCTGATCTGCGGCTCGCGTTCGAGCAACGCGTTGACGAGGCTCGACTTGCCGGCGCCCGACGGCGCCGCGACGATGTAGAGGGTTCCGCTCACGCCGGCCGGTCTCGCAAAGGGGCGAGGATGAAAGCAGCGCCGCGCCGCCGCGTCAACCGCGACGGCGCAGAAAGCGCGTTCATTCGAGGTTCTGCACCTGCTCGCGCATCTGCTCGATGAGCACCTTGAGTTCGACCGCGGCGTTCGTCGTGCGCGGGTCGGCGGCCTTGGAGCCGAGCGTGTTCGCCTCGCGGTTGAATTCCTGCATGAGGAAGTCGAGGCGGCGGCCGACGGCTTCCTTGAGGCCGAGCACGCGGCGCGCTTCGGCGATGTGCGCGGTGAGGCGGTCGAGTTCCTCGTCGACGTCGATGCGCTGCAGCTGCAACACGACTTCCTGCTCGACGCGGCCGGGTTCGAGCGGCAGCTTGAGTTCGGCGATGCGCGTGTCGAATTTCGTGCGCATCGCGGCACGCACGTCGGGCAGATGCGTGCGCACGTCGGCGACGATGCGCTCGATGGCGTCGAGCCGCTCGCGCAGGAAGCCGCCGAGTCGGCCGCCTTCGCGCTCGCGCGCGGCAACCATTTCGTCGAGCACGCGATCGAGCAATACGAGCGCCGCGGTGCGCAACGCGTCCTGGTCGGTGCCGCGGTCGAGCAGCACGCCGGGCCAGTTCAGCAGCGACGTGAAATCGACGTTGAGCTGCGGAAAACGCGCCGCCATCGCCTGCGCGGTGTCGGCCAAGCGCGCGACGTAGGCCTCATCGACCGCGATCGCCGCCGCGTCGGCGACGGCCACCTTCCAGCGCAGGCCGAGGTCGACCTTGCCGCGCGACAACTTCGCGGCGACACGTTCGCGGATCTGCGGTTCGAGCGCACGCAATTCGTCGGGCAGGCGCAGGCCGAGTTCGAGGTAGCGATGGTTGACCGAGCGCATCTCGATCGACAACGCGCCGTGGCCGCTGTCGCTTTCGGCGCTGGCGAAGGCAGTCATGCTGCGCAACATGGGCAATCCCTTGGGCGGAAAAGCGCAATGGTAAACTCGCCGGCTCGTTTGCCAAACCGAAAGCCATGACGAAACCCTTCGCCCGCCCCTCCGGCCGCGCCGCCGACCAGCTGCGCAACATCACCATCGAGCGCCGTTACACGCGCCACGCCGAAGGCTCGGTGCTCGTCGCGTTCGGCGACACGCGCGTGCTTTGCACGGCCAGCGTCGAGGACAAGGCGCCGCCATTCCTGCGCGGCAAGGGCGAGGGCTGGGTGACCGCCGAATACGGCATGCTGCCGCGCGCGACGGGCTCGCGCACGCAGCGCGAAGCCGCGCGCGGCGGCCAAGGCGGCCGCACGATGGAAATCCAGCGCTTGATCGGCCGCAGCCTGCGCGCCTGCGTCGACCGCCACGCGCTCGGCGAACGCACGATCACGCTCGATTGCGACGTGCTGCAGGCCGACGGCGGCACGCGCACGGCGGCGATCACCGGCGCGTACGTCGCGCTCGTCGACGCGGTGAACTGGCTGCGCGCGAAGAACGCGATCAAGCGCGACCCGATCTTCGGCGCGGTCGCCGCGGTCTCGGTCGGCATCGTGCAGGGCGTGCCCGTGCTCGACCTCGACTACGCCGAGGATTCGGCCTGCGACACCGACATGAACGTCGTCATGAACGACGGCGGCGGCTTCATCGAACTGCAGGGCACGGCCGAAGGCCACGCGTTCCGCCGCGAGGAACTCGACGCGCTGCTCGAACTCGCCTCGAAAGGCGTTGCCGAGCTGTGCGCGCTGCAACGCGCGGCGCTCGCGCTGTGAAGCGCTACATCGCGATGATCGCGGTGGTCGTGCGCGACTACGACGAGGCGATCGCGTGGTATCGCGATGCGATGGGTTTCGAACTGCTCGAAGACAGCGACCAAGGTGCGGGCAAACGCTGGGTGCGCATGGCGCCTGCCGGCAACGCGCATTTCAGCCTGCTGCTCGCCAAGGCGGCCAAACCCGCGCAGGAAGCAGCCGTCGGCAACCAGCACGGCGGCCGCGTCGGCTTCTTCCTGCATACCGACGACTTCGCGCGCGACCATGCGCGACTCTCCGCGGCCGGCGCACATTTCGAGGAATCGCCGCGCCACGAGGCATACGGCACCGTCGTCGTGTTCCGCGATCTCTACGGCAATCGCTGGGACCTGATCGAACCGCGCGCATGAAGCCGGACTCGATGAAGCTCGTCCTCGCCAGCGGCAATCGCGGCAAGCTCGTCGAGATGCGCGACATCCTCGGCGATTTCGGCGTCGAACTCGTCGCGCAGGGTGACCTCGGCATCGACGACATCGAGGAAACCGGCACGACCTTCGTCGAGAACGCCTTGCTCAAGGCACGCCACGCCGCGCGCATGAGCGGCCTGCCCGCGCTCGGCGACGACTCGGGCCTGTGCGTCGACGCGCTCGGTGGTGCGCCCGGCTTGTACTCGGCGCGCTACGCCGGCGCGCATGGCGACGCGTCCGCGAATATCGCCAAGCTGCTCGACGCGTTGCGCGACATCCCCGACGAGCAACGCGGCGCGCATTTCCATTGCACGATCGTGCTGCTGCGATCCGCCGATGATCCCGCGCCGCTGATCGCCGAGGGGCGCTGGCACGGCCGCATCCTGCACGCACCGCGCGGCGCGAACGGCTTCGGCTACGACCCGGTGTTCCTCGATGTCGAGCGCGGCCGCAGCGCCGCCGAGATCGACGCCGCGATGAAGAGCCGCGTCAGCCATCGCGGCCTCGCGCTCGCGCGGCTGCGCGACTTGTCGCGCGCCTGAAGGTCGCCAGGCCATTCCCGCCAGCGCGCGGCGCGCCCGCCGAGCGGATGCGAACATGATTTTCCCCTGTCGCTCGACCGTCGCAGCGGCTTCAAGGCGAAAGCTCGCAACGCAATGACAGTTGTGCCCATTTCCACTGTGCAACACACAGCGTGGCGCGCATAGGCGAGACCGGACATTGGGGCTATCATGCGGACGCTGTTTCTCAGGGGGAACGCCATGCACACACGATTCGACTGCATCACAGTGAAAAGCCTGCGCGCGACAGCGGCCATCGCCCTCGCGGCGACCTTTGCGGGCGCCGCGCACGCGGGCACGCTCGGCACGATCGCGCTCGGCGGCGGTACGCTCTATCTGCCCGGCACGATCAGCAACGCGCAAGTCCTGACGCAAGGCGGCACGCTCGCCGGCGACGGCATCGTCGAAGGCCCCGTTTCACTCGACGCGAACGGCACGCTCGCGCCGGGCGCGACCGCCGCGGCGGGAACGATCTCCGCGGACAGCCTCGTCTGGCAACCGAACGGCGTCGTGCACCATCGCCTCGGCGCGAACGACGGCGGCTCCGACCACACCGACCTCAGCGGCGCGCTCACGCGCAGCGGAACCGGCACGTACCACTTCAACTTCACCGACGCGAACGTGCCGCCGGTGCCGGGCGCTAGCTATACATTGATGACCTTTGCGTCGCAGACCGGCTTCAACGCGAGCGATTTCGACTACAGCTACACCGGCGCCAATGCCGATCTTGTCGGCGAATTCCAGCTCAACGCGACGTCGCTCGTGTTCCACGTGATCAGCACGCCGGTCGAATTGCAGCGCTTCGAAGTCGATTGACAACCCCAGCGCCGGCGCGATTCGCTGCGCGCCGGCCGCTACTCCCGACACAGCGAAACTCTTCCGATGCAATCCGCTTCCCTTCCGCTCTCGCTCTACGTGCACATTCCGTGGTGCGTGAAGAAGTGCCCGTACTGCGACTTCAACTCGCATGCACAGGGCGGCGCGTTGCCCGTCGACGACTACGTCGCCGCGCTGCTCGCCGACCTCGACCGCGACCTCGCCCGATTCGGCGACGCGATCGCCGCGCGACCGATCCACAGCGTGTTTTTCGGCGGCGGCACCCCGAGCCTGTTCGCGCCGGACGCGATCGCGCGCATCCTCGACGGCGTCGCCGCGCGCATCGCCTTGCCGCGCGACGCGGAAGTCACGCTGGAAACCAATCCCGGCACCGTCGAACACGGCCGCTTCGACGGTTATCTCGCCGCGGGCGTCAACCGTATCAGCTTCGGCGTGCAGAGCTTCGACGACGACAAGTTGCGCCGGCTCGGCCGCATCCACGGCGCTGGCGAGGCCGAGACAGCGATCCGATCCGCGCAGGACGCGGGCGTCGACAACATCAACCTCGATCTCATGTACGCGCTGCCCGAACAGACACTCGACGGTGCGCTCGCCGACGTCGCGCGCGCCGTCGCGCTGCGGCCGACGCATGTGTCGCACTACCAGCTCACGCTCGAACCGAACACGCTGTTCGCGGCGAAGCCGCCGAGATTGCCCGACGACGACAGCGCCTGGGACATGCAGGAAGCCTGTCAGGCCGCGCTCGCCGAGGCCGGCTACGCGCAATACGAAGTCTCGGCCTACGCGCGCGACGGCCGGGCCTGCGAGCACAACCTCAACTACTGGCGCTTCGGCGATTACCTCGGCATCGGCGCGGGCGCGCACGGCAAGCTCACGGATGCGCGCGCGAAACACATCGTGCGCACGGCAAAGGTGAAGCTGCCGCGCAGCTATCTCGACCGCGCCGCGTGCGACGAAGCGTTCGGCAGCATCGCCGATGTCACATCCACCGACTTGCCGTTCGAGTTCATGATGAACGCGCTGCGCCTCGTCGACGGCGTCGACGCGTCCGCGTTCCACGCGCGCACCGGGCTCGACGACGACGCGATCGCCGCGCGCCTGCGCGATGCGCGAACGCGCGGCTGGCTCGTCGACGACCCATCGCGGTTCAAAGCGACCGAACTCGGCCAGCGCTGGCTCAACGACGTGATCGAGCTGTTCCTGCCGGACGCTTGAGCGCGCGTCGACTGTCGCGCCGCGTCACGCTCGCGTAGACTCCGCACCGCCTCGGGTGTCCGCTGCGCGCTGCGCGCCGGATGAAACGGGAAGCCGGTGGGATGGATTTGCGCGATCGTTCGATCGCGAAAATCGCATCGATTCCGGCGCTGCCCCCGCAACGGTAAGCGAGTTCAGCCGGATCGAAAGCCACTGTCGCGACGCGATGGGAAGGCGATCCGGCCGATGCAGGCGATGCGATCCCCGCGATCGCGCCGCGCATCACCCGCAAGCCCGGAGACCGGCCCAAGGCACGCGTGCGCGACGAGCGCCGCGTCTGGCTCCAGGCGTTGCGGCGGGCAACGGGCGGGCACGAGCGCGCCCGCGCTCGCGCGCGTTCCTCCTTCCCCGGCGTCCGGTTTACGCGGGTGTGCGAAGGAGATTTCCATGAAGCGTTTTTGCGTTCTTTCCGCGGCCATTCTGGCTGCGTTGTCCGCGTCGTTGCGCGCGGAAGACATCACCGAACAACCGACCGTGCAGGTCACCGCTTCGCGCGTCGCGCAGAGCGTGGACGACACGCTGGCCGACGTCAGCGTCATCACGCGGCAGGACATCGACGCGAGCGCGTCGCGCGACGTCTACGACCTGCTGCGTCTGCAGGCCGGCGTCGACATCTATCGCACCGGCGGCGCCGGCGGGCAGACCGCGCTGTTCCTGCGCGGCACCAACGCCAACCAGGTGCTCGTGCTCATCGACGGCGTTCGCGCGTCATCGGCGACGACCGGCGGCTTCACGTTCGGCCAGTTGCCGCTGGATGCGATCGAACGCATCGAGATCGTGCGCGGCCCGCGCGCGAGCTACTGGGGCGCCGACGCGATCGGCGGCGTCATCCAGATCTTCACGCGCCGCATCGACGGATCGCGCATCGCCGTCGGTTACGGCAGCTATGGCGATGCCGACGGCAGCGCCGGCATCGGCCACTGGAATGGCGCGGACGGCTACAGCGTGCAGGTCGGCGCGCGCCACGTGCGCGGCTTTTCGGCGACGAATCCGAGCATCTGCAACGGCCCCGACGATCCGTATTGCAGCTACAACCCGGACGACGACGGTTATCGCAACACGAACGCCGTCGTGCGCGCCGCGCACACGTTCGGCAGCCAAGTGCTGTCCGGCTCGCTGTACCGCAGTCAGGGTCAGTCGCAGTTCGACCAGGGCTACGTGAACACGATCATGCAGGTCGGCGGCGTCAATCTCGACGGCGCGCTTGCGGACAACTGGACGCATCACCTCGGCGCCGGTTTCACGCGCGAGGACTCGACCACGCCCGCGTTCGGCTCGTCCTACCTGAGCCGGCGCTGGAACCTGACCTGGCAGAACGAATTCCGCCTCGACGAACACCAGCAGCTCGTCGCAGGCGTCGATTACACGCACGAGAAAGGCCAGTCGCTCGACTTGTACGCGGGCACCGCGCGCGTCGACGATGCGCGCCACGACACCGGCGTCTTCGCCGGCTGGCGCACCAATTTCGGCGCGTTCGACAGCGAACTGTCCGGCCGCTACGACGACAGCAGCGCCTACGGCAGCGCGAAGACGGGTTCGCTCGCGCTGGGCTGGCGCGTGAGCGACGCGTGGCGCGTCTACGCGAGTTTCGGCCAGGGTTTCCGCGCGCCGACGATGAACGAGTTGTACGACCCCGGCTACGGCGGCTGGTATGCGGGCAATCCCGATCTCACGCCGGAGCGTTCGCACAGCAGCGAACTCGGCCTCGAATTCACGCCCGTCGCCAACCAACACTTGAAGGCGAACCTGTATTCGACACGCGTCAACGACCTGATCAGCTTCACCGGTTTCCAGAGCCAGGCGATCAACATCGCGCACGCGGCGATCGACGGCGCGCAGCTCTCCTACGACGCGAAGCTCGGCGACTGGACGACGACCGCGAGCTACACGTGGGAAGACCCGCGCGACGCCGACGCGCACACTCAACTGCTGCGCCGCGCGCGCAACAAGGCGTCGGCGATCATCGAGCGCGCATTCGGCCCGCGCTTCACCGCGGGCGCCGAAGTGAACTACGTCGGACACCGCGAGGACGTCGGCGACGTGCGCCTCGGCGGCTACGCGCTGCTCAACCTGCGCGCGCGCTATGCGATCAACGACGCGTGGTCGATCGACGGCCGCATCGAGAATATCGCCGATCGCAACTACGTCGTCGTGCACGGCTACAACGTCGCCGGACGCTCGCTGTTCGCACAGGTCGTCTGGCAGCCCGGCCACTGATCCCGGCCCCGTCCGTCCCTGTTCCCGCCTAGGCCCCGCATGCAAGAATGCGGGGCCTAGGAGATGGCGCACCGCTGCCCTGAACGGCGGTAGCAGAGGGGAACAGCATGAACGCACCAGCAAAGTCCGGCGCACGAGGGGCGCCGACGCTCGCCGGCCGCGGCGACTTGCCGCCGCGCGTCAGGACGCTTTGCGAAGGCCTGCTCAGAATCTCGCGCGACTGGTTTTCGCCGGTCGTCGAGCAGGCACTCGCCGATGTCGAGGCGACCTTGTTCCGCCAGGCGGAACGCGCGGGCAGCAGCGCCGACCAGCAACGCCATTTTGAAGCGCTGCGCGTCTTCAAGGAAAGCCGCGCGCTGATCGCGCCGCGTTTCCTGCGCAGCGTCGAAGCCGGCATCGCGTCGATCCGCGGCGGCAGCCCGCAGCATCCGTCGCAGGCCGCTGCGACGACGCGAGCGCCGCTCGAACTCGTCGATTCCGCCTCGCTCGAGGAAGATCTCGCCCTGCGCGAAGTCAGCGCCCGCGCCGAAATGCGCGCGAGCCAGGCGCTGCACGTCTTCGCCTACCGCTTCGCCGTGATCGCCGCGACGCCGCCGGAGCACGAATCGCTGCCGCTCGGCCCGACCGCGCTCGCGGGCGCGCTGAGCGACGCCTTCCGCGGCATCGATCTCGACATCGAACATCGCGTGCTCGCCTATCGCGCGTTCGATCGCTTCGCCTTCGGCGACCTCGCGCGTTTCTACGAGAGCATCAATCAATGGTTGCGGCAGGAACGCGTCCTGCCGAATTTCCATCTCACTTATCGCGCGCCCGCAACGGGCGCCGCGCGCATGTCGGAGCCGACGTCGGCGCCGGCGGCGAAGGAAGCAGCGCAGGAACCGGCAACGCAACCTGCGCCCGCCGGACACGCCGCATCCGGCGCGAACAGCGCCGCGACCCCGGCGCCGATGCGCGCCACGCCCGCGCCTTCGTCCGCGAACGTCGCGGAAACGCCGCAATTCTCGACGCTTCGCAACCTGCTCGCTGCGCGTCGCCGCGCCGATGGCGAAGACGCGCCGGCCGCCGCGCGCGCGCCGGCCATCGCCAGGGACGACCTGCAGCACCTGCTCGCCACGATGCAGCGCGCCGAGCCGGCCAGTGCGGCCGGCAAACGCTACGACAGCCAGCGCTTCCACACCACGCTCGCGGTCAAGCTGCGCCGCGCCGGCGACAAGGGCAGCGCGCTCGCGCTGGGC
>JAKPAN010000047.1 GCA_029779475.1 Pseudomonadota bacterium
GTGCTGATCGGCCATGGCAACATCATTCCGGGTCTGGAGCAGGCGCTGATCGGCCATGCCGTCGGCGACCGCTTCGAGGTCAGCGTCGAACCGGCTCAAGCTTATGGCGAGCGCCGCGCGAACTTCACGCAGCGCGTGCCGAAGAAGTATTTCGACCATCCGGAAAGCCTGCGCCCCGGCGACGCGACGGTGCTCAACACGCGTGAGGCCGGTCCGCGCACCGTCGTCGTGCACAAGATCGGTTCGAGCGTGATCGACGTCGATCTCAATCACCCGCTCGCCGGCAAGACGCTCGCGTTCGACATCGAGATCACCGACATCCGCGACGCGACCGAAGAGGAAATCGCGCACCGCCACGCGCACGGCGCGGGCGGGCACGAGCACTGAGCGCCGCGTTCAGGTTTGCAAGGAAAAGCCGCCTCCGGGCGGCTTTTTTTTTGCCCGGCGAGCGGACATGCGACTGCAAAACGGATGTGGCATGCTGCGCCGGCGTCCGGAAGGGGTCCGGACATTTGTCCTTGGGGAAATCACCGTGAAATCCATTTCGAAGGCGCGCGTCTTGTCCGCGCCTGTTTCGCGTACTTGTGCAATCCGGTTCGTTGCAGGCCTGCTGGCTTTCGTCGCGCTGCCAGCGGCGGCGCAGGCACAGTGTGTGAGCTTGTCCGCGATGGGCTCTGCCTACACTCAGAATTTCGACACGCTCGGCAACACAACAGGGTCGACGACGAACAACCTGACGATCCCCGGTTGGTTCATGAAGGAAACAGGCACGGCCGCCCGCGTCAATCAGCAATATGCCGTCGACACGGGCGGCTCCGGCACGGGTGATACCTATAGCTACGGCGCGACCGGTTCCACGGACCGCGCGTTGGGCAGCCTGCTCTCGGGCACGCTCACCCCGACGTACGGCGCCTGCTTCAGCAACGACACCGGCAGCACCATCACGAGCCTCGAAGTCGCCTATGTTGGCGAGGAGTGGCGCCTGGGCACGGCCGGCCGTCAGGACAAGCTTCAATTCGTGTACAGCCTCGATGCGACCGATCTGTCCTCGGGTGTCTGGACCGGGGTTGCGGGCCTGGATTTCGTGACGCCAGACACGATCGCGCCGCTGAACGCGAAGAATGGCAACGATCCTTTGGAACGGACTGCGCTCTCTTCTACGATCGGCTCCTTGAGCATTGCGCCGGGCGCGATGTTCTGGGTGCGCTGGGTCGACACCGACGCCTCAAGCGCCGATGATGGCCTCGCGGTGGACGATTTTTCGCTGACCCCGCATGGCCAGAGCGGCAATCCTACGCCGACGATCAGCATCGACAGCCCTTCGGTGCCCGAAGGCGCCGGTGGCACGACGGCGACGCTCGCCTACCATCTGCACCTGTCGGCGGTTTCTGCCAACGACGTCTCGTTCGACATCGCGACCACGGGCGGCACCGCGACCGCCGGCACCGATTATGTCGCGCAGTCGCTGACTGGCCAGAGCATCGCGGCCGGCCAGCAGGACTACACATTCAGCGTGACGGTCAAAGGCGATGACGTCGTCGAATCCGACGAAACCCTCCTCGTCAGCGTGACCAACATCTCCGGCGCGACGCCGACCAGCCTGACCGGCACCGGCATGATCGTCAACGACGATGTCGCACCTCCCGCCATCACGCCGATCCATGCTGTGCAGGGCAGCGTCGTCGGCACGACGCCAGGTTCCATCAGCGGTTGCGGCTCGGGCAACGACAGCTCGCCGATGTGCGGCCAAACCGTGACCGTCGAGGCCGTGGTGACCGCGACATTCCCGACGCTGGCCGCCGGACAGCTCGGCGGCTTCAACGTGCAGGAAGAAGACGTCGACGCCGACCAGGACGACAGCACCTCGGAAGGCATCTTCATCTACTGCCCGTCGTGCACGGGCATCAAGGAAGGCGATCGCGTGCGCGTGACCGGCACGGTCGCCGAATTCTTCGGCACGACGCAGATTTCCGCGTTGCCGGCGGGCGTCGTCGTCACGGAAGGCACGACCAATCACTTGTCCGAAGTCACGCCCGCGCACATCACGCTGCCAATCGCGGCCGGCGTCGACATCAATGCGTATTACGAAGCGCGCGAAGGCATGCTCGTGCAGTTCGACGAGCTGACCGTCAGCGAATATTTCCAGCTGTTCCGCTACGGTCAGGTCACGCTCGTTTCCGGCGCGCGTCCGCGCCCGTTCACCGAAGACAATGCGCCGAGCGTCAGCGGTCTCGCCGCGCACATGGACGAACTCGCGCGTCGCCAGGTCATCCTCGACGACGACCGCGACGGCGACGAAGCGCCGCTCGACCAGCCAGCCGGCCAGCAAGCCGTGTACTGGCCGCACACGCACGGCGGTTTCTCGCTGGGCACTCAGGGTGAAGACTTCTTCCGTGGCGGCGACAAGGTGCAGAACCTCGTTGGCGTGCTGCAATGGTCGCGCCCGAGCGGTTTGCAGAACCCGGCCAGCACTTGGCGCGTGCGTCCGAGCAACAGCTATCCGGTCACGTTCACGCCGGTCAACCTGCGTCCGCAGACGCCGCCGGATGTCGGCGGTTCGATCCGAGTCGTCGGCATGAACCTGCTCAACTACTTCACGACGCTCGACACGACCTCGAGCACGAGCAGCGGCCCCTGCGGCCCCGGCCACACGCTCGACTGCCGCGGCGCGGACAGCCAGGCGGAACTCGATCGGCAGACCGCGCGTGCGGCCAAGGTCATCTGCGACCTCAATCCCGACGTCGCCGGCTTCATGGAACTGGAAAACAACAACCTCCCGTCGCCGACCACCACGATCAACACCCTGCTCGACGCGGTGAACCAGCGTTGCGGCGCGCCGCATCCGTACACGTTCCAGAACAACGCCGCCGGCACGCTCGGCGCGGACGCGATCCGCGTGATGATCGTCTACCGCAGCGGCGTCGTGGCGCCGGTCGGCGCGGCGATGGTCGACATGGATTCGATCCACAGCCGTCCGCCGATGGCTCAGACGTTCGACGTGGTCGATGCGTCCAATTACGCGTTCGGCAAGCGCTTCACCGTGGTCGCCAACCACTTCAAGTCCAAGGGCAGTTGCCCGACCAGCGGCGTGGACATGGACCAGAACGATGGCCAGGGTTGCTGGGCCGACAAGCGCGTCCAGCAGGCCGTACGCACGGCGGCGTGGGTCAGCGGCACCGTGATCCCCGCGGCCGGCAGCAACAACGTGCTGATGCTCGGCGACTTCAACTCGTACGCGAGCGAAAACTCCGTGCAGTCGCTGGAATCCGCGGGTTACCACGACCTCGAAACCGAACTGCACGGCACCGATGCCTACTCGTACCAGTTCAGCGGCGAGATCGGCCACCTCGACTACGCATTCGCCAACGCCGCGATGCGCACCTTCGTCTCCGGCGCCGATGCGTGGCACATCAACGCGGATGAAGTCGCCCTGTTCGACTACAACGACGACATCAAGGACACCGGCGAACCGGCTTACGACGAGAAACCCGACGGCTCCGCCCTGACGCCCGCGCGTACGTTGTGGGACGCGACCCTCGCGGTCCGCGCGTCGGATCACGATCCGGTGCTCGTCGGTCTGTTCCCGGTCGTGCCGCAAGGCCAGCTCACGATCACGCCGACCGCGCTCGTGTTCGGCGACCAGGCGGTGGGCACGACCAGCGCGGCGCAGTCGGTGGTGCTCGCCAATACCGGCAACGCCGCGCTCGACGTGACCGTCGCCGCTGCCAATTCGCCGTTCGTACTGACGGGTAACGGCAGCTGCGGCACGACCTCGCCGTTCACGATCGCCGTGGGCGTGAGCTGCACGCTCACCTACACGTTCGCACCGACCGCGACCGGCGCAGCCACGCAGAGCGTGACCGTGATCGCGAACGGCCCGGGCAGCGGCACGATCGCGCTGTCGGGCAACGGCACGCAAGGCCATCTGTCGATCACGCCTTGGGCCACCGACTTCGGCGATCAGGTGATCTCCTCGGCAAGTGCGCCGCAGACCGTCACGCTCAAAAATGACGGTACCGCAACACTCCATGTGACCGCGCTGGACGCTGCAAACGCGCCGTTCGTTCGCGGTGTCGGTACCTGCGCAACGACGCTGCCGATCACGCTCGCCGCGAATGAGAGTTGTACGCTCGTGTACACGTTCATGCCGACCGCAACCGACAAGGCCGCACAGTTGTTCGCCGTCACCGTGGACGCGCTGGGCAGCGGTTCGTTCCTGTTGTTGGGCAATGGCGTGCAAGGCCATCTCGCGATCTCGCCGGCCAGCGTGGATTTCGGCAACCACGCCACGGGAACGACGGGCGCCGGGCGGATCATCACGATCACGAACGACGGCACCGCGCCGCTCGACATCTCGGCACTGACCGCGGCCGCATCGCCGTTCGCGCGTGTCGCAGGCGGTTGCGCGGCGACGCCATTCACGCTCCCCGCTGGCGCCCGTTGCGAGCTGACATACACGTTCACGCCGACGAGTACGGGCGTCGCGTCGCAAAACCTCACCGTTACCGCGAACGCACCGGGCGATGGGGTGATCGTGCTATCGGGCAATGGCATCTTGCCGTCGACCGCTGACGTCGCAATCACGCTCGCCCACAGCGCCGACTACGCGCAGTACGGCGACACGATCAACTACGTGATCACGCTGAAGAACGCGATCGGCCCCGCTACCGCGACCGTCTACATTCTCGATGTGCTGCCCGACGGCCTCATCGACGGCGCATGGACCTGTACGCACACCGGCGCCGCAACCTGTGCGGGCGGCAATGGCGGCACGCTCGGCGACACAGTCACGCTGCCGGTCGGCACGCAAGTGCAGTACGTGTACTCGGCCACGGTGCAGCCGGGCGCGCCTGAGGTTCTCGCCAACGTGGCCAGCGTGGTCAGCAGCGACGCCAACGTCACCGATCCAGACATCGCCAACAACATCGCCAGCGATACCGTGACGGTCGTGATCTTCCGCGACGGTTTCGACTCTGGCGCGACCACGCTCGCGCTGGCGCCGTATGCGGACGGTCGCGGGTTCGCCAGCGTCGCGCTGACGGTCGAGCGCAGCCTGCTCGACGCCGCCGGCATCATGCCGGTCGCGATCGCCAGCGGCCGCACGGACGATGGCCGCACGGTGTTCACGCTCGAATTGGCGCGCTTCGGCGCGAACCCCTTCCTGCGCCTGACGACGGTCGACGCGAACGGCAGCGTCGCACGCGGCGAATGGCAGGCGGCCAGCTTCGAGCAGCCGCTCGACTTCGCCTGGCAGTCGGCGACGAGCGCGCGCAACGACGGCTACCTGCGCATCGTCGCCGGCCGCGCCGAACTGCAATCGACGGGCGACGACCGCCATCGCCTGATCGAACTGCGCATCCCGGCCGGCACGGATGCGACGCCGTGGCTGTCCGCGCAGCCGCGGTAATTCCGCGCCGTGTTTGATGAAAAACCCCGGGCTTGCCCGGGGTTTTTCTTTGTGTCGCGGATGCGAATCCGCGCCTACGAATCGCCGAGCACGCGCTTGCCGTAGACGAAGTGCTCGCGCCACCACGGTCCGTCGAGGCTGTCCAGGCGCACCGTGCCGCCGCTGTTGGGCGCGTGCACGAAGCGGCGCTTGCCGACGTAGATGCCGACGTGGTCGATGCGCTTGCCGCTTTCGAAGAACACGAGATCGCCCGATTGCAGCGAGTCGATCGCGAGCTTGCGTTCGCCGAGTTCGCTCATCGCCGACGACTGGCGAGGCAGGCCCAAGCCCGCCGCGTCGCGGAACACGTAGGCGACGAGGCCGCTGCAATCGAAGCCGCTGTCGGGCGTGTTGCCGCCCCAACGATACGGCGTGCCGACCAGCGACATCGCCCGGAACAGCACGGCGTTGGCCGCGTTCGCGCGTAGCGTGCCTTCGGCCAGCGGCGGCTCGTTGCGGGATGGCCGCTCCGCGCGCTCGTGGCGGCGCGGGGCGGTGGAGCAGGCCGCGAGCAGGGCGGCGAGGACGCAGGAAGCGGCAGGAAGCAGTCGCGATGTCATGCGGCGACGCTCGCCGACCCTCGGCCCCGTGTCAACGGCACCTTGCCGCGACGGTGAGGTGCGACAGCAAAATGACAGCGATGGTCAGGCGCCAGCGACGCAGAGTGTCAGTTTCGGACGCGATGCCTCGACGACGGCGTCGTCGCCGTTTTCCGCCTCGAAGCCGGCGAGCAGGGCCGCCTCGAAGCGCGCGAGACGTTCGTGCGCCGCGCCGACCACGTTCAGTGGCAGATGATCCGCGTCGAGCAGGCGATGCACGAGGTCGCGCTGCGCGGCGGAAAAGCCGGGATCGCGATGCGCTTCGTCGAGCGCGCAGATGAGCGCGGCCAGCCAGCCGGCATTCGGGGCGCGCAGTGCGAGCAGGACTTCCGGAGCGGGGACCTTCATGGGCCAGCCTGTGTGGGGTTTCCTGTCACGAACCTCTGCATGTTCGATGCCAGCGGCCGGCACATCCGTACAATGGCGTGATGAATCAACCCGGATCGAACGACGTCCTCGTCCTCGGCGGCGGCGTCATCGGCCTCGCCAGTGCCTGGTACCTGCTCGAAAGCGGCCGCGGCGTGACCGTGCTAGACCAAGGGGCGGTCGGCAGCGGCAGCTCGCACGGCAATTGCGGCACGCTGACGCCGAGCCACGCCGCGCCGCTCGCGCAGCCGGGCATTCCGGCGCAAGCGCTGCGCTGGCTGCTCAAGGCGGACGCGCCGCTGCGCATCCGTCCGCGCTGGGATCCAGCGCTCGCAGGCTGGCTCGCTGCATTCCTGCGCCGCTGCAACTG
>JAKPAN010000055.1 GCA_029779475.1 Pseudomonadota bacterium
GCACCATGTGGCCGGTGGTCGCCGCCTTCAGCGCGACGTCCGCGGTGTCGAAGTCGCGGATTTCGCCGACCAGGATGACGTCCGGATCGTGGCGCAGGAAGCTCCTCAGCGCGCCGGCGAAGCCAACCTTGCCGCTCACCTGCACCTGGGTGACGCCGGGCATCACCTGCTCGACCGGGTCTTCCGCGGTCAGGATGTTCAGCGTGTTCGAGTCGAGCTCGCGCAGCACGCTGTATAGCGTCGTGCTCTTGCCCGAGCCGGTCGGCCCGGTGACCAGCACGATGCCGTGTGGATGCGCCAGCGCCACGCGCAGCTTGTCTACCATCGCCGCCGACATGCCGAGCGAGTCGAGCGTCTGGCGGCCGGGGTCGCTCTTCATCACGCGCAACGTGAGGCGTTCGCCGAACTTGGCCGGGATCGAGGCGACGCGCATTTCGACCGGGTCGATGCCGTCACCGAGCGGATAGATCAGGCCGCCGTCCTGCGGTGCGCGCGATTCGGCGATGTCCATGCCGGAGAGCACCTTGATGCGCGAGATCAGCCCTTCGCCGAGCGCCTTCGGCAGCAGACCGCCGCAGAGCTGCATGCGGCCATCGACGCGGAAGCGCACGCGCACGCCGTCCTTGATGCTCTCGACGTGCAGGTCGGAGGCGCGGCGCAGCAGTGCGTCGCGCAGGAAACGGTCGAAGAGGGCGACCGGATCGTCGGCGATCAACTCGCGCACTTCGCTGCCGAGCAGATGGGCGACGAGCGGCGCCAGCGCATCGGGTTCGGCCACGGCGAGCGGCGCCTCGTTGCCGACGACGCGCCGCGCTGTTTCCACGCTGGTGTGGTCGCTCGGATCGTTTACCGCGAGATGGAGCGTGCCCGCGCCGTCGCGCACTGGCGCCATCAGGTGGCGTTTCAGTAGCGACGGCGGAAGGCGCGAGAGCAGGTTGGTGTCGATCGCCCACTGGTCGAGCCGGGCGAAGGGCAGCACGTGCGCCTCGGCCAGCGCCAGGTAGAAGGCCGTGCGCGGCAGCCCCAGCTCGCGCGAAATGACGTCGATCAGCGGCACGCGGTTCACGCGCGCCATGCCACGCAGCCGATTGACCAGCTCGCGGTCGTAGAGGCCGATCTGCAGGCCGGCGTTGATCAGGGCGGCTTCGTTCTGGATCACGCGTTCTCACCCCGTTCATGGCGAGTTACCGGCCGCATCGGCTGGCGCATCAGGCGGTCGAAGTTGATCGGGTCGCGCGCCAGGCGGCGGCCGTCGTCGGTCTGGATCAGGCGTTCGCGCGCCAGGTGGGCGAGCGCCTGATCGAAGGTCTGCATGCCGATCTCGCGCCCGGATTCGATCGCCGAGTAGATCTGCGCCGTGCGACCAGAGGCCACGAGGTTGGCGATGGCCGGCGTCACGCGCATGATCTCGACGACCGCGATGCGCCCGGCACCGTCGGCCGAGGGCAGCAGTTGTTGCGCGACGACGGCTTTCAGCACAAGCGACAGCCGGTGGCGGACGACGCCCTGTTCGCCGCCGGGGAAGGCGCCGACGAAGCGTTCGACGGCGCCCGTTGCGTCGGCGGTGTGCAGTGTCGACAGCACGAGGTGGCCGGTTTCGGCGGCGGTCAGCGCAGCGCGCATCGTCTCGGTATCGCGCAACTCGCCGACGAGGATCACGTCCGGATCTTCGCGCAGCGACGATTTCACGGCGCTGGCGAAGTCGGCGACGTCGGTGTGCAGCTCGCGATGCGTGACGATCGCCTGGCGCGGCGTATGGACGAACTCGACCGGATCTTCGATGGTCAGGATGTGCGCCGGCGTCGTGCTGTTGATCTCGTTGATGATCGTCGCCAGCGTCGTGCTCTTGCCGCTGCCGGTAATGCCGGTGACGAGCACGAGGCCGGACGGCAGGTGCGCGAGTTCCTGCAGCGAATCGGGCAGACGCAGCTCAGCGAACGAGGCGAAGCGCGACGGCAGGTGGCGGGCGACCAGCGCCGGCTGGCCGAGCGCGCGGAAGACGTTGACGCGGAAGCGTTCGCCCTGGCTCGACGTGTGGCCGAGGTCGACGGTGCCGCGGCTCTCAAAATCGGCACGCTGGCCGGGCGCGAGCAACTGGTCG
>JAKPAN010000321.1 GCA_029779475.1 Pseudomonadota bacterium
CGACGACTCGGTCGTAGTACGGCGACGGTTTCATGCGGCCCTGATCATCGAATTCCTGCCACGCCTTCGGTACCGAGGACTGGTTGGGGATCGTGACCATGCGCATCCAGCGCCCCAGGACGCGCAGCGCGTTGACCACGTTGAATGATTGCGAGCCGCCGCATACCTGCATGACGGCCAGCGTGCGGCCTTGCGTCGGGCGCACGCTCCCTTCCTCCAGCGGCAACCAGTCGATCTGGTTCTTGAATACGCCGGTGACGGCGCCGTGCCGCTCGGGACTCACCCAGACCTGGCCTTCCGACCATAGCGACAGCGCGCGCAGTTCCTGCACCTTCGGATGCGACGCCGGTACGCTGTCCAACACCGGAAGATCGTGAGGGTCGAAGACGCGAGTCTCGGCGCCGAACTGCTGCAGGACGCGCTCGGCCTCCAGGGCCAGCTTGCGGCTGAAGGATTGCGGGCGCAGGGAGCCGTACAGAATCAGGATGCGCGGCGGGTGGTTCAAGCCGGGCGGCAGGGCCAGCTTTTCCAGCGTGGGACGATCCAGCGCATCGGCAGCGATATTGGGCGTTTCCTCAAGCGACATGATCGTGGTTCCCGGATGGTGTTTCGATCGGCGACGCAAACAGCCAGCGCGCGACGATCAGGCTCAACGCAGCCCCTGCGCACTGCGCAAGCACGAAGCCCGGAACATCGGCCGGCCGGATTCCGGCAAAAGTGTCGGTAAGGCACCGGGCGATCGTGATGGCTGGATTGGCGAACGAGGTCGACGCCGTGAACCAGTACGCCGCGCCGATCCACGCCGCCACCATCCACGGCGCATCGACGGCGCGGCGATGGCCGATCACCACGAACATCAGTCCGAATGTCGCGACCGTCTCGGCAAGCCACTGCGCGACGCCGGTGCGAGCGTGCGTCGATGCCTGGATCAGAGGCAAATCAAACATGGCGTGCGCGAGTACCGCGCCGACGCAGCAGCCGATCACTTGCAGGACGATGTAGACGATGGTATCTGCGGCCGCAAGGCGGCGACGCAGCAGTTCCGTCACCGACACGACCGGGTTGAAATGCGCGCCACTGATCGGGCCGAGCAGCGCGATCAATGCGGCCAATACGGCGACCGTCGCTGCGGTATTGGCCAGTAGCGCCACGGCTGCATTCCCATCGGCCAGGCGCTGGCCCATGATGCCCGAACCGATGACGGTCGCAGCCAGCAGCACCGAGCCGATGGCTTCGGCAGCGCCGCGGCGGGTCAGTGATGATCGTGGCGGCACGGCGACTCAGGCCTTGCCGATTTCGCGGACGCGATCGCGAATCGCCATGCGATCGAGCGAGGCGAATGGCAGGCTCGTGAAAAGCTCGATGCGCCGCTGCAACGTGGTGAACGCTTCGCGGAATGCATTGGTTTTCTCCAGCTCGGTGCCTTCCACCGCGGCGGGATCGGGCACGCCCCAGTGTGCGGTCACCGGTTGGCCTGGCCAGATCGGGCAGACCTCACCGGCGGCGTTGTCGCAAACCGTGAACACGAAATCCAGCGCTGGCGCGTCGGGCCGGTCAAATTCGTCCCAGCTTTTGCTGCGCAGCCCGTCGGTGGGATAACCGGCCCTTTGCAGCAGCGCGATCGCGAACGGATTGACGCTCCCGTTCGGATGGCTCCCGGCGCTGTACGCGTGGAAGCGCCCCGCTCCTTTTTGGCGGAGTGCGGCTTCGGCCAGGATGCTGCGGGCGGAGTTGCCGGTACACAGGAAGAGCACGTTGAAGACGCGATCGCTCATGAAGAAGCTCCGGATTTTCGGCGACGAGGAGAAAGCTCGGCGGGCGCGCAGGAGCGTCCGCCGCAACAGTTGTCGGTGAGGTAGGCGAGCAACGCGTTCATCTGTGCGTAGTTGGCGCGGACGCGGATCACGCGACCTTCGCGCTCGTCTTCCACGAGCGCGGCGGCGCGCAGCACGTTGAGGTGTGCGCTCAGCGTGGCGGGCGGAAGGTCGAGGTGTTCGCGCAATTCGCCAACCGAAAGACCGTCCTGGCCGGCCTGCACGAGCTGGCGGAATGCGGCGAGGCGGGATTCGTGGCTGAGTGCGCCGAGCGCGGTGACGGCGGTGAGGGTGTCCATGATTCCATAATTCCGGAATTATGGAATCATGTCAATCGACGCTGCTTTCCGGGCTTTGCAGCGCCCAGCCGGCTGCACCTGCTGCCGGCCGGGCGAATGCCGCGATCGTTGCCCGAGCTTAGCGCTTGGCTTTCGACTTGAGCTGCGCGACCACCGCATTCAAGCGCGCTTGCGCCTCGGGCGCGAACCAGTCGGCGACGAACGTCGCCACCGGCAATTTCTCCGGGTCGCACAACGCGGCGGCGAGATCGGCACGAGCAAGGCGGCGTGTCTCGCGTGCAGCGTGTTCGGGCAGTTGCAGCCATTCGCGCGCCCACTCGATTGCGCGTGCGACGACGCGTTCGGGCTCGACGAGTTCGTCGACGAAACCGAGCGCGAGCGCGCGTTCGGAATCGATCATTGCGCCGGCGGTGACGAGCCGTTCCGCGCGGTACGTGCCGACGAGCCTGCGCAGCGCGAACTGGATCGGCTCCGGCACGGGCAGGCCGACCTGGACTTCGTTGAGGCCTATGCGGAACGGTTTGGCGGGATCGGCGCTGCGCGCCATCACGCGGTAGTCGCCCATGATCGCGAGCACCGCGCCGCCAGCCGGACTGTGGCCGGTGATCGCGGAGACGACGGGGATCGTCGAGCCGGCGAGCGCGCCGCAGAGTCCGAAGAAATCGGCCATGAACGCGTGCAATGCGCCGTGATCGAGTTGCAGCAGCGCAGGCAGGTCGAGGCCGGCCGAAAACAGGCCCGGCGCGCCGGACAACACGAGCGCGCGGGCGCCTTCATTGGGCGCGGCTTCGACCGCTTCGCGCAACGCGCGCACGAGCGCAGGGTCGAGCGCGTTGACGGGCGCGCGCGCAAGGCGCAGTTCGTGAATCGCGTCGTGGCGGATCAGGTCGAGCATCGAATGTCCTCTATTGCGGTGTGAGATCCCAGACCAGGACCTGGAACGGTTCGAGATGGATGCGCATCGGCGTCTTCGCATCGAGTTCGCGCGCAGCGCCGTCGCCGTAGGGCGATTGCGCGTGGAACGAGGTTGCGGCGCCCTTCGGCAATTCGAGCGCGGCGTGCAGGTCGAGGTCGAAATCCTGCGCCGTTTCGCGCGGATTGCGCAGGCTCACGATCGCGCGCGTTGGCGACCACGAAGCCCATCCGTAGACGTCGCCGCGTGCGGGATCGCCGCCGATCCAATGGCTGTCGCGCAGCACGTCGGCGCGTTCGCGCGACCATTTCGCGGCGCTGGCGAGCACGTCCCAGTCGGCATCGCGCATGAGGTCGGGCGAGATGTACATCTCCTGCAACGCGGTGCCGCTGGCGAAATACGAACGCACTTCGTCGGCGAAATCAGCCGGGTTCGGATCCACGTTCAAGCCGCGCGCATGCTTGGCGTAGATGATGCCGTGGAGCATGAGCGCGTTGAGCGGAAACAGCGGGCCTTGGCGCACGATGCCGCCGTAGGTGTCGGCGTCGCGATAGGTGATCCAGCGCTGGCGATCGTCGCCGCGTCCGGCGAATTCGTGGTCTTCGCCGCCGCGCCAGATCGAGTCGGCCGTGCGCAGCCAGAACGGCGACGGCCACGTGCCCGTGGTGAGGTTGATGAAAAGATCGGGCTTGACCGCGCGCAAGTCGTCGATGAGCGCGATTGCCGCGGCGAAGTCGCTGTCGAACGCGCTGCCTTTCGTCACCTTGTCGGGACTGCCGGTGCCGTCGAGCTTGAACTGGTTGATGTGGAACTTCGTCAGCAGGTCGAGCGCGGCCTGGTGGAACAGCGCGTAGTACTTCGGACCCGACAGAGCGAGGCCCTGATCGTCGACCTCGAAGCCCTGCGCTTTCGCGGCGGCAAGCCGCTCCGCGCGCGGCGGCCCGTAGCCGCCCCATGGCGACAGCCAGACGCCGGGATCGGCGCCCGCGGCTTCTGCCGCTTTCGCGAGCGGCGTGAAGCCGTCGGGAAAACCTGCGTTGAATTGCCACAGGTGCACGTGATCGTCCCAGCCGTCGTCGAACAGGAACGAATCGAGCGTGACGCCGCGCTGCTTGTGCAGCTTTTCGACATAGGCGCCGATCGCGTGCAGCGCGTCGTCCTGCGTGTACGGCGTGAAGTAGCCGATGTCGTACCACGAGTTGTAATGCAGGAAGGTGCGATACGGATGCGCGCGTTCGCGTTCGAGGTAGGCGAGGAAGGTGCGGCGCAGTTGTCCGGGCACGCTGATGCCGTATACGCTCGAATACGTCGCCGCGACATTCGCGCGCAGCGGCAACACGCGCTTGACGAAGACCTGCGCGTGGCCGGCTTCGATGCGCGCGTCGGACATCGGCTGTTCGACGCCGAAGAAACGGTTGTCGGCGACGACGGGCGAGCCTTGCACGGTGCCGGCCGTCCACGCGTCATCGAGATGCAGGTCGAGCAGCGTGACGCGGGCGACGTCGAGATCGGTTTTCGACGCGAACGAAAATTCCTGGCGCACGTAATTCGCGCCGTCGCGCAGCAGTGTCCGCCAATGCACTTTCACGCCGGTCGCCGCATCGACGAGATCGGCGTCGAGTGCCTTGCCGGCGAAACGGTTGGCCGCGCGCGAGGCCTTTGCGTCCGCCTTGAGCGTCGTGCAGGCGAGCTTGCCTTGCAGCTTGAAGCGGCTCGCGTCGAGCGTGCTCTTGTCGCGCAGCGTGAGTGCGAACAGCTGGCCGTCGAGCGCGTGCCGGCTCGTGTCGAAGCGATTGTCGAACGCGATGGGTTTGAGCGCGCCGGAATCGTTCGCGACGGCGTAGCGCAGCGCGGCGTTGCCGAGTTCGCCGCCGGATTTTCCGGCGCGGCAATCGGCCTTGCCGGGATCGGCAGGCAGCCACGGCGCCGCGGTTTCGGCGGCAGCGAGCGGCGTCGCGGCGAGCGCGAGCAGCAATGCGAAACGGGATTTCATGCAGGACTCCCGGTTGGCGGCAGCATGGGCACGGTTGCGGTCGCGGCGTTTCGCCTCATCCGTTCTCGTCCGTCGCCGTCCACGAATAGCGCAACAGGTAATCGAGCGTGGCCTTGCCCTTTGCGGGTACGTCGACCGTGAACTCGAGCACATCGGGTGTCTTGCGCGAGGGCTTCTGGCTCGACGAGTCGACGTCCCACACGCGCCAGCGATTGGGATGTTCGCGTACGGTGATCGTGCGCGCGGTTTCGCTCGTGTTCTCGAAGCTGATGCGGAAGCCTTCGTTCATCGTGCGTGCGGCGCGATCGACGCTGAACGCGGTGCGTTCCTTCTCGGCGCGCAGGCCGAAGGCGACGCCGATGTTGAGCGTCACGTCGTGGCCTTTCGGCGTGTCGTTGCCGCGTACTTCGCCGAGCAGTTCGGTCTGGCCGTCCTTGTCGCGCGTGAGCACGCGCACGTTGCCGGCGGGCAGGTTTTCGGGCGCGACGAAGAGGAGTTGGCTGACGATCGGCGTCGCGCCGAAATTTCCTCCCCCGTTATCCGTGTTCGGTCGCGACGGGAACCAGCTGCCGCCGAATTCGGCGATCCAGCGGCGGCGGCAATCGAGATCGTGGCTCGCGTACAGCGGCACCTGCGTGACGCTTGCATCGGGCAGATCGATCGCGCCGTCGATGAGATAGCTGCGGTAGTCGCCGAGCGACGATTGTTCAGGCGGCGCGGCCGGCGCGGGTGCGGCGGCGGCTTTCATCATCGTCGCTCGCGGCGCGTAGTCCGCGCGACTGCCGAGATTGGGTTCGCCAGCGATGAGCTTGATCGTACTGCCCGCGTAGTCGCGGCCGCTGCGATTGGCGATGCTGGCGAGCGCGTCGAGGTGCAGCTTGCAGGCGCTGCCGGCATCGTCGAGCAGCGCAGCATACGCGGCGCGCCAGCCGAGGCCCGACGTCGGATAGGTCAGCGTCGCCGCTTTCGTGCCCGCGCTGGAGACGTCGAGGCTGACCTGCAACGTGCTGCCGGGCAGGCCGGTGGAATCGGGGAATTCGACGCGCGCGAAATTGCGCAGGTAAGTGACGCGGCCGTTCGCGCCGCGCACGCCGATGCTCTCGCCGTCGATGGCGACGAGCTGGCCTTCCGCGAGCGCCGCGCCGTTGTCGCCGCTGACGACGACGCGTTCGCCGCGATGCGCGCCGAGCAGGCCGACGTCGCCGGGCGAGATCACGCGCTGGCCGAGCACGCGCGCGGCGCCGCCGAAGTCGAGCGCGACGGCTTCGGTGTCGAGCATCGTCGGCAGGCCGTCGAGCGTCATGTCCTGCCGTCCGCTTTTCTGCAGCGTGAGCTGGCGGCGCTCGTGGACGATCGCGTGGCCTTCGCCGATCGGCTGCGAGCCGGGGCTGAACAGCGAATCGTTGTCGCTGCGGTAGATCGTGACGGAAGTGTCGGCAGCACCTGCGGTGCCGGAGAGGAGCGCGGCGGCGAATGCCATCGGCAGGGATTTCATGAGCCTTCCTTTTGCGTCCGGACGAGCGGCTATCATAGCCAGAGCGTTGGAGGTTGCGATGAAGCTGCAGACACTCGGTTGGGCCCTCGTTTTCGCTACCGGCGCCGCGCATGCGGGCGGTCGGTTTGCCGTGCACGATGCGTGGATCCGCGCGATGCCGCCCGGCGCGACAATGGCCGCGGGTTACGCGACGTTGTCCAACGACGGCGACACGCCGGTGACGATCCTCACCGCACAGAGCGACACGTTCCGCAACGTGACGCTGCACGAGACGCTCGTGTCCGGCGACGTGTCGAAGATGCGCGAAGTGCATCGCCTCGTCGTCGCGCCCGGCGCGACGATCAAGCTCGAACCCGGCGGCCGCCATCTCATGCTGATGTCGCCGCGCCACGACATCGTCGCGGGCGACAAGGTCGGCATCACCTTCCTGCTGCGCGACGGAACGCGCGTCGATACCTGGTTCGACGTGACCGCGCCCGACGCGCCTGCGGGCGACTGAAGAAACCGAAGAATCGACAGCGCGCCGATCCTTACGCGGGCCGAACCGCGGCGCGCACCGCGTCCGGCAGCGCGATCGAACGTCCGCTTGCCGGATCGATCCAGACCATGACCGCTTCGCCGTCGGCGTAGACGCACGTCGCGTCGTCCTCATCGACGATGCGGTGCGCGATCGTCAGCGAGGAATTGCCGACGCGCGCGATCGACAGTTCGACGATGATGCGCGCGGGCCAGCCGAGCTGGCGGCGGAAGTTGAGACTCGCCGCGGCGACGACGGGCATCTTCGCGTCGTCGCGCAACTGCGCGCCGAGCCGGTTCAACCAGACGATGCGCGCTTCCTGCACGTAGACGAGAAACGCGGCGTTGTTGACGTGGTCGAACGCGTCGAGATCGCCCCAGCGCACGCTGATCGGCACGCGCGCGACGACGGGCGCATTCGATTCGGCGGTCGTGCTCATGCGGCTTCCTTGCGATTGCGCTTTTTCGTCGCGGCCGGCGCAGCCACGCCGAGCATGCGCGCGAGGAAGTGGCCGGTATGCGACTGCGCGACCAGCGCGACTTGCTCCGGCGTGCCGGTGGCGATGATCGTGCCGCCGCGGTCGCCGCCTTCGGGGCCGAGGTCGACGATCCAGTCCGCGGTCTTGATGACATCGAGGTTGTGCTCGATCACGACAACCGTGTTGCCGTCGTCGACGAGGCGTTGCAGCACGCGCAACAATTGCTCGATGTCGTGGAAATGCAGGCCCGTGGTCGGCTCGTCGAGGATGTAGAGCGTGCGGCCGGTGTCGCGCTTGCTGAGCTCGCGCGAGAGTTTCACGCGCTGCGCTTCGCCGCCCGACAGCGTCGTCGCGCTTTGGCCAAGCTTGATGTAGGTGAGACCGACGTGCATCAGCGTTTCGAGCTTGCGCGCGAGCACGGGCACGGGCTCGAACAGCTTGAATGCGTCTTCGACGGTCATCTCAAGGACGTCGGCGATCGTGTGGCCCTTGTAGGTGATCTCGAGCGTTTCGCGGTTGTAGCGCTTGCCGTGGCAGACGTCGCAGGGCACGTAGACGTCCGGCAAAAAGTGCATCTCGACCTTGATCATGCCGTCGCCTTCGCAGGCTTCGCAGCGGCCGCCCTTCACGTTGAAACTGAAACGACCGGGGCCGTAGCCGCGCGAGCGCGCTTCGGGCACCTGCGCGAACAGTTCGCGCAGCGGCGTGAACAGGCCTGTGTACGTGGCCGGATTGCTGCGCGGCGTGCGACCGATCGGCGACTGGTCGATGTCGACGACCTTGTCGAACAGGTCGAGGTTCTGGATTTCGCGAAATGGTGCGGGTTTTTCGTTCGCGCCGTTGAGTTCGGCCGCGGCGAGCTTGTGCAGCGTGTCGTTGATCAGCGTCGACTTGCCCGAGCCGGAGACGCCGGTGATGCAGGTGAACAGTCCGGCCGGAATTTCGAGGTCGACGTTCTTGAGGTTGTTGCCGTTCGCGCCGAGCAGGCGCAGCGTTTTCTCCGCATCGGGCGCGCGGCGTTGTTTCGGCGGTTCGATGCGGCGCGCGCCGGACAGGTATTGGCCGGTCAGCGAACGCTTCGATTTGAGGATCGCCTCGACATCGCCCTCCGCGACGACTTCGCCGCCGTGCACGCCCGCGCCGGGGCCGATGTCGACGACGTGGTCGGCGAGGCGGATCGCGTCCTCGTCGTGCTCGACGACGATGACCGTGTTGCCGAGGTCGCGCAGGCGCCGCAGCGTGCCGAGCAGGCGCTCGTTGTCGCGCTGGTGCAGGCCGATCGACGGTTCGTCGAGCACGTACATGACGCCAACGAGGCCGGCGCCGATCTGCGAGGCGAGGCGGATGCGCTGCGCCTCGCCGCCGGACAGCGAATCGGCCTGACGATCGAGCGTGAGATAGTCGAGGCCGACGTCGACGAGGAAGTGCAGGCGCTCGCGGATTTCCTTGACGATCTTCGCCGCGATCTCGCCGCGCCAGCCGGTGAGCGCGAGCGCCTTGAAGAACGCGAGCGTCCGCTCGATCGGCAGCGCGGTCAGCGCGGGCAGGTTCGATTCACCGACGAAGACATTGCGCGCGCTGCGGTTGAGCCGTTGTCCATGGCAGGCAGGACACGGCCGCTCGCTGATGAACTTCGACAATTCCTCGCGCACCGCGGACGACTCGGTTTCCTTGTAGCGCCGTTCGAGGTTCGGCACGATGCCTTCGAACTTGTGCTTGCGCGTGACCGCGCCGCTCGCGCTGCCCGGCGTGTAGCGGAACGCGATCGTCTCGTTGCCGGAGCCGAACAACACGGCGTCGCGCGTCGCCTTGGGCAGTTTTTCCCACGGCGTGTCGACGTCGAAGCCGTAGTGCTTCGCCAGCGACTGGATCATCTGGAAGTAGTACTGGTTGCGCCGGTCCCAGCCGCGCACCGCACCCGCGGCGAGGCTGAGCTGCGGATGCACGACGACGCGCGCCGGGTCGAAGAACTGCGTCACGCCGAGGCCGTCGCAATCCGGGCAGGCGCCGACCGGCGAATTGAACGAGAACAGGCGCGGCTCGAGTTCGGGCAGCGAGTAGTCGCAGACCGGGCACGAGAAGCGCGAGGAGAACGTGGTTTCCGCGGCTTTCGCATCGTCGAGGTCGACGACGACGGCGATGCCTTCGCCGAGCCGCAGCGCGGTCTCGAACGATTCGGCGAGGCGCTGCTTGATGTCGTCGCGCGGACGGAAGCGGTCGATGACGACTTCGATGGTGTGCTTCTGGCGCAGCGTCAGCGGCGGCACTGCGTCGAGTTCGTGCACGACGCCGTCGACGCGCGCGCGCACGAAGCCTTGCGCACGCAACTGCTCGAACACCTGCACGTGCTCGCCCTTGCGCTCGCGCACGACGGGCGCGATGAGCATCCAGCGTTTTTCCGGGTCGAGCGCGAGCGCGCTGTCGACCATCTGGCTCACTGTCTGCGCTTCCAGCGGAATGCCGTGGTCGGGACAGCGCGGCGTGCCGACACGCGCGAACAGCAGGCGCAGGTAGTCGTAGATCTCGGTGATCGTGCCGACCGTCGAGCGCGGGTTGTGCGAGGTCGACTTCTGTTCGATCGAGATCGCCGGAGACAGGCCTTCGATGTGGTCGACGTCGGGCTTCTCCATCTGGCCGAGGAACTGCCGCGCATAGGACGACAGCGATTCGACGTAGCGGCGCTGGCCCTCGGCGTAGATCGTGTCGAAGGCGAGCGAGGATTTGCCCGAGCCGGACAAGCCGGTGATCACGATCAGCTTGTCGCGCGGCAGATCGAGGTCGATGTTCTTGAGGTTGTGCGTGCGCGCACCGCGGATGCGGATCGTGTCCATGAGGACGGCATATGGGGAAAGCGTTCGACTATAGCAACCGCCGTCGCAGCGATTGCGACGCCCGGAGCGGGTTTCCCGCGCCGCCGCCTTGGCCGGCGGCAGGCAAAACAATGACTTGCGGGATCCTTGCGGCTTCGGCTAGACTGCGCGGCTCGCTGATGGGCTCCGTCCGTCCGCGAAGGCTGAAACCAGAATAACTACAGAGGCATAGCCATGTACGCAGTCATCGTCACCGGCGGTCGTCAGTACCGCGTGGCGCAGGGCGAAACCCTGCGCGTCGAAAAGCTCGTCGCCGACATCGGCGCCGAGGTCAAACTCGATCAGGTCCTTCTCGTCGGCAGCGGCGAAGGCGTGACTGTCGGCGCTCCGCTCGTCGCGGGCGCGCTCGTCACCGCCAAGGTCAAGTCGCACGGCCGCGCGGACAAGATCCGCATCGTCAAGTTCCGCCGCCGCAAGCATCACCGCAAGGAGATCGGCCACCGGCAGCATTACACCGAAATCGAAATCGTCGGCATCACCGGCGCGGGCAAGTAAGGAGCTCAGCAGTCATGGCACACAAGAAGGCAGGCGGCTCTACCCGTAACGGCCGCGATTCCAATCCGAAGTATCTCGGCGTCAAGGTGTTCGGCGGCCAGGCCGTCGAAGCCGGCAACATCATCGTCCGCCAGCGCGGCACGCGCTTCCATCCGGGCGCCGGCGTCGGCCTCGGTCGCGACCACACGCTGTTCGCGCTCGTCGACGGCACGGTCGAGTTCAAGGCCAAGGGCCCGCTCGCGCGCAAGACGGTCAGCGTGATCCCGGCCTGATCCGGCGCATCCACGCTTCGCGAAGGCCCCGCTTCTGGCGGGGCTTTTCGTTTCTGCGGACATGACGCGCGTGCCCGGAATCTGACATCCTGACGGCACGCCTGCGGCAGCGCAGGGCCAGATTCATCCACAACGATCCATCCATGAAGCGTTCGCTGTTCATCGCCCTGTGTCCATTCGGACGCGATGTGCACGACGCGCTTCGACACACCGCGCCCACGCATCGGTTCCGATCATGAAATTCGTCGACGAAGCCCTCATCCACGTCTACGCTGGCAACGGCGGCAATGGCTGCGTCGGTTTCCGGCGCGAGAAATTCATCCCGTTCGGCGGGCCCGATGGCGGCGACGGCGGGGCCGGCGGCAGCGTCTGGCTGGTCGCCGACGAAGGCATCAACACGCTCGTGGATTTCCGCCACGAGCGCGTGTTCCGCGCGCAGCGCGGCGAGAACGGCATGGGCCGGCAGATGGCCGGCAAGGCCGGCGAGGACACGCTCATCCGCGTGCCGGTCGGCACGGTCGTCATCAACACCGCGACCGACGAGCAGATCGGCGATCTCACGACGCACGGGCAGCGCCTGCTCGTCGCCCAAGGCGGGCAGGGCGGTCTCGGCAACATGCATTTCAAGAGCTCGGTGAACCGCTCGCCGCGCAAGTCGACGCCGGGCACGCCGGGCGACGAACGCGAACTCAAGCTCGAACTCAAGGTGCTCGCCGACGTCGGCCTGCTCGGCTTCCCGAACGCAGGCAAATCGACCCTGATCCGCGCCGTTTCCGCGGCGACGCCGAAAGTCGCCGACTATCCGTTCACGACCTTGCAGCCGCACCTCGGCGTCGTGCGCATCGGCACCGACCAGAGCTTCGTGATCGCCGATATTCCCGGCCTCATCGAAGGCGCGGCCGACGGCGCGGGTCTTGGCATCCAGTTCCTCAAGCACGTCGCGCGTACGCGGCTGCTGCTGCACGTGGTCGACATCGCGCCGCTCGACGGCGTGACCGATCCGGTCGAGGAAATCCGCGCGATCGAGAAGGAGCTCAAGGGCTACGATCCGGCCCTGCTCAAGCGGCCACGCTGGCTCGTCTTCAACAAGGTCGACCTGCTCGCGCCGGAAGATCGCGAGAAAACGGCGAAGGCCATCATCAAGAAGCTCAAGTGGAAGCAGCCGTGGTATCTGGTTTCCGCGATCGCGCGCGAGGGCACGTGGCCGTTGTGCCTGGACATCCAGCGTTTCTTCGACGATCAGAAGGCGGAAAGCGCGGCATGACTGCGCTGTCCGGTTGCTTGGCGCGGGGCAAAAAAAATCGCCGGGCGCGACGGCCGACATTGCGCCAGCGGTGGCCCGAAGGATGTCTGCCAAGGATGGCAGGCACAAAAAAACCGGCCGAAGCCGGTTTTTTCATTGCCTCGACGACCTGGGTGTCAGGCCAGCGCGGCGATATGCGCGGTCAGGCGGCTCTTGTGGCGCGAGGCCTTGTTCTTGTGGATCAGGCCGCGCGAGGCGTAGCGATCCATGACCGGCTCGGCGATCTTGTAGGCCGCTTCGGCGCGGGCCTTGTCCTTCGCATCGATCGCTTTCACGACGTTCTTGATCGCGGTGCGAACCATCGAACGCGCGCTGGCGTTGCGCTGGCGGTGCTGCTCGGACTGGCGCGCACGCTTCTTCGCGGACTTGATGTTGGCCAAGGGATGACTCCGGAGAATGGGTTGTTCGGAAAAAGACTGCGGATTATGCCTGTCGTCCCGCGTGGCGTCAAACGGATCCGGGCCGCGGAGCAGGGCGCATGAGTCGCCCGAACCTGCTTCGCTCGATGCTGAGCTTCAGCGGCGGCACGTTCGTCTCGCGCATCCTCGGCCTCGTGCGCGAGCAGGCGATCGCCTACGCGTTCGGCGCGAACGCAGCGACCGACGCGTTCTGGGTCGCGTTCCGCATTCCGAACTTCCTGCGCCGCCTGTTCGCGGAAGGCTCGTTCTCGGTCGCGTTCGTGCCGGTGTTCACCGAGGTCAAGGAAACGCGGCCGCACGCGGATCTGAAGGAACTCGTCGCGCGCACGACCGGCACGCTCGGCGGCATCCTGTTCGTGGTGACCGCCCTCGGCATGCTCGGCGCGCATTGGGTCGCCGCTGGTTTCGCACCGGGCGCGATCGACCAGCCGGAGAAGTTCGCGCTCACGACCCACCTGCTGCGCGTGATGTTCCCGTTCCTGCTGTTCGTCTCGCTGACCGCGCTGGCCGGCGCGGTGCTCAACAGCTTCCACAAGTTCCTGTTGCCGGCGCTCGCGCCGGTGCTGATGAACCTGTGCATGATCGCGGCGGCGTTGTGGTGGTCGAAGGCGTTCGACGTGCCCATCATGGCGCTGGGTTGGGCGATCTTCATCGCTGGCATCCTGCAACTGTTGTTGCTGTTGCCCGCGATCGCGCGGCTCGACCTGCTCGCGCTGCCGCGCTGGGGCTGGAGCCACCCGGATGTGCGGCGCATCCTCAAGCTCATGGTGCCGACGCTGTTCGGTTCGTCGGTCGCGCAGATCAACCTGCTGCTGGACACGTTGATCGCCTCGTTCCTGATCACCGGCTCGCAGACCTGGCTCACGCAGACCGACCGCCTGCTCGAATTCCCGCTCGGCATCTTCGGCGTCGCGCTCGGCACGGTGATTTTGCCGTCGCTGTCGCGCCACCACGTCGCGACCGATCGCGAAGGCTTTTCGAAGGCGCTCGATTGGGGCCTGCGCACGGCGCTGCTGATTTCCGTGCCGGCGATGTTCGCGCTCGTGCTGCTCGCCAAACCGATCCTTGCGACGCTGCTGCAACATGGGCGTTTCACGGCGCACGACGTCGACATGGCCGCGCTGTCGCTGTCGGCGCTGTCGTTCGGTTTGCCTGCGTTCGCGCTGGTCAAGGTCGTCGCGCCGGCGTTCTACGCGAGGCAGGACACCAAGACGCCGGTGCGTGCGGGCATCGTCGCGATGATCGCGAATATGGCGCTCAACGTTCTTTTCGTCGCCGCGCTGTTCGCGCTCTGGCACCGGCCGGAAGATCTCGCCGACGGCTGGCTCGCCGGCATCGCCAAGGTGCCGGGCCTGCACATGGCGCTGGCGCTGGCGAGCGCGCTTGCGAGCTATCTCAACCTTGCGCAGTTGTGGATCGCGCTGCGCCGCGGCGGTTTGCATGTTGCCGAACCGGGTTGGGGGCGGCACCTGCTGCGTCTTGCGCTGGCTTGCGCGGCGATGGTCGCGGTGATCCTGTTCGCGCTCTGGCAATGGCCGGAATGGGGCGATTGGTCGCCGCTGACGCGCGTTGCGCGGCTCGGCGTCGTGATCGGCGCGGCGAGTGCGGCGTTTCTGGCGGCTCTGTTGGCGGGCGGCTTCCGGCTGCGCGATTTGCGAGGGTAGTTCGATCGCGCAGCATCGCCGCATGCTGCGGTGCGGCGGCTATACTCGCGCGATGAACCGGCTTTT
Organism: Pseudomonadota bacterium; assembly: GCA_029779475.1. Taxonomy (GTDB): domain Bacteria; phylum Pseudomonadota; class Gammaproteobacteria; order Xanthomonadales; family Rhodanobacteraceae; genus Dokdonella_A. The sequence continues at coordinate 14,599 of JAKPAN010000321.1, forward strand.
CCGTGATGCCGCCGGGCCGAATCTGGCGCCGGGTGGCAGTGTCGTGTGCGTGGGTGCGTTCGATGGCGTGCATCTGGGCCATCGCGCGCTGCTCGCGCGCGTGCGCGAGCGCGCGACTGCGCTCGCGCTGACGCCGCTCGCGATCACGTTCGAGCCGATCCCGCGCGAATTCTTCGCGCACGGCAAACCCGTGCCGCGTCTGACCGCCGCGCGCGAAAAACTCGCGTTGCTGCTGGATGCCGGTGCGTCTAGGTTGCTCTCGCTGCGCTTCGCCGAAACACTCGCGGCGATGTCGGCCGAATCGTTCATCGACGACATCCTCGTCGCGCGCTCGGGCGTGCGCGAGCTGTGGGTCGGCGCGGATTTCCGTTTCGGCCATGCGCGCCGCGGCGACGTGGACATGCTGCGCGAATTCGGCGCACGTCGCGGCTTTTCCGTCGAGGTCATGCCCGACGTTCGCGTCGATGGCGCACGCGTGAGCAGCAGCGCGATCCGCGCGCAGCTCGCCGCAGGCGAATTCGACGCGGCTGCGGCGCAACTGGGGCGACGTTTCTCGATCGGCGGCCACGTCGTGCGCGGCCAGCAGCTCGGACGCCAGCTCGGTTATCCCACCGCGAACATCCGCCTGGGCCGGCGCACGTCGCCGGTCGCGGGCATCTTTGCGGTGCGCGTGCGCGGCGTCGAAGCGCGGGCGATGCCCGCCGTCGCCAGCCTTGGCGTGCGGCCGACCGTCGGCGGGGGCGGCGAGCCGCTGCTCGAGGCGCATCTGTTCGATTTCGACGGCGATCTCTACGGCCGGCGCATCGAAGTCGAGTTCGTCGCCAAGCTGCGCGACGAACTCAAGTTCTCCGATCTCGACGCGATGGTGCGGCAGATCGACCTCGATGCCGAACAGGCGCGCGATCGGTTGCGCGCCGATGAAAACCGCAACGACGACACCTATTTCAAGCCTTCCAGAGCGAGCCAGGCCCGAGCATGAGCCAGGACTACAAAACCACGATCAACCTGCCCAACACCTCCTTCGCGATGAAGGCCGATCTCGCCAAGCGCGAGCCGGCGATGCTCGCCGAATGGGAGCGCGCGCAACGCTACGCGGAAATCCAGCGCCGCAGCGCGAGTCGCGAGCATGCCTTCATCCTGCACGACGGCCCGCCGTATGCGAACGGCGCGATCCACATCGGTCACGCCGTCAACAAGGTGCTCAAGGACGTCGTCGTCAAGTCGGCGCTGCTCGCCGGCTATCGCTCGCCGTACGTGCCGGGCTGGGATTGCCACGGCCTGCCGATCGAGATCGCGATCGAGAAAAAGGTCGGCAAGGTCGGGCAGAAAGTCGACGCCGCCGAATTCCGTCGCCTGTGCCGTGAATACGCCGCGGAACAAATCGACGTGCAGCGCGCCGACTTCAAGCGTCTCGGCGTGCTCGGCGATTGGGAAAACCCGTACCGCACGATGGATTTCCGCTACGAAGCGGACATGATCCGCGCGCTGGCGAAGATCCATGCCAACGGCCACGTGCTGCGCGGCTTCAAGCCCGTGCACTGGTGCTTCGATTGCGGCTCCGCGCTCGCGGAAGCCGAGATCGAATACCAGGACAAGCAATCGACCGCGATCGACGTTGCTTACGACGCCGTCGACGCCCAAGCGCTCGCCGCGAAATTCGGCGCGGCGATCGATGCGAACGACATCGTCGCCGTGCCGATCTGGACGACCACGCCGTGGACGCTACCGGCGAGCTTTGCGGTGACGCTCGGCCCGGAGCTTGAATACGTGCTCGTCGAAGGCCCTGCGCGCGAGGGCAAGCGCGTGTGGCTCGTGCTTGCCGATGCGCTCGCGGAACGCGCGCTCGCACGTTACGGCGTTGCGGAGATGCGCGTGCTCGGGCGCGCGAAGGGCGCCGACCTCGCTGTGCTTCCGGGCGAAGACGCGATCGCGAAAGCAGCGGCGCTGCGCCACCCGTTCTACGAGCGCACGGTTCCGATCATCGTCGGCGACCACGTCTCCGCCGAAGAAGGTACGGGCGCCGTGCACACCGCGCCCGGCCACGGTGCGGAAGACTTCGCGGTCGGCCAGAAATACGGCATCGTCGAAAAGACGCCCGCGAACGTGCTCAATCCGGTCGGCGGCAACGGCGTCTATCTGCCGGGCACGCCGATCTTCGAAGGCCAGTTCATCTGGAAGGCGAACGACGCCGTCGTCGACCTGTTGCGCGAACGCGGCGCGTTGCTCGCGCTGGCGAAGATCACGCACAGCTATCCGCATTGCTGGCGCCACAAGACGCCGGTCGCATTCCGCACCACGCCGCAATGGTTCATCGGCATGGAAACGGCCGGCCTGCGCGATGCGGCGCTGAAGACGATCAAGAACGACGTCGACTGGTTCCCGTCGTGGGGCGAGGAACGCATCGCCGGCATGGTCGCCGGACGTCCCGATTGGTGCATCTCGCGCCAGCGCACCTGGGGCGTGCCGATCGCGCTGTTCGTCGACAAGATCACGCAGCAGCCGCATCCGCGCAGTGCCGAAATCATGGAGGAGGTCGCCAAGCGCGTCGAGAAGGACGGCGTCGATGCGTGGTACGCGCTCGATGCGGCGGAACTCCTCGGCGGCGAAGCGTCGCAATACGAAAAAGTCACCGACATCCTCGACGTGTGGTTCGATTCCGGCGTCACGCATTTCTGCGTGCTCGACCAGCGTCCGCATCTTGCGCGCAAGGCCGGCGACAAGGTCATGTATCTGGAAGGCTCGGATCAGCATCGCGGCTGGTTCCAGTCGTCGCTGCTGACCTCGACCGCGATGCACGGCCGCGCGCCGTACGACGTCGTGCTCACGCACGGCTTCACTGTCGATGCGCAGGGCCGCAAGATGTCCAAGTCGCTCGGCAACGTGATCGCGCCGCAAAAGGTCGTCGACACGCTCGGCGCCGACGTGTTGCGCCTGTGGGTCGCGTCGACCGACTACCGCAACGAGATCGCCGTTTCCGACGAAATCCTCAAGCGCGTGTCGGATTCGTACCGCCGCATCCGCAACACCGCGCGCTTCCTGCTCGGCAATCTCGACGGTTTCGATCCGTCGAAGCACTTGTTGCCGGTCGAAGATTGCCTGCTGCTCGACCAGTGGGCCGTGCAGCAGGCGCACGACGTGCAGGTCGCCGTCGCCGCCGCGTACGCGAAACACGATTTCCCGGAAGTCGTCGCACGCGTGCAGAACTTCTGCACGAACGAGATGGGCGCGCTCTACCTCGACATCACCAAGGATCGCCTCTACACGATGCCGACCGACAGCCGCGGCCGGCGCAGCGCACAGAGCGCGATGTTCCGCATCGTCGAAGCGCTGACGCGCTGGATCGCGCCGATCCTGTCGTTCACGGCCGAAGAAATCTGGCCGCTGATTCCGGGCCAACGCAGCGAATCGGTATTGTTCGAGACCTGGTACGAAGGTCTGGCGACGACGCAGGGTTCGCCTGAACGTCGCGCGTGGTGGGGCGACCTGCTCGCAATCCGCGCGGGCGCGTCGCGCCTGCTCGAAGGCATGCGTGCGAGCGGCGGCATCGGCGCCTCGCTGCAGGCGGAAGTCGCGCTGCATGCGGACACGGCGACGCGAGCGCGCTACGCCGAGGTCGCCGACGAACTGCGCTTCTTCTTCATCACCTCGAAGCTGGATTGGGCGGACATCGCGCAGCGTCCCGCGGACGCGGAAGTCGTCAAGCTCGACGGCGGCGAAGTGGCCATCGCCGCGCGCGCGAGCGAAGCGGCCAAGTGCATCCGCTGCTGGCATTACCGCGACGACGTCGGCGTGAATCCCGAGCATCCGGAGATTTGCGGACGTTGCGTCGAGAACGTCGACGGCGGCGGCGAGACGCGGCGGTGGTTCTGAGGCCGTCAGGAACTGATGTTACGGTCGCGGTAAATTTGTCGAGAGACTCTTTAAGGACTATATTCAGTCCGGTCTTATGGAGGATTTTTCATGCGCTTCTCGACGCAAGTCCGCCCGATCAGCTATCTGAAAGCGAATGCAGCCGAGGTGCTCGAGCGCATTGGCATTGAACGCGAACCGTTGGTCATCACCCAGAACGGCGAAGCCAAGGCTGTAATGCAGGACGTGGTTTCCTGGGAGCAGACGCAGGAGGCGCTGGCGCTGCTCAAGTTGCTGGCGCTTGGTCGAAACGAGATCGACGCCGGCCATTTCGATTCCGCGACCAAGGTTGCGAAGCGTCTGCGCGCGAAACGGGCTGCCAAAGGCGCAGCATGAGTTCGGGTCAACGGGTTTTCGTCACGGCCGGTGCCGAACGTGATCTCGAAGAGATTCATGACTACATTGTGCGGGGGGATTCGGCTCGCCGAGCAGACGAAATCCAGGATCGCTTGCTCGGCTTGATCGAACGTCTGGGCGACCTGCCTGACCGAGGCTCATCGCCGAAGGAGCTGGCAACATTGGGAATCCATGAATATCGCCAGGTGATTCTCAGGCCTTGGCGTGTCATCTACCGGGTTGTCGACGCGTCAGTTTTCGTCCTTGTGGTCGCTGATGGCAGGCGTGACATGCAGTCGCTGTTGGCGCGTCGCCTGCTCAATCCATGAGTCCTTCGATGATCAAACCACGCAATGCCTTGCCCTGGCTGCTGCTGTCGGCGGCCGTCGTCGCGCTCGACCAGTTCGGCAAGCACGTTGCTCTCGGGGCGCTGCAGCCTTACGAATCGCGTGAAGTGATTCCAGGCCTGCTCAACTGGACGCTGGCGTTCAATCCCGGCGCGGCGTTCAGTTTTCTCGCGGGCGCGGATGGCTGGCAGCGCTGGTTTTTCACCGCGCTCGCGATCGGCGTCAGCGCAGGTTTGGCCGTTTGGCTGTCGCGATTGCAGCGCGGCGATTGGCGCAACGCGGCGCCGCTCGCGCTGATCATCGGCGGCGCGCTCGGCAACCTGGTCGACCGTCTGCGCTTCGGCCATGTCGTCGACTTCATCGACGTTTACTGGGGCAGCGCGCACTGGCCCGCGTTCAACGTCGCCGACTCGGCGATCTGCGTCGGCGCGGTAGCGCTCGCGCTTTTCAGCTTCGTCGGTGGGAAAGAGCAGGGCAAGCGCGGATAATCGCTGCATGGACGTCATCCTTGCCAATCCGCGCGGCTTCTGTGCCGGCGTCGACCGCGTGATCGAGATCGTCGAGCGCGCGCTGGAAACCTTCGGCGCGCCGATCTACGTGCGCCACGAAGTCGTGCACAACCGTTTCGTTGTCGACAACCTGCGCGCGAAAGGCGCGGTGTTCGTCGACGAACTGGTTGAGGTGCCCGACGGCGCGACCGTGATCTTCAGCGCGCACGGCGTCTCCCAAGCCGTGCGCGGCGAAGCGGACGAGCGCGGCCTGCGCGTGTTCGACGCGACCTGTCCGCTCGTCACAAAGGTGCACATGGAAGTCGCGCGCCACGGCAAGGCCGGGCGCGACGTCGTGCTCATCGGCCACGCCGGTCATCCGGAAGTCGAAGGCACGATGGGGCAGTGGGATCCGGCTAACGCCGGCGCGATCCACTTGGTCGAAACGCCGGAATGCGTCGACAAGATCGTCCCGCGCAATCCCGAGCACATCGCCTTCGCCACGCAGACGACGCTGTCGATCGACGACACGAAAGCCGTCATTGAGGCGCTGCAGCGGCGCTTTCCCGCGATCCAGGGCCCACGCCACGACGACATCTGCTACGCCACGCAGAATCGCCAGGACGCCGTGCGCAAGCTCGGTCAGCAGTGCGACCTTGTCCTCGTCGTCGGCTCGCCGAACAGTTCCAATTCCAACCGCCTGCGCGAACTCGCCGAGAAACAGGGCGTGCCCGCCTACCTCATCGACGGCGCCGGCGACATTGACCCGCATTGGCTGGGCGGTCGCAATCGCATCGGCGTCACTGCCGGCGCCTCCGCACCCGAAAGCCTCGTCCGCGACGTGATCGCCGCCCTGCGCTCGGCGGGTGCCCACGGCGTCCGCGAACTCGACGGCGAACCGGAAAACGTCACCTTCGCGCTGCCGAAGGAACTGCGCCTGCGCGTGGTGGCCTGAGCGGCGCGCTCTCGCGCCGTTCATCCGGCAATTGATACCGCAAGCAAGGCCGTCGCTTGTCGGCCCCGCCGCCGCTGCCTAAGGTGCGGCGATATCCGGTAGTCGGGGGGATCATGTCTTCTGGAATCAAGCGCCATGGCTTGGGGCGATCCGCCAAGTCGCGCGGTTTCACGCTGGTCGAATTGATGATTACCGTGGCGATCGCGGTGATTCTGGCTGCGATCGCCCTGCCGAACTATCGGGAGTTCATGGCCAGAATGGCCGTGACCGAAAATACCAACGACTTGATCGGTTCGCTCAATGTGGCTCGCGCCGAGGCAGTCAAGCGTGGTCGCCCAGCGGCGGTAATCGCCAACGGCGGCAACTGGAGCAATGGTTGGCAGGTGGTGGTGGCCAAGGCGTCAGACGCAACCATCGACTATACGGGCACTACCCAGGCAGATTGCGAAGCCTATCTGGACACAGGCGACGTACCCTTGTGTCTGCGCTACCAAGGCGCTCTGAGCGATGGTTATCGCCTCTTGGGCACTGGGGATGAAGTCGTCTTCACGTCGATGGGCAGTCTGCAGGGCAGTGGCACCGACTTCGATTTCAGCGTGTGTCGACCCGCCAACAATGCAGATCCGAAACAATCGCGACGCATCCACATTGGAGCGGGCGGCATCATCGAAAGCCGCCGCGATACCACCGGGGCGCCTGCCGGCAATTGCGGTTGAGGACAGTCAAGATGCGCAAGTTGATGAGAAACCGCGGATTCACGTTGCTTGAAGTGCTTATTGCCGTGCTCATTTTCACGCTCGGCCTGCTCGGTGTGGCTGGTCTCATGGTGTTGTCGGTGCGCACCAACCACAGTGCCTACCTTCGGACACAGGCTTCCTTCATCGCGCAAGGAATGGCCGATCGTATGCGCAGCAATATCGGCTGGGCCAATGACTACAACGGCACTTACGACGCGAGTACCGCCGGCTCAGGAACCTGCCTGGGTGGAGTTTGTCCACCTTCGGCACTGGTGACTCGCGACACGCAGATTTTCAGCCAGCAGCTGGTCGACATGCTGCCGTCCGGCAGCACGGCCACGATCGAGTGCAATGGCACCTACGGTGAGGCGCACAAGGCACGCGGATCCGGCAGCGAGCCTTTCGACGGAATCTGTTCAATGGTGATTGCATGGAACGAAGCCGATCTGTCCCGTGGCGCGACGCCGTCTACTCCGGGTACGCAAACCTTCGCCTGGATGTTCCAGCCATGATCCGTATTTGCCATCCCTCATCTCGTTCCTTTGGTCTGACCCGTGGCGCCAAGGGTTTTTCTCTGATCGAGATCATGATCGCGATCACGCTGGGTTTGTTGCTCAGCATTGGCATCATGAGCCTGTTCAGCAACACGAGCCGCACGAACAAGCTCCAGGATGGTTTGGCCAGATTGCAGGAGAACGGTCGTTTCGCCGTCACGCAGATCGATCGTGATTTGCTCAGTCTGAGCTCTCAATATTGCAGCAACACAACAGGTGGTACGCCACCCGGAACGGTGGCCCCGGTGGTGCCGGCTCGAGCCCCGATGGTCTACGCGCCGGATCTGAGACTGCCGGACAGCACGATCAACAGCATCGACATCAATGGCAATCCGCAGTCTGGTTCGGCCACCGCGGCGTACGCGCTGAGTCCGCGCTGGTTCGTGCAAGGTTATTCATGCACGGCGACGGCCTGCACTCCGGCGGTACCGAATGGTACGGGGCAGATACCTGACATGGGTTTGGCCGCAGGCAAGCGCGTACCGGCGTCTGACGTGTTGACCATCCGCTATCAACGCGGCAGCGGTTGGCCAGTAGCAGTAGGAGCGTGCGCCACGCCGGCGGCAAGTCCGCTGACCAATGGCACCACGATTACCTTGAGCCCACAGGCTGGCGACGACCCGGTTGCGAACATGAAACCGGGATTGGCGCTCATTTCCGACTGCGTGAGTCCGGCAGTCGTGCCAATTGGTGCGGTATCTGGCAATACGCTCACCATCGGCACGGCGCCTTCAACGACGGGCGGCATACTGTCTGGCGCCTTGGGTGCGCTGTGTGCCGGCAATCCCATGCGCGACGTGCGTCTGTTCAATTTCACGGACGACTTCGTCACGGTCAGCTACTACCTTGCATTCCGCGCCGACGACAATCCGGATGCGCGGCTGAACAGTTCGGCCGCGCAGCGCCTCGTTCCCGTATTGGTTCGGCGTGAAAACGGCACCGAGCAGGAACTCGTGCGTGGCGTGGATCAGCTCATGTTCCGTTACGGCATACAGGATTCGGGCGGCAACATACAGTTCATGACGGCTTCGCAGGTGAATACGGCTGCTGGTTGTCCTGCGCCACCGCCCGGCTTGAATATCGAGCCGGGATGCATGTGGCGTGCCGTGAATACGGTGGAACCGCATCTGCTGCTCAACACGGTGGACGAAGTATTCGGACTCGACAACGCAAGTCGAACCTATCGCTTCGATGGGACCCAATACACGAAGGCCGACGGCGATTTGCTGCCATCGGGCATCAAGGCCGGCAGCCAGCTGCGCCGAGAATTCATAGCCTATGTCTCCGTTCGTGACCGTCATCTCTAGGCCATAAGACATGAATATCCAGAGCAAAAGATTGCCGGAGCATCAGCGCGGTGCGGTGTTGTTCGTGGCCCTGATTTTCCTCTTGTTGATCACGCTGTTGACGTTGACGGCGATGGGCACATCGATCCTGCAGGAAAAGATGACGGGCGGAATGCGCAACCAGCAACTCGCGATGATGGGCGCGGAAAATGGCGTCCGCGGAACGGAGGCGTGGTTGTGGAACATCCGTTTCAACGATCCAACGGGCAATCCCTTGCCGCCCTGTGAAGGCGGATCGTCGAGTTGCGTCTATCGGCCTGATCTGGGCGGCACGCTGGCGTCTGGAGTGCAGGCATTCCGCAGTTCGTTCAGTTGGGTCAGTGCGTTGCCCGGCATGCCGACGTATGCACACGTCCTGACGGGTTTGAGCGGCGACAGCGAAACTGCGTCGTTGGCGGAGCAGCCGGTGATCCTTCTGGAGGATATCGGCCCCAACGTGCCGCCCAGTTCGGGACAGCAATCGGGCGCGATCGATCCCCAGAACCAAAATGCCTATCACTTCTATCGCATCACCTCGCGCAGCCAGGGCGGCAGCGCCGCGGTGCAGCGGGTGGTCGAGAGCGTGTATTCGGCCGCGAACATGACGGATGCCGGTTACGGTACCGGCGCCCCCTGATCCTGAAGACATGTCCAGGAGCAATCCCATGACTCGCCTACTTTCCTCATCGACCTTGTCGTTGGCTGTCGCCGCCATTTGCGCGCTCACGGGTTTGAGTTTGCCCGGAGTCGCGCATGCTCAAGCAGCCGCAGCTGGCACGACGAACCTGTTGACGACGCCGCCGGAGTTGACCTCCAAGGTTGCGCCGAACGTTGTTCTCACCTTCGACGATTCGGGATCGATGGGCAGTGCCTACATGCCGGATCAGAGGCCATACGATGGCAGTGGTTGGAGCACCAGCGATCCTTGGTATTGTGCGGGCGTTATCAATCCGGGCGCCGACGCAGCGAAACCTGAATCCTGGCCAATGAATGGCGTCTATTACAACCCCAACGCCACTTATGATCCGCCAATGAAGGCGGATGGCACGACATCGTTTCCGAATGCCCCGTTTGCAACCGCCTGGGACAATGGAATCCAGCAGAATCGTCCTACGAGTGCTTCGAGCTCGACCAAGAGAAACTTGAGCACTTATTCGTTTTGCAAGAGCACCGGTGCTGGATATTATTATTACACTGGCTCGGCGCTGGCTACGGATGCCACTACGGGTAAACTGACCAGTGCGTCGGTTACGGAGTTGTACAAAACCGCCAATTGGAAGTGGCAGGCTTTGCCTTCGACGCAGCAGCAGAACTTTGCCAATTGGTATTCCTATTACCGCACCCGCAACATGGCATCCATTTCTGCGGTGTCTCGTGCGTATGCCGTTTTTGACAACGGAATTCGTGTTGCGTGGCAGAACATCAACAGCAACAAGATTGCTGCGGGCACGACCAAAATCCTGCCATTCGAAGGGGCGACGCGAACCAGCTTCTACAACGATTGGCTGTTCCAGATTGGCGCCAGCGGAAACACGCCGAACCAAGCCGCCTTGGGTCGGGTGGGTGCGCTCTTTCAAGTAAAGACCGGAACGGATACGAATCCGTACTACGATGCGGCTACAAAAAAGGAGCTGAGTTGCCGAAAGAATTTCCACATCCAGATGACGGATGGTTTGTGGAACAACAGCACTGTTACCGCCACCCAGAACGACACGACTGGCGTCACGTTGCCAGACGGCCGAGCGTACTCGACCGCAGCGGCGCAATCGAAGATTTTCTGGAACGAGCTGAGTAGTGGCCAGAACACGATGGCCGATCTGGCGTTCCAGTACTGGGCGACCGATTTGCGGCCGGATTTCAAGAACAATGCCCAGACCAAGCTCAAGGTGCGCCCCTACCTCGTCGATCGCACGACGGGTGTGACCGGCTCGGTGCCGTTGTCGCCCGGCGACAACTGGCTCGACAACGCCGAGATCTACTGGAATCCCGTCAACGACCCGGCGACTTGGCCGCATCTCGTCCAGTTCATGATTGGCTTCGGTGTCGACGGCACCATTCCGAAAACCGACGCCAATTATCTGAAATTGCGCAAGGGCACCTTGCAATGGCCCAAGCTTTCCGGCAGCAGTCCTTACAGCGATACGCCGGAGAAAATCGACGACATGTGGCATGCTGCGATCAACAGTCGCGGCGAATTCTTCGCGGCGGCCAATCCCTCCGATCTGATTGCGGCGCTGAAGAAAGTCATCGCCAGCGTCGTTGCGCAAAGCAGCGCGTCCTCGCCGGCCGCCGTATCGCTCCCGATCCTCACCGGCGGCAACAGTGCGTATCAGGGGGGCTACGACACGAGCGGTTGGCCCGGCAATGTCAAGCGCTGGACGCTCGACGATTCCGGCCAGCCCGCGACGGTGGTGTGGGATGCCGGCTGCCTGCTGACGGGCGGATCGTGCTCCGATCCCGCCGGCACCAACCCGGTACCCGATCCGAACAGTCGCATCATCGTCACTTCGGACGGAGCAGCCAGCGGCGAGACTTTCCGATGGGGCAGCCTGACGGCGGCGCAGCAGAATGCTTTGAACCAGAAGCCAGGCGCCGCTGCTTGCACCGGTACCGGCACCAACTGCGATGGCTACGGCTCGGCTCGCCTCGACTATCTCCGCGGCAAGCGTGACAACGAAACCGCACCGGCAACCCCCTTGCTGCGCGTGCGTCAATCGCTGTTGGGTGCGGTCATCAATGGCGAGCCGACGTATGTTTCTTCGCCGCGAGGCGGCTATCACGACATGTTCCCTTCCGATTCGCCGGAGGCGACCGCGGCGAGCTCTGATACGACGAAGACCTACGCGTACTACCAGAACGCGCAGCGTGCGCGTCGCCAGATGATCTACGTAGGCTCCAACGACGGGATGTTGCATGCATTCGATGCCAATACCGGTGCCGAAGCGTGGGCATTCGTGCCGGATACCGTGATCCGCAATGGTCGATTGGCCACTTCGACGAATAGCGACGCTGATCTTGTTCCCGGTGTCGATGCCAAGCCGCGTGAGCGAGACGTGTTCATCAAAGGAAGCTGGCGAACCGTGCTCGTGGGCTCGCTGCGTCTGGGCGGGCGCGGCGTCTATGCCCTGGACGTGACCAATCCCACGCAGACCAACGAATCGAATGCGGCCGGCACGAGCGGCGTAGTACTTTGGGAGTTCGGCAATGGCACGACGGCGAGTACAGCGACAGACTCGCCCTGCAGTGAGGGTTCGCGAACCTGCGCTTCGCTGGGCTATACCTATGATTCGGCCAACATCGCGCGTATCCATTACGACAACAAATGGGTAGCGCTCGTATCGAGCGGTTATTTCCCGTCGAATGCCGACGCTGCCGCACAGCCCGGCGATCGTACCGAAGCGGCGGCCGGTCGGACGTCCCTGCTTGTCATCGACATGGAAACGGGCAAATTGATCAAGGAATTGCCCACGACCATGGCCCCGCAGACGCAACCGGCCGGTTTCAAGACATTCGGCCTGTCGACGCCGATGGTTTACGACCTGGGAAGCGACGAGGTCGACGACTTGGCCTATGCGGGAGATCTCGCCGGCAACCTGTGGCGTTTCGATCTGTCCGACAAGGATCCGAGCAACTGGAAGGTGGATTTGATGTTCACCAGCTACGGCAACGGTGGTGGAACGAGCGCCGGCGATCAGCCGATCGTCTTCAACCCCAGTGCGTTGTCCGACCCGGTGACGCGGAATGCGATCCTCGTGTTCGGTACCGGCAAATATCTGGGCGAAGACGACCGGACCAGCCTTATTCCGCAACAGGCGTTCTATGGCGTTCGTGACTACGGCACGGCTTCGACGAATTATCCGATCAAGGTGAATCAGCTGGTGACGGAAAACATGACGCAGTCGACCGCCGATGTGCGCAGCATTACTGGATACGCTGCGCCCAGCGGCAGCGTTCAATCCGGGACGCCGCCTATGCGCATGGGTTCGGTCGATGGAAGCGGCAATCCGATCGTGATATCCGTGCCTGCACACGGCTGGCGCATGCCACTCAACGTTGGTACGGAAAAGGGTGAGCGTGCGCAACGTCGAGCGATTCCGATTCCGACCGCGAACGTCGCCATGCTCTATGGACTCATCCCCAAGAGCGATGACCCGTGCGACCCAGGCGCGCGCTATTCGATCATGGCGATCGATGCCGCGACGGGCGCTGCCATCAATACGGTAGGCGGCATTGGTTCGGGCCAGGGTTTGATTGGCGCCGTGGTCACGGCACCAACGCCACCGAGCGATCCGGTCATCAAGCGAGGCGGCGGCGGTGGCGTCATCGTCGGACTGCCGGCGGGAACACCGATCGCCGTCAAGGAAGCGCTCGACAAGATGATGGCGGCGGCCATTCCGGTCTGGCACCGCAGCGGCTGGCGTGAGTTGCTCAACTGACCCTTGAATTGGCGTACGTGCAGTCGCCCCGGCGATTGCACGTACTTCAGGAGACCATAGATGAAACGGATCCGCGCGTTCACCTTGATCGAGTTGATGATCGTCGTCGCGATCGTGGCGATTCTGGCTGCGATCGCCTATCCCAGTTACACGAACTATGTGTATCGAACGCGCCGTGCCGACGGGAAGGAATTCCTGATGCGCATCGCGGCGGCGCAGGAACGCTATTACACCAATCTGAACAACTATGCGTCGATGGCTACGCTCGGCTTGGGCACGACCTCGGAGAAGGGCTACTACACGGTTGCGGTCGCGTTGGCCAACAGCAACCAGACCTACACGCTGACCGCGACGCCGCAAGCTCCGCAGGACAAGGATCAGTGCAAGAACCTCACGATCACCAACACGGGCTACAAAAACCAATCCGGCGCCGAGACCAACGGCAAGTGCTGGTAATACGTCCTGAGAGTGTTCGTGCCCTGTTGTCGCTGGCTGGTCGAGTGTCTATACTCCGCGGCCCCGCCGGAGTAGCTCAGCTGGTAGAGCGGCGCATTCGTAATGCGTAGGTCGGGGGTTCGATTCCCTTCTCCGGCACCATATCTGGCAGGGCGATGGCGCAAGTGCGTCGTCGCCCTGTTTCGCGAGGCAAGATCGCCTGGTTGGCGATCGCATCGCCAACAGATGATTCCGGGCGGTTAGCTCAGCGGTAGAGCATTGCCTTCACACGGCAAGGGTCGCAGGTTCGAACCCTGCACCGCCCACCAATCAGACACTGATCGAGGGTTGCCCGTCGGCAGCCCTTTTTTTCTGCGCGGATATTGCGTGGAAATCCGGAGCGCGGAGCACCAGCTTCGGTTGTGACCATCGCGCAGGCGCGGCTATGCTTGCGGCCCTTGAACAAGGACACCACTTCGCCATGCGCCGACCGCTCGTCGCAGGAAACTGGAAGATGCACGGCTCGCGCGCGATGGCTGAAGCGCTCGTCGGCGAGATCGCGTCGGGTGCGCGCGACGCTGTTGCGGAAATCGCGATCCTGCCGCCGTTTCCGTACCTGGAAAGCTTGATCGCGCGCCATCGCGACAGCGGCTTGCGCTTCGGCGCGCAGGACGTATCGGAACACGAGTCGGGTGCGTACACGGGTGAAGTTGCGGCGCCGATGCTTGCGGACGTGGGTTGCAATTACGTCCTCGTCGGCCACTCCGAACGCCGTCAGTACCACGGCGAAAGCGACGTGGTTGTTGCGGGCAAGTTCGTCGCGGCGCAAAAGGCCGGGGTGGTTCCCGTGCTGTGCGTTGGCGAGACGTTGCAGGAGCGCGAATCGGGCGACGCGGAGCGCGTGATCCAGCGCCAGCTCGATGCGGTCATCGCGCGCGCGGGCATCGCCGCCTTCGCGCAAGCAGTGGTCGCGTATGAGCCGGTCTGGGCGATCGGCACCGGGCGCACCGCTTCTCCGGAGCAGGCGCAAGAAATTCATGCCTTCGTGCGTGACACATTTGCGCGGCACGATGCTACAATCTCTGACTCGCTGCGGCTCTTGTATGGCGGCAGCGTCAAACCCGCCAACGCGGCCGAGTTGTTTGGTCAGCGCGACGTGGATGGTGGATTGATCGGCGGTGCGTCGTTGTCGGCAGCGGATTTCCGCGCCATCTGCGCAGCCGCGGTCTTGTGAAGAGCGTTCGATGCTTTCTATTATTGCCAACATTCTTTATGTGCTGACGGCGATTGCCATGACCGTCCTGATCCTCCTGCAGCGTGGCGCAGGGGCGAATGCGGGATCGGGCTTTGGTGGTGGTGCGTCGGCGACCGTATTCGGTGCGCGCGGCTCGGCGAATTTCCTGTCGCGCAGCACGGCGGTGCTTGCCGGTTTGTTCTTCCTGCTCAGCCTCGGCATGGGCATTTACGTGAGCCGTACGGCAGGCGATCGGCCGACGAATGGCGATCTTGGTGTGATGGCGGGCGCCAGCGCGCCGGCGAAACCGGCGGCAGCGCCGGCCGCAACGGGCGATACGCCCGCGGCAGCGCCAGCGGCGTCGGACACGCCGGCACCGGCGGCAGCCGCACCGGCCGGCGACAAGCCGGCGGCGACTCCGCCCGCGGAGACGCCCGCGCCGAAAAAGTAGGGAAGGACGGAAAGTCAGCAGTGCCCAGGTGGCGGAATTGGTAGACGCACTACCTTGAGGTGGTAGCGGGGAGACCCGTGGAGGTTCGAGTCCTCTCTTGGGCACCACTCGATTCGGACGGCGGCCGCGAATGATCTTCGCGGTCGCCGGATCGAATCTTTCTTTACCGTCGTCGCGGCGGCAGCGCCGTCGCGATCGCTGATGCGCCACCGGCGCGGAGGTGTCTGTGTTGACCGAGTATTTTCCGGTCCTGTTGTTCCTCGCGGTTTCCGCGATCATCGGCATCGCGCTGATCGTCATCGGCAACCTGCTCGGCCCGCGCCGGCCCAGTGTCGAGAAATCCGCCCCCTACGAATGCGGCTTCGAAGCCTTCGAGGACGCGCGCATGCGTTTCGACGTGCGCTATTACCTCATCGCGATCCTGTTCATCATCTTCGATCTGGAAATCGCCTTCGTGTTTCCGTGGGCGACCGTGTTCGGCAAGCTCGGCATGCTCGGCCTCGTCGAGATGGGCATGTTCCTGCTGCTGCTCGTGATCGGCTTCGTCTACGTCTGGAAGAAGGGCGCGCTGGAATGGGAATGATGTCCCGCTCCTCGTCCGTTTCCACCTTCACGTTCATCCGTTTCCGCTTCAGGACCACAGCATGAGCCTCGTATCCCGCATCAGCGAGACGATGCACAACCCGGCGCCGGTCAGCGTCGTCGACGACATCTTGCGTCCGGGCGACGACAATCCGCTGATCCAGCGCGGCTTTGCGACCGCGCGCCTCGACGACCTCATCAACTGGGCGCGCACCGGCTCGATGTGGCCGATGACGTTCGGCCTCGCTTGCTGCGCAGTAGAGATGATGCATGCGGGCGCGGCGCGCCTCGATCTCGACCGCTACGGCGTGATCTTCCGTCCGTCGCCGCGCCAGTCCGACGTGATGATCGTCGCCGGCACGCTGGTCAACAAGATGGCGCCGGCGTTGCGCAAGGTCTACGACCAGATGCCCGATCCGAAGTGGGTCATCTCGATGGGCTCGTGCGCGAACGGCGGCGGCTACTACCACTATTCCTATGCGGTCGTGCGCGGCTGCGATCGCATCGTGCCGGTCGACATCTACGTGCCGGGCTGCCCGCCGACGGCCGAGGCGCTGATCCACGGCATTCTGCAATTGCAGAAGAAAATCCGCCGCACCAACACGATCGCGCGCTGACGGAACCGACATGAGCGAAAAGACTGCATCGCTGTCCGCGTTCGCGCAGGCGCTCGAAGCACGCCTCAGCGCAAGTCTCGTCCGCGCAGACGAAACGCGCGGCGAAACGACGATCGAAGTCCTGCCGGAAAACTGGCTCGAAGTCGCGCGCATGCTGCGCGACGATGCCGACTTGCATTTCGAACAGCTCGTCGACCTCTGCGGCGTGGATTATTTCTCCTACGCGGATGCCGAATGGGACACGACTGATGTGTCGTGGACGGGTTTCTCGCGCGGCGTGGAAGGCGAGGGGCCGGGCCGTTTCAACTGGGCCGATCGTCCGCATCCGGCACATATCCCGCATCGTTTCGGCGTCGTCGTCCATCTGCTGTCACTCAAGCACAACCGGCGTTTGCGCGTGCGCGCGCATTGCGCCGACGACGATTTGCCGGGCCTGACCTCGCTCGTCTCCGTGTGGCCGAGTGCGGACTGGTTCGAACGCGAGGTGTTCGACCTGTTCGGCATCGTCTTCGAAGGCCATCCGGATCTGCGCCGCATCCTTACCGACTACGGTTTCGTCGGCCATCCGTTCCGCAAGGACTTCCCGTTGATCGGCAACGTCGAAGTGCGTTACGACGCGGAGAAGAAGCGCGTCGTCTACGAACCCGTGACCTCGGTGGTGCCGCGCGTGCTCGTGCCGCGCACGATCCGCGACGACTCGCGCTATGAACAGGCGCAAGCCGAAAGCAAGGCCGGAGGCGCGAAGTAAGGCCATGCAGGAAATCAAGAACTACACGATGAACTTCGGCCCGCAGCATCCTGCTGCGCACGGCGTGTTGCGCCTGGTGCTGGAGATGGACGGCGAGACGATCGTCCGCGCCGATCCGCATATCGGCCTGCTGCATCGCGCGACCGAAAAGCTCGCCGAGTCCAAGCCGTTCAACCAGTCGATCGGCTACATGGATCGCCTCGACTACGTCTCGATGATGTGCAACGAGCACGCCTACGTGCGCGCCATCGAGAACCTGCTTGGCGTCGAGGTGCCGGAACGTGCGCAGTGGATCCGCACGATGTTCGACGAGATCACGCGCATCCTGAACCACCTGATGTGGATCGGTTCGAACGCGCTCGACCTCGGCGCGATGGCGGTGTTCCTCTACGCGTTCCGCGAACGCGAAGAACTCATGGACTGCTACGAGGCGGTGTCGGGCGCGCGCATGCACGCGACCTACTACCGCCCCGGCGGCGTCTACCGCGATCTGCCGGAAGTGATGCCCAAGTACGCCGAATCGAAGTGGCACAAGGGCAAGGATCTCGATCGCCTCAACGCTTCGCGCGGCGGTTCGATGCTCGACTACCTCGACGCGTTCACGGCGGACTTTCCGCGCCGCGTCGACGAGTATGAGGAGTTGCTCACCAACAACCGCATCTGGAAGCAGCGCACCGTCGACATCGGCATCGTCTCGCCCGAGCAGGCGCTCGCCTGGGGCATGACCGGCCCGATGCTGCGCGGTTCCGGCATCGAGTGGGATCTGCGCAAGAAGCAGCCGTACGCGAAGTACGCGGAAGTCGACTTCGACATTCCGGTCGGCGTGCAGGGCGACTGCTACGACCGCTACCTCGTGCGCGTCGAGGAAATGCGCCAGTCCAACCGCATCATCAAGCAGTGCGTGGATTGGCTGAAGAAGAACCCGGGGCCGGTGATGGTGCGCAACTTCAAGGTCGCGCCGCCTTCGCGTGTCGAGATGAAGGACGACATGGAAGCGCTGATCCATCACTTCAAATTGTTCTCGGAAGGCTATTCCGTGCCTCCGGGCGAAACCTACGCGGCGGTCGAAGCGCCGAAGGGCGAGTTCGGCATCTATCTCGTTTCCGACGGCGCGAACAAGCCGTTCCGCCTGCACTGCCGCGCGCCGAGCTTCGTGCATCTGTCGTCGATGGACGCCATCGTGCGCGGCCACATGCTGCCCGACGTCGTCGCGATGATCGGCACCTACGACGTCGTGTTCGGAGAAGTCGACCGATGAAACCGACCGGCAACTACGAAGAAATCCAGCACGTCGACCCGCTCGTCGCGCTCAACGCGTATACGCGCGAGCACATCGATCATTGGGTGTCGAAATTCCCCGCCGACCGCAAGCGCTCGGCGCTGATTCAGGGCTTGTGGGCCGCGCAGGAGCAGAACGACGGCTATCTCACCGACGACCTCATCGTCGCGGTCACTCGCTATCTCGGCCTGCCGCAGGTCTGGGGCTTCGAGGTCGCCACGTTCTACTCGATGTTCGAGACGCAGCCGGTCGCGCGCAACAACGTCGCGATCTGCACGAACATCTCGTGCTGGCTCAACGGTGCCGAGGACATCGTGCGTCATTGCGAGCAAAAGTACGGCATCAAGCTCGGCGAGAGCAGCGCGGACGGCCGCATCTACCTCAAGAAGGAAGAGGAATGCCTGGCTGCGTGCTGCGGCGCGCCGATGATGGTCGTCAACGGGCATTACCACGAGAACCTGACGATCGAGAAAGTCGATCGCATTCTCGACGAACTGAAGTAAACACCATGGCATACGGCGCAGCACCGCAGGAACACCAGGTCGTCTACACGACGCTGCATTTCGAGCAGCCGTGGACGCTGGACAACTACCTCAAGGTCGACGGCTACAAGGCGTGGAAGAAAATCCTCGCCGACAAGCCCGACCCGGCGTCGATCGTCGACGAGGTCAAGAAGAGCGGCCTGCGCGGCCGCGGCGGCGCGGGCTTCCCGACCGGTTTGAAGTGGTCGTTCATGCCGAAAGGCAACATGCAGAAGTACATCCTCTGCAATTCGGACGAATCCGAGCCCGGCACCTGCAAGGATCGCGACATCCTGCGCTTCAATCCGCATGCGGTCGTCGAAGGTCTTGCCATCGCCTGCTACGCGACCGGCTCGACAGTCGCCTACAACTACCTGCGCGGCGAATTTCATCACGAGCCGTTCGAGCATTTCGAAGCGGCGCTCAAGGAAGCCTACGCGGCCGGCCTGCTCGGCAAGAACATCGGCGGCAGCGGCATCGACGTCGACATCTTCGGCGCCCTCGGCGCCGGCGCCTACATTTGCGGCGAAGAAACCGCGCTGATGGAATCGCTCGAAGGCAAGAAGGGCCAGCCGCGCTTCAAGCCGCCGTTCCCCGCGAATTTCGGCCTGTACGGCAAGCCGACGACGATCAACAACACCGAGACCTACGCTTCGGTGCCGACGATCCTCAACAAGGGCGCCGACTGGTTCATGGCGCAGGGCAAGCCGAACAACGGCGGCCCGAAGATCTTTTCCGTATCCGGCCACGTCAACAAGCCGGGCAACTACGAGATCAAGCTCGGCACGTCGTTCAAGGATCTGCTCGAGATGGCCGGCGGCGTGCGAAACGGCCACAAGCTGAAAGCGGTGATTCCGGGCGGTTCGTCGATGCCCGTGCTGCCGGCGGCGACGATGCTGGAACTGACGATGGACTACGACGCGATCCAGAAAGCCGGTTCCGGCCTCGGTTCGGGCGCGGTCATCGTCATGGACGAAACCACGTGCATGGTGCGCGCCTGTCGCCGCATCAGCCAGTTCTACTTCAAGGAAAGCTGCGGCCAGTGCACGCCGTGCCGCGAAGGCACCGGCTGGATGTACCGCATGCTCACGCGCATCGTCGAAGGGAAGGCCGAACTCGGCGACCTCGACACGTTGAAAGCCGCCGCGGGCCAGATCGAAGGCCACACGATCTGCGCGTTCGGCGAAGCCGCCGCATGGCCGGTGCAGGGCATGCTGCGCCACTTCTGGGACGAGTTCGAGTACTACATCCGGAACGGCCGCTCGATCGTCGACGCGAAACTGGGAGTCGCCGCATGAGCGCGCAACCCGCAGCACCCGGCGTGCCGCCGGATCACGTCACGATCGAGATCGACGGCCAGTCGATGGTCGTGCCGAAGAACTCGATGATCATCGCCGCAGCCGACAAGGCCGGCATTTCGATCCCGCGTTTCTGCTATCACGAGAAGCTGCCGATCGCCGCGAACTGCCGCATGTGCATGGTCGAGGTCGAGATGGGCGGCCGTCCGATGCCCAAGCCGCAACCGGCTTGCGCGACGCCGGTCGCCGACGGCATGAAGATCCAGACGCAGTCGCAGCGCGCGTTGTCCGCGCAGCGCAACGTCATGGAGTTCCTGCTCATCAACCATCCGCTCGATTGCCCGATCTGCGACCAGGGCGGCGAATGCGAGTTGCAGGACATGTCGGTGGGCTATGGCCGCTCGGTCAGCCGCTTCGTCGAGAAGAAGCGCGTCGTCGCCGACGAAGATCTCGGCCCACTCGTCGAAACCGAGATGACGCGCTGCATCCAGTGCACGCGCTGCGTGCGCGTGATGAGCAACGTCGCCGGCACCTACGAACTCGGCGGCATGGAGCGTGGCGAACGCCTGCAGATCGGCACCTACGTCGGCAAGCCGCTGATGAGCGAACTGTCCGGCAACGTCATCGACGTCTGTCCGGTCGGCGCGCTCACCAACAAGCCGTTCCGTTTCAAGGCGCGTGCATGGGAACTCATCGCGCGCCATGGCATCGGTTACCACGACGCGCTCGGCGCGAACCTGTGGCTGCACACACGCCGCGGTGAAGTGCTCCGCACGGTGCCGCGCGACAACGAAGCGATCAACGAGTGCTGGCTGTCCGATCGCGACCGCTACAGCTACGAAGGTCTCTACGCGAACGATCGCGCCTTGCGGCCGATGATTCGCAAGAACGGCGAACTCGTCGAAACGAGTTGGGACGAAGCGATCGCCTTCGTCGCCGACGGCTTGCGCAACGCGAACGGCGATCTCGGCGCGCTCGTCGCGCCGCTCGCGTCCAACGAGGAAGGCCATCTGCTCGGCCGCATCCTGCGTGGCCTCGGCAGCGATGCGATCGACCATCGCCTGCGCGTGCAGGATTTCTCCGATGCGCCGTTCGCGACCGCGTTCGAGAAATCCGTCGCCGACCTCGAAAAGGCGCGTCTCGTGCTGATCGTCGGCTGCAATCCGCGCCACGAGATGCCGCTGCTGCACCATCGCCTGCGCAAGGCGTGGAACGGCGGCGCCAAGATCCACGCGATCAATCCGGTCGATTTCGAATTCACGTTCGAACTGGCCGGCAAGACGATCGTGCCGCCGCAAATCCTCGCGGATACCTTGCTCGACCTCGCAAAAGCCGCCAACGATCTCGGCCATCTGCCGCAGTCGTCGGCGCTGGCCAAGCTCATCGAAGGCCGTTCGGCCAGCGATGCAATGAAGACGCTGGCGAAAGCATTCGCCGATGCCGGCAGCGATGCGGTGATCGTCTTCGGCGAAACCGCGCTCGATCATCCGCGCGCATCGGCGATCCGTGCGGCCGCGCGCTTCCTCGCCAAGGCGACGGGTGCGGCCTGCAACGAAATTCCGTCGGGCGCGAACGCCATTGGCCTCGCACACGCAGGCGCGCAGCCGCGCGCAGGCGGGCGCGATGCGGCGGCAATGCTCGCGCGCCCGCCGAAGACGCTTGTCGTTTATCAAGCCGGTTCGCAGGACACGAGCGCGCCGGCCGCGTTCGACGCGGCGCGCAGCAACGCCTCGTTCTGCGTCTACATCGGTGCCTACGCCTGCAACGGCGTCAAGCGCACCGCGCATGCGGTGCTGCCGATCGGTTTGCCGCCGGAAACGGACGGCACGTACACGAACGTCGACGGCATCGAGCAGTCGCTCGACGTCGCGGCGAAAGCGCCAGGCGACGCGAAGCCCGGCTGGCGCGTCCTGCGTCAACTTGGCGCCGTGCTCGGCCTGCCGCATTTCGACTTCACGCAGATGCACGAGCTGCGCGCGCAGATGGCCAAGGCCGATGCGCCGATGGGCGCGGCGACGGGCCGAATCGCCGATGCAACTATCGCGTCGGCGAAGTTCACGCGCGTGGCGACGACGGCGATTTATCGCGCCGACGCCGTGCTGCGTCGCGCGCCTGCGTTGCAGGCGCATCCGCTGTCGCGTCCCGCGTGCGTGACGTTGCATCCGGAAGACGCGCTCGCGCTCGGTCTCTCGCTCGGCGCAAACGCGAACGTTTCCGGTGTCGTGCTGCCGGTCGAAGTGTCGATCCGCGTGCCGCGCGGCGCGGCCTGGATCGAAGCGGGACACGCGGCGACGCGTGCACTGCCGCCGCATGGCGCGGCCCTCGACATCGCAAAGGCGTGACGACGACATGAACTTCATCATCGACGCCTACCACGCTTGCGCGGCGCATTTCCCGACGCTGACGATGGCGATCAGCCTGCTGCTGTTCCCGTTGCTGCCGCTCATCATCGGCGTGGCGATGTACGTGTGGTGGGAACGCAAGGTCATCGGCTGGATGCACGTGCGCATGGGGCCGAACAGCGTCGGTCCCGCAGGTCTCGCGCAGACCTTCGCCGACGTGTTCAAGCTGCTGCTCAAGGAAGTCATCTACCCGACGAAGTCGAACAAGGCGCTGTTCCTGCTCGCGCCGCTGTGGGCGCTCGTGCCTGCGTTCGCGGCGTGGTCGGTGATTCCGATCGCCTCGCACGCGGCGTGGTCGGATGCGAACGCGGGCCTGCTGTTCCTGCTCGCGATGACCTCGATGGGCGTGTACGGCATCATCATCGCCGGCTGGGCATCGAACTCGCGCTACGCGCTGCTCGGCGCGATGCGCTCGGCGGCGCAGGTCGTGTCGTACGAAATCGCGATGGGCTTTTCGCTGGTCGGCGTACTCATCCTCGCGGGCAGTTTGAATCTCTCCGACATCGTCAACGCGCAGGCCGGAAGCAAGGGCTTGTTCGACTGGTTCTGGCTGCCGCTGCTGCCGATGTTCGTCATCTACTTCGTGTCGGGCGTGGCCGAAACCAACCGCGCGCCGTTCGACGTCGCCGAAGGCGAATCGGAAATCGTCGCCGGTTTCCACGTCGAGTATTCGGGCGCGCCGTTCGCGGTGTTCTTCCTCACCGAATACGCGAACATGATCCTGGTGTCGTTCCTCGTGCCGATCCTGTTCCTCGGCGGCTGGCTCAGTCCGTTCCAGGGCTGGGTGCACGCCGATGTGCATTGGACCGTCGACTGGATCTGGAAGGGCGGCTGGCCGTGGCTGTTCCTCAAGATGTTCTTCTTTGCGACGGCGTACGTCTGGTTCCGCGCGAGTTTCCCGCGCTATCGCTACGACCAGATCATGCGGCTCGGCTGGAAGGTGTTCATCCCGATCACGATCGTCTGGGTATTCGTCGCCGGTTGCATGAAGTATTTCGGCTGGGTCGTGGCAGGCGCTTGAGGCAAGAGCAATGAATCGAGTCGTTTCCTATCTCAAGAGTCTCATGCTGCTGGAGTTGTGGGCCGGATTGTGGCTCACGCTCAAGTATCTGGTGCGCCCGAAATACACGGTGCGCTATCCGATGGAGCACATCCCGCAGTCGAACCGTTTCCGCGGCCTGCATGCGCTGCGCCGCTATCCGAACGGCGAAGAGCGCTGCATCGCGTGCAAGCTGTGCGAGGCGGTGTGCCCGGCGCTCGCGATCACGATCGACTCGGCGCCGCGCGACGACGGCACGCGCCGCACGACGCGCTACGACATCGACCTGTTCAAGTGCATCTTCTGCGGCTTCTGCGAGGAAAGCTGCCCGGTCGACTCGATCGTCGAGACGAACGTGTACGAATACCACTTCGAGAAGCGTGGCGAGAACGTGGTCACCAAGCCGCAACTGCTGGCGATCGGCGATCGCTTCGAAAAGGACATCGCGGCTGCGCGTGCGCAAGACGCGGCGTACCGCTGACGAGAACGCGACGATGACATTCCCGCTGATCTGCTTCTACCTCTTCGCCGCGATCACCACGCTCGCTGCGCTCGCCGTCGTCACCGTGCGCAGCCCCGTACACGCGGCGCTGTGCCTGGTGCTGACGTTCTTCTCGACGGCCTGCACCTGGCTGCTCGCCGACGCCGAGTTTCTCGCCATTGCACTCGTGCTCGTCTACGTCGGCGCGGTGATGGTGCTGTTCTTGTTCGTGGTGATGATGCTCGACCTCGATCTCGACCCGCTGCGCGAAGGCTTCGTCAAGGCGTTGCCGGTCGGTCTTGTCGTCGCCGTGGTCATGCTCGTGGAAATGCTCGCGCTGATCGGCGTGCGCACGATGCAAGTGCCGACGTCGCCCGATCCCGCCGCCGCTGCCGGCATGTCGAACACGGTCTGGCTTGCCGACGCGCTGTTCAGCCGCTTCATCCTGCCGTTCGAAGTGGCCGCGCTGATCCTGACCGTCGCCATCGTCGCCGCGATCCCGCTGACGCTGCGCCATCGCGTCGGCACGCGCACGCAGAACCCGGGCAAGCAGGTGCGCGTGCAGGCGCGCGAGCGCATCCGCGTCGTCAAGATGGCCGCCGAAAAGCCCGCGGCCGAAACGTCAGCCCAGCCGGAGTCGGGCACGCCATGATCACGCTGCCGCATTACCTCACGCTCGGCGCGGTGCTGTTCTGCATCGCCGTCGCCGGCATCTTCATCAACCGCAAGAACGTGATCACGTTGCTCATGGCCATCGAGTTGATGCTGCTCGCCGTGAACACGAACTTCATCGCGTTCTCGCGTTTCCTCGGCGACGCTTCGGGGCAGGTCTTCGTGTTCTTCATCCTGACCGTGGCCGCGGCGGAGTCGGCGATCGGCCTGGCGATCCTCGTCGTGTTGTTCCGTAACCGGGCGACGATCAACGTCGCCGAAATCGATTCGATGAAGGGCTGACGCGATGCTTTCCAAGACCGTTCTGCTCCTCATCGTGCTCGCGCCGCTCATCGGCGCGCTCGTCGCGGGCCTGCTGCGCAACGTCGTCGGTCGCGCCGGTGCGGCCGGCGTCACCATCGCCGGCGTCGCGTTGTCGTGCGCGCTCTCGTTCAGCGTGCTTTACCAGCTCGTCTGGGGCGGCGCGCAGCCGTTCAACGAGAACCTCTACACCTGGTTCCAGGTCGGCACGACGTCGGCCCATGTCGGCTTCCTCGTCGATCGTTTGACCGCGATGATGATGGTCGTCGTCACCTTCGTCTCGCTGATGGTGCACGTCTACACGATCGGCTACATGGCCGACGACGACGGCTTCCAGCGATTCTTCAGCTACATCGCGCTGTTCACGTTCTCGATGCTCATGCTGGTCATGAGCAACAACTTCCTGCAGCTGTTCTTCGGCTGGGAGGCGGTGGGCCTCGTCTCGTACCTGCTCATCGGTTTCTGGTTCAAGCGGCCGAGCGCGATCTTCGCGAACATGAAGGCGTTCCTCGTCAACCGCGTCGGCGACTTCGGTTTCATCCTCGGCATTTCCGGCGTGCTGCTGTGGTTCGGTTCGCTCGACTACACGCACGTGTTCGCGGCCTCAAGCGCGCCCGGCGTCGGCGAGCGCACGGTCGAGATCTTCGCCGGCCATCCGTGGCACATCGCGACGGTCGTGTGCGTGTGCCTGTTCGTCGGCGCGATGGGCAAGTCGGCGCAGGTGCCGCTGCATGTCTGGTTGCCGGATTCGATGGAGGGCCCGACGCCGATTTCGGCGCTGATCCACGCCGCGACGATGGTAACCGCGGGCATCTTCATGGTTGCGCGCATGTCGCCGTTGTTCGAACTCAGCGAAGCCGCTCTCTCCTTCGTGCTGTTCATCGGTGCGACGACGGCGCTGTTCACGGGCTTGATCGGCATCGTCCAGAACGACATCAAGCGCGTCGTCGCGTATTCGACGCTGTCGCAGCTCGGCTACATGACCGTCGCGCTCGGCGTGTCGGCGTATGCGGGCGGCGTCTACCACCTGATGACGCACGCGTTCTTCAAGGCGCTGCTGTTCCTCGGCGCGGGCTCGGTCATCGTCGCCATGCACCACGAGCAGGACATGCGCTACATGGGCGGTTTGCGCAAGTACATGCCGATCACCTGGATCACGATGTGGCTCGGTTCGCTCGCGCTCGCGGGCGCGCCCGGTTTCGCGGGCTTCTTCTCGAAGGACGCGATCATCGAAGCCGTCGGCGAAGCGCATCGCGGCTGGGTCGGCAGCTACGCGTATTTCTGCGTCTACGCCGGTGTGTTCGTGACCGCGCTGTACAGCTTCCGTCTGCTCTACAAGACGTTCCACGGCAAGGAGCGTTTCGTCGTCGACGCGCATCACGGTCATGGGCACGATGATCACGGGCACGGCCACCATGAACCGGGTCATCTCGAACACGCGCCGCACGAATCGCCGTGGGTGATCACGCTGCCGCTCGTGCTGCTCGCGATCCCGTCCGTCGTGATCGGCTGGTTCACCGTCGGCCCGATGCTGTTCGGCGGCTGGTTCGGCGGCGCGATCCACGTCGAGGAAGCGCACGACGTGCTTGGCGAGATCGGTAAGGAATTCCACGGCCCGCTGGCGATGGTTGCGCACAGCTTCGGCATGACCTCGCCGTTCTGGCCGGCATTCCTCGGCTTCGTCGTCGCGACGTACATCTGGTTGTTCAATCCCGGCGTCACGGCGAAGTTCAAGAGCGCGCTGCGTCCGCTCTACAGCCTGCTCGACCACAAGTACTGGATCGACGAGGTGTATCAAGCCGTGTTCGCGCGCGGCGGCATCGCGCTCGGCCGCGGCCTGTGGAAGGGCGGTGATGTCGCCGTCATCGACGGCGTCGCGGTCAACGGCTCGGCAGCGCTCGTCAACCGCATTTCTGCGACGGTGCGCTGGTTGCAGTCGGGTTATCTGTATCACTACGCCTTCGCCATGATCCTCGGCCTGATCGCGCTGCTCGGCGGCGTGTGGTGGGTCACCCACGCGGCCCTTTGATCGTCAGGACAGACACGACCATGCCCGTTTCGCATCTTCTGAGTCTCCTGATCTGGCTGCCGATCCTCGGCGCGGTCGCCGTGCTCGCGTTCGGCCGCAATCCCGGCACGGCGCGCTGGCTGTCGCTCGCCGTCGCGCTGGCGACGTTCGTGTGCTCGATCCCGCTGTGGACGAACTACGTGCCGACGCAAGCCGGCATGCAGTTCGTCGAACACCTGCCGTGGTCGGACGCGCTCAAGACGAGCTACGCGCTCGGCGCCGACGGCATCTCGATCGCGCTGATCGTGCTGACCACGTTCACCAGCGTGCTCGTCCTGCTCGGTTCGTGGGGCCCGATCGACAAGCGCGTCTCGCAGTACATGGCCGCGATGCTCGCGCTCGAAGGCCTGCTCATCGGCGTGTTCGCCGCGACCGACGCGCTGCTGTTCTACGTGTTCTTCGAAGGCATGCTGATTCCGATGTTCATCATCATCGGCATCTGGGGCGGCCCGCGGCGCGTCTACGCGACGCTCAAGTTCTTCATCTACACCTTCCTCGGCTCGATCTTCATGCTGGTCGGCCTGATCTATCTGCGCATGAAGACCGGCTCGTTCGCGCTCGAGGATTTCGCCCATGCGGGACTGGGCCTGCGTGAGCAGGCGTGGCTGTTCTTCGCCTTCCTCATCGCGTTCGCGATCAAGGTGCCGATGTGGCCGGTGCATACCTGGCTGCCTGACGCGCACGTCGAGGCACCGACCGGCGGCTCGGTGATCCTGGCCGCGATCATGCTCAAGGTCGGCGGCTACGGTTTCATCCGCTTCTCGCTGCCGATCACGCCGGACGCGTCGCAGGAATACGCGTGGGTCGTCATCGCGATGTCGCTGATCGCGGTCGTCTACATCGGCTACGTCGCGCTCGTCCAGGAGGACATGAAGAAGCTCGTCGCGTATTCGTCGATCGCGCACATGGGCTTCGTCACGCTCGGCATCTTCGTCTCGCTCGCGCTCGTGCGCGTGAACCAGAATCCGGCCGGCGCGCAGCTCGCGATCCAGGGCGCGATGGTGCAGATGATCTCGCACGGCTTCGTTTCCGGCGCGATGTTCTCGTGCATCGGCGTCATGTACGACCGCCTGCACACGCGCATGATCCGCGACTACGGCGGCGTCGTGAACGTGATGCCGTGGTTTGCCGCGTTCTCGATCCTGTTCGCGATGGCCAATTGCGGCCTGCCGGGCACGAGCGGCTTCGTCGGCGAATTCATGGTCATCCTCGCCGCGTTCCAGGACAGCCCGCTGATCGCCTTCGTCGCCGCGTTCACGCTCATCATCGGCGCCGCGTACACGCTCTGGCTGGTCAAGCGCGTGATCTTCGGCGACGTCGGCAACGACAAGGTCGCCAAGATGAAGGACCTCGACGCGCGTGAGTGGATCGTCCTCGGCGCGTTCGCCGCGGGCGTCCTCGCCGTCGGTATCTACCCCAAGCCGCTGACCGACCTCATGCAGCCCGCGGTCGAACAGATCGTCGCGCAGTTGCACCTGGCCAAGGCGTGAGCACGAACATGATGACTTTCAATCCCGCCGACCTCGCCACGCTCGTGCCCGAGATCTTCCTGCTTGGCGCGACCTGCGCGATCCTGCTCATCGACCTGTTCCTCAAGCCGGCGCAGCGTGACGTGACGCAGGCCTTGTCGCTCATCGCGCTCGCCGTGACCGCGTTCCTCGTCTGGAGCGGCGCGCCCGCGCAGCCGGTGCCCGCGTTCAACGGCATGTTCGTGCGCGACGGCGTGGCGACGATCCTCAAACTATTCGTGTTGCTGACGACCGCGCTCGTGTTCGTCTACGGCCGCAGCTACATGCGCGAACGCAAGCTGTTCGTCGGCGAGTTCCACCTGCTGCTGCTGTTCGCGACGCTCGGCATGATGCTGCTCGTTTCCGCGGGCAGCCTCGTCACGGTGTACCTCGGCCTCGAACTGCTGACGCTGAGTTCCTAT
>JAKPAN010000082.1 GCA_029779475.1 Pseudomonadota bacterium
CCTCCTCCACGTTCGCGCAACGGTGCAGCAGCGCGCGCACGACGCGCAGCACATCGACCAGATTCGCGGCAGCGCCGAGGTCGGGCCAGTCGCTCAACTGGTATTGGCCTTCGGGAAAGCGCGGCAAGTCATCGCGCGCTTGCCAGGCGGCTTCCATGTAGAACGCATCCAGGCTCGCCGAGATTTCCGCAGAGGGGCGCCAATCCCGATGAACGGACAATGCTTCGAAACGCCAGCCCGGATGGCAGAGCCGCGAGCGCGCGTTGAGTTGGTCGCTGACAGTCGCGCTGAATACGCGCCCTGCTTGCGGCAACAGCCAGATGCCGATGCCGCCGAAGTGCGCATGCACCGGCTTGCCGGAGAGTTTGGGTTGGATGGCGAGTTCGACGAGGCCCGGTGACGCCGTTTCCGCCGCTGCGTCTTGTGATGAAACGACGGACGGAGTGTCGAGCCGTCCGCGCAGGATCTGGTGCAGGCCGCGCGTCAGCCAGACCACCCTGGCGATCATTTCCACCGAATCTTCCGCGTGCGCGCGCAGGTCGAGCACGGGGATGGCCAGTTCGCGTGCACGCACGAGCGCATACGCGCCCGACTGCTCTCGGCTGTCGACGACAAGCGCGTCGCTGCGATTACCGGACCAGGCTTGCGCCTCGACGGTCAATTGATGGGCAGCCAGTGCATTCGCAGCGAGCCTTACGCGGCGCTCGTCGGCGCTGGTCAGGCCGGTATATCTGAGGTCGATCTTCACAGCTGCTGGGTTCGCTCGAGAAATGCGGCGAGGTGGCTGGCTTGCAGCCACCTCGCGTGTCGACGGTTACGAGAAATCGACACCCTTCTCGAACGTGCGCAGTTCATGGCGGGCCATGGCCAGGTTCGACTTGGAGCGATCCAGCACGACGTACAGGAACAGTTTCTGGTTCGATTCCAGCGGGCGCAGCAGGTGGTACTGCTTGGTCAGGCTGATCAGGATGTCTTCGATCGTGTCGTTGAGCTTGAGCGCGTTGGCGACCTTGCGCTTGGCCTTCAAGACTTCGGCATTGCCTGCCGCAGCGAGTTCGAGATTGACGCCGGAGCCATCGGCGGCGAGCAGCATGCCGCTGTCACCGTCGACGAGAGCGGCAGCGACGTAGCCGTCGAGGGCGCGCAGGGGTTCGAGATTCACTTTTGCCATGTCGGGTTTGCCTTTTTTGAGGACGTGATGGGTTGGACGGAAAGCCCCGTCCGGGCGTGGATTGCTCGTGGGTCGTTCAGAGCGGGGATCGGTCGAGGATTCCGGCCAATCGGGCCGCTGTATCGAGTGCGTGGCGGAGCACCAGCGCCAGCATCTCGGAGTTGTCGGCGGCGATCGACAGCGCATGCATGCGCTTGGCGCTGGGTACGCGCACGGTGACGATCACGCCATGCTCGGTTGCGAGCATCGAGTACTTGCACGGACTGCGAAGGATCTGGCGCGAGAACGATTCGCTCAGCGCCAGCAGGGAACTGGCCATCGCGGCAATGCGATTGGCGTCGTCATCGCGCCGCGCACTGGCAAGCGCGATGGCGCGACCGTCGGCCGTGCTCAGGCTGGCAACGCATAGATACGGCTTGCTGGCGATGGTGCCGTCGAGGAAGGCCTTGCATTGCGCTCGAAGCGTTTCCGCATTCCAGGAAGCGTCGATGTCCGTACGCGGTGATGACATGTCCGTGTGCGGCGAATTGAACGTAGCGAGCATGGTCGTAAGCCTCGAGCTGGAAAATCGGAAGATGCGCATGCCGAGGCGTGCGGATGGAATCGTCGCGAGCGGCGGATTCCGTACGTCGGCGAATCGACGGCGGCGCGAAATCTACGAACGCGCCGTACCCGCCGAAATCAGGGAACCACTTATGCATTTCCGTGAGGCTCAACAAGAAAAATGCCCGTTGCTTGGCTCTACGTGGTCGGAGATTCCATTAGGACGAAAGTCACGACTCCAATGGCGATCCGAGAGCCATCAGGCCGACGACGAACAGCGTGAGAACCGATAACGTCGGAATCCGCCGTGCACAGTCAGATGCGCCACGCTCTTCGGTCGATGCGCCATTGCAGCGCCGGCGTGGTCGTAACACTTTTTGACGCACGCAAAGTGCCCGCAGGCCCTCAGAATGCGAGCCGCATCGAAGCCATCAGTGGCCGAAGCGCCACAGTTGTTTTCAAATCCCCTGGGCACTCAAGCAATGCGTGACATCCGTTTGGTGATTGCATCACCAAGCAAGTTGGTCATACGCGGAATCGTCGATCTAGCTTCGACCATGAACGACGTCATCGTCGTCGCTTCTGCGACCACGCCGGAAGCGCTGGCGGCAGCCCTGGCAGGCCGCGAGCCGTCGGTGCTCATCGTCGATTCCGGAATGATGCAGACGCTGCGCGCCTTGTGGAGACCAGAGGTAACGATGCGCGTGCTGCTGCTTGGCATCCGGCCGCATCTGGGCATCGAATCATCGTTCGTACGGCAGTTCGGCTGTGGCTACGTCAACGAGCGCGATGCGGCTTCGGACATCTTCGATGCGCTGGAGATCATTGCCTCGTGCGATCTGCCGCAACCGCTGCCCGGCGCTCGACGGTGCGAGGCATGTCCGTTGCGGCCGACATTGGAAGTCCCGCGCTTGCCGCTGTCGGACCGTGAGTACGACGTTTTCCTTCGCATCGGTCGCGGTCAAGGCGCCACGCTCATGGCCAACGAATTGGGCATCAGCGTGAAGACGGTCGAGACTCATCGCGAATCGATCAAGCGCAAGTTGCGGCTCGGCACGGCGCATGCGTTGAGCAATGCCGCATTGGCATGGCGGCGTGGCGAAATCGTATTCGGCTGAGATGGCGCCCGGAGAGGCCTGCGAGCGTTACCCGTAGCGCACGCCGACGATCGCGAAGGTCGTCACGCCGTCGGGCAAGTGTGCTTCGAATTCGTCGCCGACGCGCTTGCCGAGCGCGCCGCGCGCGAGCGGCGAGTCGACGCTGATCCAGCCGAGCGCGGCGTCGGTTTCGTCGGGGCCGACGATGCGATACGTCTTCTCCGCACCGTCGTCGTCCTCGACGGCGACCCATGCACCGAAATACACCGCGTCGCGATCGCTCGGCGCGCCATCGGCGACGCGCAGCTGTTCGAGGCGCTTGCCGAGATAACGCACGCGGCGATCGATCTCGCCGAGTTGTTTCTTGCGATACGTGTATTCGGCGTTTTCCGAGCGATCGCCTTCCGCCGCCGCCGCGGCGAGCGCGCGCACGACCTCGGGCCGGCGCACGCGCCACAGCTCGTCGAGTTCGGCCTTGAGCCTGGCGTGGCCGTCGGCGGTGATGATCGCCGTCGAGTGCGGCGCGGGCGGTCTCCAGCGGCTCATGCAGGTCTTTCTCGCAAACGGAGCGGAACGCTAGCCGCGCCGCTGCGTCTCGTCAACGCGACGCGACCGCCGCGTAGAATCGCCTCGCCGAGGGGGAGAGACATCGTGCTGATCGTTCCGCTGCACCGCGCACCGACGTGGTCGAATTTTCCGTGGGTCACGCTCGCGCTGATCCTCGCCAACGTCTTCGTGTTCGCGTTCCTGCAATCGGGCGATGCGCGCGTCGAGCGCGAGGCGCTCGACTACTATGCACAGCAACATCTCGCGCAATGGGAATTCCCCGCCTATCGCACCTGGCTCGACGCGCACGACGATGCGCAGCGCCGCGAATGGTTCGAGGCGTTCGCGGATTCGGACGAGCCGCTCGCCGCGCAAGCGCTGCAATCGGACGACGCCTTCCTCGCCGAACTGCGCGGCGATCGCCTCATCGCGCCCGATGCGAAGAACCACGCGCAATGGCGCGAACGCCGCGACGAGTTCGACCAGCTCTGGAATCGCGCTTTCACCGAACGCTGGAAGATCCGTTTCTCGGAATTCGATCCGCGCCGCATGTTCGGCGCGATGTTCCTGCATGGTGGCGTCGGCCACCTGATCGGCAACATGATCTTCCTCGCGCTGCTCGGCCTGCTTGTCGAAGGCGCGCTCGGCCACGGCCTGTTCCTCGCCGTCTATCTGCTCGGTGGCCTCGGCAGCGCGATGCTCAGCGTCGCGTATCGCTGGGGCGACACCGGCAGCGCGCTCGGCGCGTCCGGCGCGATCGCGTCGCTGATGGGCGCGTACTGCGTGCTGTGGGGGCTGCGCAAGGTGCGCTTCTTCTGGTGGTTCTTCGTCGTTTTCGACTACGTGAAAGCGCCCGCGCTCGTGCTGCTGCCATTCTGGCTCGGCTGGGAGCTTCTCAACCTCGCCTGGAACAAGGGCGCGCACGTCGGCTTCGAC
>JAKPAN010000091.1 GCA_029779475.1 Pseudomonadota bacterium
GGACAACGACCATGTGTAGAGCACGAGCGACGGCGCGATGCCGAAGCTGACGAGATCCGACAGCGAGTCGTACTGCACGCCGAAATCGCTTTGCGTGTCGGTCAGGCGGGCGACGCGGCCATCGAGGCCGTCGAGGATCGCGGCGACGAACACCGCGATGGCGGCGTCGACGTAACGTCCGCCGATGCTCGACACGATCGCGTAGAACCCGGCGAACATCGCCGCGGTCGTGAACAGGTTCGGCAGCAGGTAGATGCCGCGCGGCCGCTTGCGCGCACCGGCTGTTGGCGCTTCCATCGTCGATTCCAGCCCCTTGGGAATGCAGGGCCGGAGTGTACCGTGATCCACAAAAAGCGGCGGTTCGTCTTGTCTCGGCGGCGCAACGGTGCTATCCAGTCGCGGCGGACGGCGCCCTGAACGTCCGCCGGATCGAAAAACTGCCATGAAAGCCCGTTGGATTGTCCTGACGCTCCTCCTCGCCACCCCGGCTTTCGCCGCGGAAATGTATTCCTGGACCGACGCCAACGGCGTCAAGCATTTCTCCGATTCGCCGCCACCGAAAGCGGTGAAGGCGCAGAAACTGCGCGTGAAAGGCGGCGTGACGACGAGCGCGCCGGCCGAAGACGAGAAAGCAGCTGCGGACCAGAACGCGGGCCCCGCGATGGCCGCCGCCGCCGGTTACGCGCCGGCGGACATCAAGCGCAATTGCGACATCGCCAAGCAGAACCTGACTTCCCTCGAAGGCCAGAAGCCGGCCGTCGATGCCGATGGATATCCGGTCGACCTCGACGCGGCCAAGGCGCATCAGGCGCAGATCGAGAAGGCGAACCAGCAGATCAAGCTGTTCTGCACGGCGCATTGATTGGCCCAACCAGGCATCTCGCCACGGTTGACCCTGCGTATCCTGCGGCTCGACCTTCGACCCGGCTTCGCCGTTCGCGCCCGCTCCTGCGAGCGCGGCGCTGAAACGGTCGCGACCGCGCATCTCCAAATCCATCGTTGCGACGCGGCCCGGCCGTATCGTGGTGGGCGCTGCTAATATCGCGGGTTCCATTTTTCCGGCAACCCGCCCATGCGCCTGTCCCGCTTCCACCTTGCGACCGTCAAGGAAGTTCCCGCCGACGCCGAGATCGCCAGCCATCGCCTGATGCTGCGCACCGGCATGATCCGCAAGCTCGCCGCCGGCATCTACACATGGTCGCCGCTCGGCCTGCGCGTGTTGTCGAAAGTCGAAAACGTGGTGCGCGAGGAAATGAACCGCGCCGGCGCGCTCGAACTGCTCATGCCGTCGGTGCAGCCCAAGGAACTGTGGGAAGAAACCGGACGCTGGCAGAAATTCGGCGGGCAGCTTCTCAAGATCAAGGATCGCAAGGACGCCGAATACTGCTACGGCCCGACGCACGAGGAAGTCATCACCGACTACGCGCGCAACGAATTGCGCAGCTACAAGCAATTGCCGGTGAATTTCTATCAGATCCAGACCAAGTTCCGCGACGAGATCCGCCCGCGTTTCGGCGTCATGCGCGCGCGCGAATTCCTCATGAAGGACGCGTATTCGTTCCATTTGACGGCCGACAGCCTCGCCGACGAATACCGCAACATGTACGACACCTACGGCCGCATCTTCACGCGTCTGGGCCTGAAATTCCGCGCCGTGCAGGCCGACACCGGCGCGATTGGCGGCAATGCCAGCCATGAATTCCAGGTACTCGCCGATTCGGGCGAAGATGCGATCGCGTTTTCCAGCGAATCCGATTACGCGGCCAATATCGAAAAAGCCGAATCGCTCGCGCCCGCGCAAGCGCGTCCCGCGCCCGCGCAGGCGCTCGAACGCGTGCCGACGCCGACGCAGAAAACCATCGACGAAGTCAGCGCTTTCCTCGGCGTGAAACCGGCGCAATGCGTGAAGACGATCCTCGTGCGCGGCAATGACGGACTCGTCGCGCTGTGCGTGCGCGGCGACCACGAAGTCAACGAAGTGAAGGCCGCGAAACTCGCGGAAATGCCCGGCGAATCCGTGCTCGCCGACGAGGCGGAAATCGTTCGCGCGACCGGCACGAAACCCGGATTCATCGGCCCGGTCGGTTTACCGGAAAACATTCCTGTCATCGTCGACCGCGACGCCGCCGTGCTCGCCGATTTTGTCTGCGGCGGCAACGCCGACGGCACGCATTACCGCGGCGCGAACTGGGAACGCGACGCACACGTCACGCGCGTCGAGGACATTCGCAAGGTCGTCGAAGGCGATGCCTCGCCCGACGGCCGCGGCACGCTGTCCATCGCACGCGGCATCGAGGTCGGCCACGTTTTCCAGCTCGGCGACCGATATGCCGAAGCGCTCAAGGCAACCGTGCTCGACGACGCCGGCAAGTCGCAGGTCATGCAGATGGGCTGCTACGGCATTGGCGTCAGCCGCATCGTCGCCGCGGCGATCGAACAGAACCATGACGACGCCGGCATCCTCTGGCCGGAACCGATGGCGCCATGGCAGGTCGTCATCTGCCCCATCAACGCGGCGCAGAACGCACAGGTGCGCGAAGAAGCCGACAAGCTGTACGCGGAACTTTCCGCGCGTGGCATCGACGTGCTGCTCGACGACCGCGGCCTGCGTCCCGGCCCGATGTTCGCCGATATGGAACTCATCGGCATCCCGCACCGCATCGTCGTCAGCGAACGCGGCCTCGCTGCCGGCACGTTTGAATATCGCCGTCGCGGCGAAAGCGAAAACCGGGCCATCGCGCGCGACGAGATCGCCCAATTGATCAGCTAAGCGCATCGGGCATTTATCCGGACTGGTTGAAAACGTTTTAATGGCCTTTGGGTTTGCCGGCACAAGCCGAATAACCATAACCGCGCAAGTGGAAAAAGCGCTTTCGACCCGGACGCGTGCAGTTTTTCGCCTGCCATGGATATAATCGCCAGCGCAATACTCCCGCCACAATGGCGTATCGAACAAGACAGAGGCATAAAACATGGCGATCGACCTGAAGTCCCTCAACCATAACCAGCTTTCCGACCTGATTGCGCGAGCGAAAGCACGTCAGGCGGAATTGGCCAAGGAAAAGGTCGCGAAGCTGCGCGACAAAATCAGCGCCCTCGTCAAGGCGGAAGGCATCGCTCTCGATGAAGTTTTCGGGGGCGCTCGCGGCCCGCGCGGCGGCAAGGGCAGCCGTGGCGGCAAGGTCAAGCCGAAATACCGCAACCCGGCGACGGGCGACACCTGGTCTGGCCGCGGCAAGCGTCCGCGCTGGTTCGCCGCTGCGCTCGCCGCAGGCAAGAAGGAAAAGGATTTCCTGATCGGCTGATCGCCGGTCATTGGATTTCCTGAATACCGCGTGCGGGATGTCGGCGACGGCATTCCCGCGCATGGTTTGCGCTCCGGGCTGCGCATGACGCCGCCGCAGTCTTGTCCCTTTCGATCAACGGACTGATGCCCGTGACCTCGCGAAAAGTCCCCTTCAACGCCCTCGACCGCCAGAATTCCGGCGCGCTCGCCGAGCGCATGGCCGAGGTTTCTCGTCGCGTCATCGACAGCGGTTGGTACGTGCTCGGCGCGGAAGTGTCGGCATTTGAGCGCGAATTCGCCGATTATTGCGGTACGCAACATGCGATCGGCGTGGGCAATGGTTCCGACGCGCTGGAACTCGCACTGGCCAGCCTGGATTTGCCGGAGGGCAGCGAAATCGCCGTCGCGCCGAATGCGGCGATGTACGCGACGCTCGCGATCCTCGCCAATGGATTTTCACCGCGTTTCGTCGATGTCGACCCGCGACGCGCGACGATGGATGCGCAAGCATTCGCCGCGTCGATCACGCCACGGACGCGCGCAGTGGTCGTCACGCATCTGTACGGCGCGCTCGCCGATATCGAGCCGATCAGCGCCATCGCGCGGCAGCACGGCCTGAAGATCGTCGAGGACTGCGCGCAGGCGCATGGCGCGGAGCGCGGCAGCCGTCGCGCCGGATCTTTCGGCGATATCGCATGCTTCAGCTTCTATCCGACCAAAAACCTCGGCGCGCTCGGCGACGGCGGCGCGGTCACGACCAGCGACGACGGACTTGCCCATCGCGTGCGCCAGTTGCGCCAGTACGGCTGGCGGGAAAAATACAACGTCACGCTTGCGCACGGACGCAACAGTCGACTCGACGAGATGCAGGCAGCGCTGCTGCGCGTCAAGCTGCCGCTGGTCGACGGCTGGAACGCGCGCCGCCGCGTCATAGCGACACGCTACAGCCAAGGTATTCGTCATCACGCGATCGAAGCCCCGCCGCCGCCGGGCGCGGATCACGTCGCGCATCTCTACGTCGTGCGCAGCGAACATCGCGACGCTTTGCGTGAGCACCTGCAACGCAGCGGCATCGGCGTCGACGTGCACTATCCCATCCCGGATCATCGCCAGCCGATTTTTGGTGATCGCTACGCCACAGTGAATTTGCCC
The DNA here is from genome assembly GCA_029779475.1 of Pseudomonadota bacterium. Taxonomy (GTDB): domain Bacteria; phylum Pseudomonadota; class Gammaproteobacteria; order Xanthomonadales; family Rhodanobacteraceae; genus Dokdonella_A. The sequence continues at coordinate 4,439 of JAKPAN010000091.1, forward strand.
GTCGCCGAGCACCTTGCGCGCACGTCGCTGTCGCTGCCGTGCTTCGCCGAATTGACGGACGAAGAAGTCGCGCTCGTCGTCGATGCCTGCAACGCTTGGAGCGCGTGATGCATTCGCTGGTCGTGCCGGTATATCGCAACGAGGATTCGATCCCCGAACTGCTCGATGCGATCGCACAACTGAGCCGCCGTCTCGACCAGCCGCTCGAAGCCGTGTTCGTCGTCGACGGCAGTCCGGACGGCAGTTACGCGCTGCTGCGCGACCGCCTGCCGGCGATGCCGTTCCGTTCGCAACTGCTCGCGCATTCACGCAATTTCGGTTCGTTCGCGGCGATCCGCAGCGGGCTCGCTGCCGCGAAAGGCGATGGTGTCGCAGTGATGGCCGCGGATTTGCAGGAACCGATCGAACTCGTCGAGCGCTTCTACGCCGTGCTCGATCGCGACGAGGCGGACATCGTCGTGGGCACGCGCATCGCACGCGCCGATCCGCCGCTTTCGCGCTTGGCGTCGGCGATGTTCTGGTGGCTGTATCGCCGGCTCGTGCAGCCGCAGATTCCTGTCGGCGGCGTCGACGTGTTCGCCTGCAACGCGAAATTCCGCGTGGAACTGCTTTCAATGGGCGAAGCCAACACGTCGCTGATCGGGCAACTGTTCTGGCTCGGCATGCGTCGCAGCGTACTGCCGTACGAGCGGCTCGAGCGGCGCCATGGCCGCAGCGGTTGGTCGCTGTCGCGCAAGATCAAGTACCTCATGGACAGCGTGTTCGCGTTTTCAGACCTGCCGATCCACCTGCTGATCGTCGTCGGCGTGCTCGGCCTCGGTATCGCGACACTGCTCGGCGGTATCGTCGTCGGTGCGCGCCTGTTCGGCTACGTGACGCTGCCGGGCTATGCGATGACGATGCTGACGTTGCTGTTCTTCGGCGGCCTCAATACGCTCGGCCTCGGCATTATCGGCGCCTATGTCTGGCGCGCTTACGAAAACACCAAGCAGCGTCCCCTCGCGGTCGTGCAGCACGCGCAGGCGTTCGCGGGAACGGAGTCGACATGAAGCCTTTCGTGCATCCCAACGGACTGTGCGAGTCCGCGAACATCGGCGCGGGCACGCGCGTGTGGGCCTTCGCGCACGTGCTGCCGGGCGCAACCATCGGCGCGGATTGCAACCTCTGCGACCACGTCTTCATCGAGAACGACGTCGTCGTCGGCGACCGCGTCACGATCAAAAGCGGCGTGCAATTGTGGGACGGCGTGCGCGTCGGCAACGACGTCTTCATCGGGCCGAACGCGACCTTCACGAACGACCGCTTTCCACGCAGCAAGGTCTATCCGGAAACCTTCGCGCAGACGCGCCTCGAAGACCACGTCTCCGTCGGCGCCAACGCTGTGCTGTTGCCGGGCGTAACGATCGGCCGCAACGCGATGATCGGCGCGGGCGCGGTGGTGACGCGCTCGGTGCCGCCTAACGCGATCGTGGTCGGCAACCCGGCGCGCATCGTCGGCTATGTCGACGCGCGCAACGAACAAGCGCAGGCGACAACGCCCGACGTGCCGACGACGGCCGGCGCGCGTCGTCTCGGTGTCGGCGATGTCACCGTACATCGCCTGACGCGCGTCGCGGACATGCGCGGCAGCCTCAGCGTCGGCGAATTCGAGCGCAGCGTGCCGTTTTCTCCGAAGCGCTATTTCCTCGTCTTCGACGTGCCGGGTCGCGAAGTGCGCGGCGAACACGCGCATCGGCAGTGCCATCAATTCCTCGTCTGCGCGCGCGGCAGCGTGTCGGCGCTCGTCGACGACGGCAAGCACCGCGCCGAGGTGCTGCTCGACCAGCCCGATATCGGCATCCACATTCCGCCGATGATCTGGGGCACGCAATACCGCTATTCCGACGACGCGGTGCTGCTCGTGTTCGCCTCGCATTATTACGACGCAAACGAATACATCCGCGACTATTCGACCTGGCTTGCCGAGTTGGGCGCGGGCGCGTGAGCGAACCCTCGCAGGAGAAGCGGCGCGGCGCGGAAATCCTGCGTTTCCTTGCTGGCGGCGCGAGTACCACGGCGGTGTCGTACGCGATCTACCTGCTGCTGCTGACCTGGCTGCCGTATCTCGCCGCTTACGTGATCGCCTACGTGGCCGGCATCGCCTGGTCGTACGCAGTCAACACGCTGTTCGTGTTCCGTGGCAAACCGTCGTTGCGCCGCGCGCTCGCATTTCCGCTGGTCTATCTCGCCCAATGGATCGTCGGCTCGCTGTTGTTGTACGTCCTTGTTGACGAATTCCACTTGCCCGCGCAATGGGGACCGCTGTTTGTCGTGGTGCTGACGCTGCCCCTCACCTACGCGCTGTCCCGCAAGGTCATCGTGCACTGATCGCGCTGCGCATGCGAGACAACCACGCGGAACCGAGGCAGGCAGCCACCACAAGCAAGCCCAACAGACTCAGCAGCGCACCAACCACGAAACTGCGCGGCATGAAGCTCAGTTCGACCACGCTCTCGCCGGTATCCACGGCCACCGCCTGCAAGGCGTAGTTCGCGCGCAATACCTGCGCCGGCTTGCCGTTCACGCTTGCCTGCCAACCGGGATAGTCCATCTGGCTGATCACGAGCAGCGCGGGCCGTTGTGCGTGGACGGCAAAACGCCAGCGTCCCTCCGACACTTGACGAGTATCCACGTCACCCGCCTTGCCCCAGCGTCCAAGCTCATACGGCAGCGTGGTACCTGACTCGATCAACGCGACTTCGCGCGGATCGAAGCGTTTGCGAACGTATGTCACTTCGCTCTGGATCGTTTCCAGCGCTTCAGGATCGTCGGCCTCAATGATGCCTCCGACGAGCCACGCACGACCGCCGAAATCGACGCGCTCCAGCGCATGCGGATAATTTGGCAACGGCGTCGCCAGCGGACGCCAGTTCGCGTCCTTCGCATAGCCAGCTTCGATGGCGGCGGAGGCGGTGCCGAGTCGCCAGCGCACACCCAGCAAATCCCAGAACGGACTGTCGGACGCGAATGCCGGGTAGTGGCCTGTGACACCAACACTGGCCATTTCCCCGAACCGCTTCGGCATCAGCGACACGTAACCGCTCGCGCTCGGCAACCCGTACAGCAAGTTCCGATTCGGCATTGCCGCGTCGAATCGCTGCAAAGGCAGGATGCGCGCGTGTTCCCGTCGCGCTTCATCGATGAGCGTTTGCCATCCGGGCGCCGCGGAGCTGATCGGTGGCGCAGTGTTAACGCGCCATTCGTAGAACCAGCCAAAGCTCGCGAGATCGAGCGCGATCACCACGACGAGCGCAGCGAGCGCTGGTCGCCGCCAGCGTCCCGGCGCCATGCACAGCACTAACCCGCAGCCGAGGAACACGAGCGGCACCCAGATGGCCTTGTTGTGCCACATGTCCGGAATGGCGACGTGGGCCATCTGCGCCTGCGCGACGATCACGGGATAGACATGAGCCACGATGACAAGCACCGCCGAAAGTGCAACCGCACCCGTCAGCAGCCCGCGCCGCAGCCGTTTGCCGGCTAAGTCGCCATCTTGCAAAGCCGCAATGGCAAGGGCTGCCAGTATGGCAACAGACAAGTCATAGAAAATCCCGGCACGGCCCAACGCGCGGAAACTCCCGAGCATGGGCAAGTTGAAACCCAACCGGCCCAGAGGCGTGGCGTCTGCCGTCATATACGCCACGGCGATGAGGCCAGCTCCCACCCAGAAGCCCGTACGGCCTCGCGCCGTCGCCGACCACGGCGCAAGCCACGCGAGTGCGAGCGGCACGATGCCGGCATAAAACGCCAGCTCCGTCGCCGAGGGCGCGCCGAACATCGGGCCGTAGCCGCCAAGCACGTTGCCGAACAGATTGGGAAATACCGCCATCGACAACTCGATCGGCGGCAACGAATAGCTGATGTAGTCGGTGTACGTCCACGTGCCGCGCGCGGCCAAACGGGTGAACTCCGCGAACGGCAACAACTGCACGGCGGCAATCGCGATACCCGCAGCGATGCCGACGCCGCTGCGCACCAGATAACCCCCGTCTGGCCAGCGAAAATGCCCATGCAGCGTCGCACTGCGCCAAACGGAGTAAGCAGCGGCGAACATCATTCCGTAAACCCAGATCTGCGGATGACCGCCGAGGAACGACAACGCCACACCGAATGCGACCATCGCGACGCACGCCCAACCCCGGCTGCGGGAAAGCGCTTCCAGTCCCCATACGGTCAACGGTATCCAGGCTGCGGCGTGGATGATCGAAAGGTGCCCGAGATGGGCCGTCATGAATCCGCCGCCGCTGTAGATGAGTCCGGCGACGATCGCCGCAAGCACCGACCCGCTGAGCAGACGCGCCAAACCATAAGTACAGAATGCTGCGATCACGTATGCGCTGATGACCAGAACGTTGTAGTGGCTGCCGAACACGCGCAGCGGGTACCACAGCAGGAATTGCGAATCCGCGAACGCCGGATAGCCGGCAAGGATGTCGTCAACCCACAACGACCAGCCATGCGCCACGTCGGGCAGATAGCTGACGCTGCCATCACCGGGCGCAAGCAATCGGCCGCTCAAGAGTACGGGTGAGAAATAAGCGACGTAGAACATCACGAAAAACGCCAGCACCGCCATGTACTCGCGCAGGCGCGGCGGGTTGCCGATGTTTCGATCCATCAGTTTTTCCTCTGTTCCGTTGATCCGTGACGCTCCATATCCGGCAAACCATTCCGGATCGCGGGCGCGATGCCTGCGGCGGTCGTGGAATACGCCTTCCATGCCGCCGGGGGAACGTATCATTCCACAATCGGAAATCGGTTGGCGGCAGTACGACCCTTCACCGATAATCCCGACTAGCCCAATCTCCACCGCATGAGCCGGCGGATCGAGCCTTCTCCATCCTGGACCGCTTTCGCATTCATCCAACGCAGGCACGCATGACATACGACCCGATGCCATCCCCGGACAAGCCCGTCTGGGAACCCAGCGCCGAGCGCATCGAGCGCGCCAACATCAGCCGCTTCATGCGTTTCGTGCGCGAGAGCACGGGCAACGAGGACATCCGGCGCTACGCGCCGCTGCACGATTTTTCCGCACGCCAACCGGAGAAATTCTGGTCGCTGGTATGGGAATTCTGCGGCATCCGCGCGCACGGCGATCTCGAACCAGTGCTCGTCGATCGCGAAAAGATGCCCGGCGCGCGCTGGTTTCCGAACGTCACGCTGAACTTCGCGCAGAACCTGCTGCGCTTCAAGGATGAGCGCGTCGCGATCGTGTTCCGCAACGAATGGGGCCACGAGCGCGAACTGACCTACGCGCAATTGCACACGGAAGTCGGCCGCCTTGCGCATGCGCTCAAGCAGGCGGGCGTCGGCATCGGCGATCGCGTTGCGGGTTTCATGCCGAACATTCCCGAGACGATCATCGCAATGCTCGCCGCCACGTCGCTCGGCGCGACGTGGTCGTCGTGCTCGCCCGATTTCGGCATTCGCGGCGTCGTCGACCGCTTCGGCCAGATCGCTCCGAAAGTGCTGTTCACCGCCGACATGTACGGCTATGGCGGCAAGCGTTTCGATTGCCTGGAAAAGATCCGCGGCGTGCTCGACGAGATGCCGAGCATCGAGAAGCTCGTCGTCGTTCCGTACAGCGGGCAGCCGCTCGAGCTCGACGGCTTGCGCAACGCGGTGTCGCTACCCGATTTCGTCGACGACGAAGATCACACGATCGAATTCGCGCCGGTGCCGTTCGACCATCCGGTCTACGTGATGTATTCCTCGGGCACGACCGGCGTGCCCAAGTGCATCGTGCACGGCGTCGGCGGCACGCTGATCCAGCATCTCAAGGAACTCGTGCTGCACACCGACCTCAAGCGCGAGGACAAGCTGTTCTACTACACCACCTGCGGCTGGATGATGTGGAACTGGTTCGTCTCCGGCCTCGCCGTTGGCGCAACGCTCGTGGTCTACGACGGCTCGCCGTCGCATCCGGACGGCAACGCGCTGTGGGATCTCGCCGACGAAGTCGGCATCAGCGTGTTCGGCACCAGCGCGAAGTGGCTCAGTGCGATCGAGAAGGCTGGCGTCAAACCGCGCGAGACGCACAAGCTGCTCAACCTCAAGACGATCCTTTCAACCGGCTCGCCGCTCGCGCCGGAAAGCTACGAGTATGTGTATCGCGACATCAAGGAACGCGTGCTGCTCGCGTCGATTTCCGGCGGCACCGACATCGTGTCGTGTTTCGCGCTCGGCTGCCCGACACTGCCGGTGTATCGCGGCGAACTGCAATGCCGCGGCCTCGGCATGAAAGTGGAAATCCTCAATGACGATGGCAAGCCCGTGCGCGGCGAAGCGGGCGAACTGTCATGCGCAGCGCCGTTTCCGTCGATGCCGGTGTTCTTCTGGAACGACCCAGACGGCGAAAAATACCGCGCCGCGTATTTCTCGCGCGTGCCCAACACCTGGTGCCACGGCGACCGCGCGATGCTCACCGAACACGATGGCATCGTCATCTACGGCCGCTCCGACGCGACGCTCAATCCCGGCGGCGTGCGCATAGGTACGGCGGAAATCTATCGCCAGGTCGAGCAGGTTCCGGAAGTGCTCGAATCGGTCGCCGTCGGCCAGCACTGGGGCGACGACGAACGCGTGATCCTGTTCGTGCGCCTGCGCGACGGCATCACGCTCGACGACGCGCTGCGCGCCCGCATCGCGACGCAAATCCGCGCGAACACGACGCCACGCCACGTGCCCGCGAAGATCCTGCAGGTCGCCGACATCCCGCGCACGATCTCCGGCAAGATCACCGAAATCGCCGTGCGCGACACGATCCACGGCAAGCCGGTGAAGAACACCGACGCGCTGGCGAATCCGCAGGCGTTGGAATTTTTCAAGGGGTTGGCCGAGCTGGTGACATGAGCGTTTTGCTCCGGACTCAGCCGCAGGAGGCGTCTGCGCAGCGGCCCCTGCTTTCCGGCGCTTCCGGCGCATTTGGGTTACGTGAAGCTCAGGTGTTTTTATGGTTGGCAGCGCTGTTGCTTTTTGCAGCGCTGCTGGCATTGAATCGCGTGGCAACGAACCTGGTGATCCAGGCGGACGAAGGCTCGTATCTACTCAACGCAGCAGCTATAGCCGGCAAGCTCACCCGCAGCGCGCTTGTCTTCGAATATTCATCAGGCTACAGCCTGCTGTTGGCGCCCGCGTTTTTGTTGACATCGGATTTCCAGACCGTATACGGCATCGCTTTGGGCGTCAACGCGCTGCTCATGGCGACCCTTCCTTTCGCGTTTTATCGCATCGTCGGCGCGGTTTTCGCCGAATGCCCGGAGCGTGATCGTGTTGCCTGCGCAGTCGCGGCAGCGCTGTACGCGCCCGCACTCGTCCTGAGCCAGTACGCGCTGTCGGACAACGCTTTGCTTGCGGCGTACGCATGGGCGCTCGTCGCCGGAATTTCCGCGATGCGCGGTGGACCGAGGTCGGCAGCCATTCTCTGCGGAGCTTTGCTCGGCTTTCTGTTCGTGATCCATGCACGCGGCGCGCCCTTGGCCGTACCCGTTCTCGTCGCATTCGCTCTGCACGCCGTGCGTCGACGCGAAGTGCGCGGGCGCGTCACGCTGATATGGCTCTGCACATTCGTCATCGGTGCCTTGCATCGTCCGCTCGAACGGATGGCAGGAAAGCTCGACGGTTTCTCGGCCGCAGGCCCGAGCCTGCACGAAATCGTTTCGCACTTCGCGCAGGCTACGGCCTGGAAGCAGGCACTGCTCAACGTCGGCGGTGCAACGTTGGTCTCGGTCGTCGGATCCGCAGGTCTGGTCGTCGTGCTGGCGATATGGGCATGGCGCCGGTTCCGGACGGCATCATCGTTCGCAGACACATCTTTCGTCCTCGTCATCGCCTGCTTCGGCAGCCTGCTCGCTTGCATCGTCACGACGGCCGTGTTTTTCACGCCCCCGGCACGCGCCGATCACGTTGCCTATGGCCGCTACCTGCTGCCGACGCTGCCGACGCTGGTGGCACTCGGACTTGCGGCTTTGCGGTCCCGCAACGTCAATGCCGGCGCGTCGATCGCCGTCGCGCTCGCCATCGGATCGTTGCTAGCGATCTTCGTCGCTTTTGGATTCGATGCGTTGCCACCGGCGGACGCGCACAACTGGAATGCCGTCAACACCGTCGAGCTGTATGTGCCATACAAACTGGCTGGGCGTCCGCTGGACGCGGTCTTGATCGCCGCTTGGTACGCCGGCATCGGCCTGATCGTGCTCGGTGCGGCACGCATGTCTCGCTCGAGCGGTGCTGCGGCTTTCGCACTCATCAACGTGATCGTGGCTGGCTACATGTTCGTCGACAATACGGTGTATTCGCGAAAGTATTACGCGATGGATCGAACCATCATTGCCGCAGCGAAGCAGTTTTCGATGTCAACCGGAGACCATTTCTGCATCGAGTTCGACCCGGACCTGTCCGACTGGCATCAAATCGATTTCCGATCCCGCCTTTACGATCAACTGCCGGAAAGCAGGCATCCATCGCCCTGCATTTCTGCGCGCATATCGAAAATGGCGCCTTCGGATCCTGCATTTGGAGCGCCGCCCGGGATGATCGCGTTGGCGATCGAGTCGACCTCGCCGAGCGGCAGCTTTCCCGTAGCCCTGTTCGCACGCGACGATGAGCGCACGCGCGACTTTCGCGATCGCCATCCGTCCTATCTGGACCGCTGGCAACCCATCCCGCCAGAGCAACAGCACGCGAAGCTGCAGGCAACCGTTGATCCCACAGTGCGACTGGCACGCGGCGCGTTCACCATGGTGGAAGTCGTGGCAACGAACGCGTCGGACCGCCCATGGCTAATTCGCGGCCTCTATCCGGTGCTGCTCGGCGTACGCGTACTGAAAGATGATTCGCAATTCGAGCGCGAAGATCGTGTCGAATTCGACACGGACATGGGCGCCGGCCAATCGCGCAAGCTAATCGCCCCGATCGGCCCGGTCGACGAACCCGGTCGTTACACCGTAACCATCGGTGTGGTCCAAGAGCAGATTGCGTGGTTTCCCGACGCGATCACCTTCAAAGTCGACGTGGTGCCGTGAACAATCGCGGCACCTTTCGACAAGCCTTCAACGCGACGAACGCGCTTCAATTCTTGAGCGCGGCCTCCAATTCGTCGCGCAAATCCTCGAGATTCTCGACGCCGACCGACAGGCGAATCAGCCCGTCACTGATGCCAAGCCGCTTGCGGTTCGCAGGCGGGATCGAAGCATGCGTCATGATCGCCGGATGCTCGATGAGGCTCTCCACGCCGCCGAGCGATTCGGCGAGCGCGAACAAGTGGCAGCGCTCGAGTACCTTGCGCGCCTTGCGCAGACCGCCCTTGACCTCGACCGAGACGATGCCGCCGAAGCCATCCATCTGCTTCTTCGCGAGTGCGTGCTGCGGATGCGACTTGAGCCCCGGATAGATCACGCGTTCGATCGCGGGATGCTTTTCGAGCCATTGCGCGAGCGCAAGCGCGCTCTCGCAATGCGCGCGCATGCGCAGGTGCAGCGTCTTCAGTCCGCGCATCGCCAGGAACGAATCGAACGGACCCGCGACCGAGCCGACCGAGTTGTGCAGGAACGCCATTTCCTCGGCGAGTCGTGCGCTGCCGCCGACGACCGCGATGCCGCCGACCATGTCGGAATGGCCGTTGAGGTATTTCGTCGCCGAATGCACGACGATGTCGGCGCCGTGTTCGATCGGTCGTTGCAGCATCGGCGAGCAGAACGTGTTGTCGACGACGAAGATCAGGCCGTGCTTCTTTGCGAATGCGCCGATCTTGGCGAGGTCGACGAGCTTGAGCATCGGATTGGTCGGCGTCTCCGCCCAGATCATGCGCGTGTTCGGCTTGAGCGCGGCCTTGAGCGCCGCCGCATCGTTGAGGTCGACGAAGGTGAAATCGAGTCCCGCGCTGCGCCGGCGCACGCGCTCGAACAGGCGATAGCTGCCGCCGTACAGATCATCCATCGCGATGACGTGGCTGCCCGAATCGAGCAGCTCGAGCACCGTCCCCGCGGCGGCAAGGCCGGACGCGAACGCGTAGCCCTGACGGCCGCCTTCGAGATCGGCGACGCAGCGCTCGTAGGCCATGCGCGTCGGATTCTGCGTGCGCGAATACTCGTAGCCCTGGTGCACGCCCGGGCTTTTCTGCACGTAGGTCGAGGTCGCGTAGATCGGCGTCATGATCGCGCCGGTCGACGGATCAGGATGCTGGCCGGCGTGGATCGCGCGCGTGCCCAGGCCTTGCGTCTTAGATTTCATTCGATGATCCCTCAATAATCCGAGTCATGACGTTTGCGCGCACTGCTACCGCGATGATGGACGGTGGTTGCGCGCCGATGGGATGTCCTTGCTCAACCCGCGCGACGGCGCAAGTAGTTGAGCAAGTCGATGCGCGTAATCAATCCAACGAACTTCGCGCCATCGACGACGATCGCGACGTGCCCCGCGTCGAACACGGGCATCAGCGCTTCGATCGGTGATTTCACGTCGAGCACTTGGAGCTTCTCGATCATCGCGGTGGATACCGTGTCGCGGAATTTCTTCTCGTCCGCATGGACGTGCAAGAGCAGGTCGGATTCGTCGAGAATGCCGACGATCTTGTCGCCGTCCATCACCGGCAGCTGCGAGACGTCGTACAACTTCATGCGGTTGTACGCGGTGACGAGCAATTCGTTCGCGCCGACGACGACGGTGTCGCGCTGCGCGTAAGGACGCAGGATGAGATCGCGCAGGTCGCCGGTCGGCTGGCGGTCCAGGAAGCCGTTGTCGAGCATCCAGTAGTCGTTGTACATCTTCGACAGATATTTGTTTCCGGTGTCGCAAACGAGCGTGACGACGCGCTTGGGCGTGGTCTGCTCGCGGCAGTACTTGAGCGCCGCGGCGAGCAGCGTGCCCGTCGAGGAACCGCCGAACACGCCTTCCTTCGCGAGCAGTTCGCGCGCGGCGAGGAAGCTTTCCTTGTCGCTGATCGCGTAGGCCTTCTTCACGCGCGAGAAGTCGCTGATGCTCGGGAGGAAGTCTTCGCCGATGCCTTCGACCATCCAGCTCGCGGATTTGTCCGACAGCGTGCCTTCGTTGATGTATTGCGCGAGGATCGAGCCGACCGGATCGGCAAGAACGAACTCGGTCTGCGGCGAATGCTTCGCGAAATAGTGCGAGAGGCCGGTCATCGTGCCGGAAGAGCCGCAGCCGAACACGATCGCGTCGAGCTTGCCGTCCATCTGTTCAAGGATTTCCGGGCCCGTCGTCGTCTCGTGCGCGAGCGGGTTGTCCGGATTGCCGAACTGGTTGATGAAGTACGCGCCCGGCGTTTCGCGCGCGATGCGTTCGGCGAGATCCTGGTAGTACTCGGGATGGCCTTTGGCGACGTCGGAGCGCGTCAGCACGACTTCGGCGCCCATCGCCTTGAGGTTGAAGATCTTCTCACGGCTCATCTTGTCGGGCACGACGAGGATGAGGCGATAGCCCTTCGCCTGCGCGACGAGCGCGAGTCCGAGTCCGGTGTTGCCCGCGGTGCCTTCGACGAGCGTCGCGCCGGGCTTGAGCTTGCCGGCCTTCTCGGCGCCTTCGATCATCGACAGGCCGATGCGATCCTTGATCGATCCGCCGGGGTTGGCGCTTTCGAGCTTGAGGAAGAGTTCGCACACGCCCGTATCGAGGCGTTGCGCCTTGACCATCGGTGTGTCGCCGATGAGCTCGAGGATGCTCTGGTGAATCGTCATGCGATCTCCGCGAAGCGGGCGCCGCACCAACACGGCGCGGGCCGAAGGCGCCTCCCCGGCGGAGGCATTCGCGGAATGATAACGGAGGGCGGCTGCGATCCGGCGCGTCGCACGCGCCGGATGCGCATCGCGATGGCTACGCCGTGGTGAGTTGGCCCCACATCGTCGTCAGCTTGTCCTTGGCCTGGAGCTTCTCTTTCTTCATGTTGTGCAGCGTCACGTCATCGACGGGCAGCACTCCGATTTCCGCGTCGCGTACCTTGCTGTCCAGCTCCTGATGGCGGTAATACAGGCTGCGGAATTCCGGGTTGGCCTGCATCAGCGCTGCGACTTCTTCTTTCTGGCTTGCTTCGAACATCAGACAGCCTCCTCGAGTGGGAAACGCGAACGCGACGGCACGCGCAAGGCGCGCCGCCGCGTCGCGGGACGAGTGACACTACGGTTGTTGCTGCGATACGGCTCTGGATGAGCCGGCTTGGCGCGCAGGCGCGCAACGGACGCGGACGAAGCCGGGAGCTTCGCGGTCGACGCCACTGCCAGGAAACACCGAACCGCGCACCCCGCGTCTCGTGGGGCTGAGAGGGTTGAATCCTCTGTCGCGATCGTTGCACTCATGGGCCAGGCTTTTTGCCCAAGTGGGTGCCGGAAATCCGGTGCACTTGGGAGACAAAAGCTACTCCCTCGCTACGGGCTTGGCAACCGTCATTTTTCCTGACGGACGAGTGGCTCAGATGCCGATCGATTTCTAAATAAATCGTTAAAAATCAGTTGGATATACCGATATCGGCAACACGGCGACGCGTAGCCAACGTCGCCTTTTCATCGCCGTTTCGCGCGGCCCGAAGGCGCGCGCGAATACCCTCACTGTCCGGCCGGCTTCTTCTTCGTGGGCTTAGCCGCTGGCTTGACCGGCGTCGTCGATTTCGCCTTGGCCGGCTTGCCGTTGACGGCGGCTTCGAGCTCGGCCTCCTTCTTCGCCAGAGCGGCGGCCTTGGCCTGCGCGGCGGCCATGCGCTTGGCCTGGTCGGCCTCGGCGCGTGCGGCCTGCGCGGCCTGTTGCGCCTGCTCGCCTTCGGCTCGCGCGGTCTCGGCGTCGCGGCGTGCGGCGTCGGCCTCTTCGGCACGGATCTGCGCCTGCATGCGCTCGCGCTCAAGCTCGGCGCGCGCCTGCTCGGCGTCGCGCTTGGCGACGGCGACCTGGAGCTTGTCGTTCTCGCGTTGCAATTGCGCGCGCTGCGTTTCGAGCAATTCGGCTTCGGCGGCGGCTTGCGCGGCGTCGATGCGGCGCTCCGTCACGTAGGCCCATGCTTCGCGTTCACCGCGGCCGGCTTCCTTGAGCGCAGCGAGAGACTGGCGGGCGCGATCCATCGCGCCCGGCGCGTGATTGGCGAGTCGGGGGTCGGTGGCGACGGCGTTGAACCGGTCGAGCAGGCGCTGGTATTCGTCGCTGCGCGCGGACGCGTTGCCCGCGGTCGATGCGAGCAGGACGATCGCCCAGCCAAGGGTTTTCTTCACGAAAGACTTCATGGCTGCTCCTCCGCGGACGTCGGCGGATTGCTCGACAGGTCGCTTTCCAGCGTGGCGTTGGCTTGAGTGAGCTTGTCGACGGCGTGGCGCGCCTGCTCGCGACGCGCGCGGGCGGCGGCGAGTTCGCTGTCGGCCTGCGATTGCATGGCCCATTGCGCGGCGGCGTCGTAGTCGCCGTGCGCCTGCGCGGACTGCGCGGCACTGTATTCGCGGGCTGCGTTGTTCATGTCGGCGGGGGCGAATTCGGCCGCGCCGATCGAGCGCGCGTTCTCCAAGCCCCGCGCGGCGGCGTTCATTTGGTCGACCGGCGGCTTGGTCGGCGCGCAGCCGGCCAGCGCCGCCAACGCCAGAACGCCGATCAGCGCATGGATTTTTCCGCGTTCTGGTGTCATAAACTCGCCACTCGCTCGATGTTCGGATGGCTATTGTGGGAAGGCGTGCCGTGGTTTGGCAACGCCGTCCATCCCTGCTCCCACGACCGTCCCCTCAATCCACGCATTCGAGAACCGCAATGGATATCGGCTATTTCCTCAAATTGATGACCGAGAAGGGCGCCTCGGACATGTTTTTGACCACCGGCGCTCCGGTCAACATCAAGGTCGAGGGCAAGTTGTACCCGCTCGGCAACACGGGGCTGCCCAACGGCATGGTCAAGAAGATCGCATATTCGCTCATGGACGAAGGCCAAGTGCCGCAGTTCGAGAAGAACCTCGAATTGAACATGGCGATCGCGGTCAAGGACGCGGGCCGTTTCCGCGTCAACGTGTTCAAGCAGCGCGGCGAAGTCGGCATGGTGATCCGCGCGATCAAGAGCGAGATCCCATCGATCGAACAACTGCGCCTGCCGCAGCTGTTCAAGAACATCATCATGGAGCCGCGCGGGCTCGTGCTGCTCGTCGGCGCGACCGGGTCGGGCAAGTCGACCACGCTCGCCTCGATGATCGACCATCGCAACTCGAACACTTCGGGCCATATCCTCACCATCGAGGATCCGATCGAATACCTCTACCGCCACAAGAAGTCGGTGGTGAACCAACGCGAAGTCGGCCTCGACACGCACAGCTTCCACGAGGCCCTGAAGAACGCGATGCGCGAAGCGCCCGACGTCATCCTCATCGGCGAAATCCGCGACGCCGCGACGATGGAAGCAGCGATCACGTTCTCCGAAACCGGCCACCTGTGCCTGGCGACGCTGCACTCCAACAACGCCGACCAGACCATCGAGCGCATCCTCAACTTCTTCCCCGAATCGGCGCACAAGAACATCCTCATGAACGTCGCGCTGAACCTGCGCGCGGTCATCAGCCAGCGCCTGGTCATGGGCAAGGACGGCCGCCGCCTGCCCGCGGTCGAAGTGCTGCTCAACACGCCGCACATCCGCGACCTGCTGCGCCGCGGGCAAGTCCACGAGGTCAAGGAAGCGATGGATCGCAGCCTGCAGGAAGGCATGCAGACCTTCGACCAGTCGCTGTACGCGCTCTACAAGGAAGGCCGCATCGAACTCGAAGAAGCGCTCAACCACGCCGACTCGCGCGATGGCCTAGCGCTCAAGGTGCGCCTGGCCGAAGGCGGTGAAACGCCGATGGCCGACACCTTCGACATGAACGCCTTCTGATGCCGTCAGGCGGCGCGCACGCGCGCCGCCTGTTTTTTGCTCAGTGCGCCTTGGCTGCTGCGTGCCGCGCAGCACCGCCGTTCATGATGCGGTCGGTGACGGCGATGCCGATCGCCGACAGCACGAACACGCAGTGGATGATGGTCTGCCACATCACGCCCGTCGTGGTCAGCGTGCTGCAACGCGGAGCCGCGACCGTGGTGGCCTTGATCAGCGCGAATTCCTCGGGCGTGCAGAACGGCAGGCCGCCGTCGCCGAGCGCGCCCGCGGCAATGAAGGTCTTGAGCAGATGGATCGAGCTGATGCCGATGATCGCCATCGCGAGCTTGACCTTGAGCACCGACGCATTGACGTGGCTCAGCCACTCCGGCTGATCCGGGTGGCTTTCGAGATTCAGCCGCGAAACGAAGGTTTCGTAACCGCCGACGATGACCATGACGAGCAGGTTCGAGATCATCACCACGTCGATCAGGCCGAGCACGATCAACATGATCTCCTGCTCGCCGAAATTCACCGCGCCGTGGATGAGGTGCCACAGCTCCTTGAGGAACAGCACCACGTAGACGCCCTGCGCCACGATCAGGCCGAGATACAGCGGCAACTGCAACCAGCGCGAGGAAAAAATCAGCGTGGGCAGCGGGGAAAGGGGGCGATTGGATGGGTTCATCGTTTGTCGAAGGTGGGGAACTCGCCGCGATAATACCGTGTCCCTGTAAAACCCAAGCCGATCGCGGGAAACCGATGAAACGTTCAACCATGCAGCGCACGTTCGCGTTGTACGCCATTTCCATTGCCGCTCTTTTTGCGGCTGCAAATCTGGCGAATGCCGCGCAGCCGAGCGTGTGCACGCCGATCGCGAACGCGGCGCCGCTGTTGCATCCGGATGCGCTCGTGCTGCTCGGTGAGATGCACGGCTCGCAGGAAAGCCCGCGCTTCACCGCCGACCTCATCTGCGCCGCGGCGACGCGTGCATCCGTGATTCTCGGCCTGGAAATCCCACGCGACGAGCAGGCGCGCATCGACGGCTATCTCGCTTCACACGGCACAGCCGACGATCGCTCGCGCGTCCTCACCGGCGCGTTCTGGACGCGGCCGATGCAAGACGGCCGCAGCAGCCAAGCGATGCTCGACCTCATCGAGCGCATGCGCGACTTGCGTACGCAGGGCCGCGACATACGCATCGTCGCGCTCGACCGCGCCACGGGCGATCCGACGGATCGAGACAAAGTCATGGCCACGCGATTGCGCGCGGCGAAAATCGCTGCGCCGAAAGCGATCGTCATCGCACTCACCGGCAACCTCCATAACAGCCTCGCGCCGGAGGGCGCGTCGGCGCCGATGGGCGCGCGATTGCGCAATCTGATGCCGACTGCACTGACGGTGTCATACACGAGCGGACGGATTTGGGCGTGCATGCCCGATTGCGGCATGCACGCCATCGACGGCAGCAAGAAAAGCGCTGCCGCGTGGTCGATCGAACTCGAACCGGCATCCATAGGCGATCGCCGCTGGAACGGCATCTTCCATGTCGGCGCGTTACACGCTTCGCAGCCTGCGGTTGCCGATCCGCATGCGCCGCCACCGAACGCCGAAACAGGGGCGATGCCGATCTACTGATGCGGCGGCAGTCGTCGGTGCGTCAGGGTTTCTTCGCCGGCACCGCGTAAAGCTTTTCCGCGGGCTGGAACAGGATCCACGAGGTCGCGATGTACTTGTCGCCGCCGGTCGGGCGATTGCCGCGGTGCGTGTGCGTGAAGCCGGCGGGGGCGAGCAGCAGCGATCCGGTTTTCGGTGCGATGCGCCGGTTCTGGAAATGGAATTCCGTTTCGCCGTCGCCGAAACCGTCGTTGAGGTAGATCGTCCACAGCAGCACGCGGTGCAGGCGATCGGTGTCGCCGACGCGCGGCGAAATCTCGCTGTGCCAGTACGGATAGCCGCCGACGTCGGCGAGATAGCGCTGGATGTTGATGTCGCCGGGGCGGAACAGCTGCACGATCAGGTTCTGCAACTGCGCGTCGTCCATCGCGCGGATGCCGTCGGCGTCGAGCATCGAACTCGCGCCGGTCTGTCCGTCGATCTTCGTGAGCATGAGCGGCGCGAGCGCGAGATACGCGTACTTGCGCACGTAGGCGATCATGCCGCGCATGACGGCGGTATTGAGCGCGTTTTCGGCGGGTTTCCATTCGGGAAGACGGCTGATGCTGATGTCCCAGCTGTCCTTGAGCGTCGTATTGACGCCGCCGCCGGTGGCGCCGCGCACGATTCTGCCGCTCGCCGAATACGCGGCGATCAATTCGGCGCAGGCGCGCGGGTCGAGCGCGTCCTCGTAGACCTCGATGAAGTCCGCGCCCGCGCCGGCGTTCATGCGTCGGCCTCGCGATGATACGCAGTGGCGCGTTCGACTTCGTTCTTCGAACCGAGAAACACGGGCACGCGCTGGTGCAGTTTTTCCGGCTGGATGTCGAGGATGCGCACGCGCCCCGTCGTCGCCGCGCCGCCGGCCTGTTCGACAATCATCGCCATCGGGTTCGCCTCGTACATGAGACGCAATTTGCCGGGTTTCGACGGGTCTTTCAGGTCACGCGGATAGATGAAGATGCCGCCGCGCGTGAGGATGCGGTGCACGTCGGCGACCATCGACGCGACCCAGCGCATGTTGAAGTCGCGGCCGCGCGGGCCGGTTTTTCCGGCGAGCATTTCGTCGATGTAGCGCTTCATCGGCGCTTCCCAATGGCGCATGTTCGACATGTTGATCGCGAATTCGGACGTGTCTTCCGGAATCTTCACGTTCGAGCCGGTGAGGATGAAACTGCCCTGCTCGCGGTCGAGCGTGAAGACGTGCACGCCGTCGCCGAGCGTGAGCACGAGTACCGTGCTCGATCCGTAGACCGCGTAACCCGCGGCGACCTGTTTCGTGCCCGGCTGCAAAAATGCCTTTTCATCGGGATTCTTCACGCCTTCCGGGCAGCGCAGTACCGAGAAGATCGTGCCGACGGAAATGTTGACGTCGATGTTCGAGGAACCATCGAGCGGATCGAACACGAGCAGATATTCGCCTTTCGGATAGCGATCCGGAATCGGATGTGGATCGTCCATTTCCTCCGAGGCGAGCGCGGCGAGATGGCCGCCCCAGGCGTTGGCGTCGAGCAGGATCTCGTTGGAGAGGACATCGAGCTTCTTCTGCGTCTCGCCCTGCACGTTCTCTGTCTCCGCGCTGCCGAGCACGCCGCCGAGCGCGCCTTTGCCGACCGCGATCGAGATGCGCTTGCAAGCCCGCGCGACGACTTCGATGAGCAGGCGCAAGTCGGCGTTGATGTGGCCCTTCTCGCGCTGCTGCTCGATCAGGAAACGGGTCAGCGAAACAGGCGCATTCGGCTTCATCGGGTCGACTCCGGCGGCAAAGAGTGCATTGTCGCGTCGGCGCGCGCGGCCTGCAAAGGCTGCTGCCAATACGCTGTCAGCAGGACCGGCGCAGGCTGTGCAGCGTGCAATCGCGCACGACTTCCGGAGTCACCCATGCTCAACACGAACGTTCCCGCCTGGTTCGAGATCCCGACCGAAAACCTCGACCGCGCGCAGCAGTTCTACGAAACCGTGCTCGGCCAGCCGCTCGCGCGGCAGAATTTCTCCGGCGTCGACATGGCCGTGATGCGCGGCGGCGGCAAGCCCCATTCCAGCGGCGCGCTGATCGCGCTCGAGGACGTGCAGCCGTCCGTGCAGGGCAGCATCGTCTACATCGGCGTCGACGCCCTTGCCCCCGTGCTCGAGCGCGCGCAGGCACATGGCGCCGACATCTTCGTGCCGCGCACCGCGCTGCCGGAAGGCATGGGTTGGTTCGCCCAGTTCCGCGATTGCGAAGGCAACCGCGTCGGCCTGTGGTCGCCGGTCTAACCGCGCTGCGCGGCAACCGCCGGCTTGGCGCCGCTGGCATTTCGCCGGCGGCGTCGCCGTGGGGCAACGTCTTGTTTCCTCTCCAAGGCCGCATCGCTTTGCGCCGGACCGCAGTCGCGGCGATCATCGACCCATGCGTCGTGCCGACCGACTGTTCCTCGTCATCCATGCCCTGCGCGGCCGTCGCACCGCCTTGCAGGCGCGCGGCCTGGCGGAAACGCTCGGCGTCTCGCTGCGCACGGTCTACCGCGATATCGCCGACCTGCAGCGGTCCGGCGTGCCGATCGAGGGCGAGGCGGGTGTCGGCTATCTACTGCGCAAGGGCTCGGACATTCCGCCGCTGATGTTCACTGCCGACGAACTGGAGGCTTTGGTGGTCGGCACGCGCTTTGTCAAAGCATTCGCGGGCAAGCGGCTGCACCAGGGCGCGCAGACCGCACTGCTCAAGATCGAAGCCGTGCTGCCGCCGGAATTGCAGGCGCGCGCCTTGCGTTCGCGCATTTTCGCGCCGACCGGTTGGCGCGCTGCAGCCTCCGATTCGATCGATCGCCTGCACGCGGCGATCGGTGCTCACCAGGTTCTTCGACTGGACTACCGCGACGAAGCGGGTTCGCAGACCCTGCGCGAGGTGGAGCCGCTCTGCCTCGCATTCTGGGGCGGCGCGTGGACGCTCGGTGCATGGTGCCGCCTGCGCTCGGACTTCCGCAATTTCCGCCCGGATCGCATCGTCGCGTTCGAATGTTCAGGCGAAATCTTCTCCGAGACCTCCGGACGCGACTTGTCCGCCTACCTGCGCGCCGTTGGGGTCAACGGCGAACTGGCCTGACGAGCGCTGGCGCGGCTAGCGAAAAGCACGCGCCAACGTCGGATCCAGTGACGCCATGAAGGTCTCGACCGCCGTGTTGTAGGCGCCCGGCGTGCCCAGGCGTTCGTTGATCTGTTCGTGCGAAAGCGCTTGCGGCAACACTTCGACGCGGTTGCCCAACGCAGCCGCACGCGCGGCGAAACGCTGCGTGGGATCGCAGGGCCTGTCGCGACGTTTACTGGAACACACCGCCAACAGCGGCGGCGCACCCGCCACGAGCTGATCGAGCGGCGAGAGCGCGCGCCAACGCGCGGGATCGTTGCCGAGGGCCTCGTCGTAAAGTGCCAGATGTCTTTCCCGCATCAACGCCGGCACATCAAGCACCGCGCTATCCAGCGACACCGCGCCGAGCCACGGCAACGCGCCAGCTTGGCGCGCTTTTGCGGGCGAGGCATCGAGCAGATCGATCAGGTGCGCGCCGGCGGAATGCCCCATCAGCACGATCTTGCCAGCGTCACCACCCCATTCCGCGGCGTGGCGCTGCACGAACACGAGCGCCTGGAGCACATCGGCGAGCTGATCTTCGACAGGCGTCGGCAGCAGGCGGTAGTCGATCGACACGAGCACGATGCCGCGCGGTGCCCAGCGCGACACCTTGTTCTCCACGACGGGACTCGCCGCCTTGTCACCCATGCGCCACGCGCCGCCGTGCACCATGAGCACGATCGGAGCTCGCTCAAGCGGGCGATCGGATCGATACACGTCGAGTTTCTGCTTCGCGTCGGAACCGTAGGCGACGTCGCGCAGCACGCGTACGCCGGGAGGGAGTTCCGGAGCGGTGCTGCGCGACGCCGTTTCCGCGCGACGCTGCAAAAGACGGTCGCGCAGCGGGCCCGCCGCGGCGACCGTGGCAACGACCATCGACAGCGCAACCAGCACGCACGCGCAGCGGAACGCCCCGGCGCGCACGGGGCTAGAAAGTCTCAATGGCACGGAATTTCGTTTCCTGCGGAGTCATGGCAAGTGCCGGTATGCGTGATGCCCTTGCCGCGCGTCCAGTCTGTTTGCCCGTTGTATGTGCTGCCATTCGCGGAAGTTGCCGACGAT
Source organism: Pseudomonadota bacterium (assembly GCA_029779475.1). Taxonomy (GTDB): domain Bacteria; phylum Pseudomonadota; class Gammaproteobacteria; order Xanthomonadales; family Rhodanobacteraceae; genus Dokdonella_A. The sequence continues at coordinate 25,119 of JAKPAN010000091.1, forward strand.
GCATGCGAGCCGCTGCCGTTGGAAGCATTGGTGTTGCCTTGGTAGGACGCGCCATTCGCGGCGTTCGCCTGCGTGCTGCGGCCACCGCTGGTGGGGCCGTCGGCGTTCCGCGTGAAGCCACCGGAGCTGTTCAGCGATCCGCCATTGGCGCCCTGAGCAGAAGCTCCCGACTGGTGCGACGCCGAACCATCTGAGTTGACGGTGGTGTTGCCGCTGCGGTTGTAACTGCCGCCATTCGGGCTGTAACCGCGGGCGCCACTGGCGGCGCTGACATTTCCTGCGCCATCCGTTGTGACTCCGCGCGCGCGTACACCGGCAGCGCCATTCGGCCCGCGGTATGCAGCAGCGCTGCCAGCGGTGACGCCGCCAGCGGCATTGACGGCAGCGCCACGCACCTTGACGCGACCGGCGGCACCTGCCGGCGTGGCCGCCAGCGTCAATGCGGCCACGGCGGACAACAGGACCAGATTGAACGTCTTCATGAATGCACTCCTGGAAAAGTGAAATGGATGGGGCGAGGAACCACTCAGAACGACGAGGACATTTCGAGCATCGCCGCACGCAGATGCGTCAGTCGATCCAGCCGGTCGCTGGCCGACGCATGCAGCCGGGCTTGCGCCTCCGGCGCCAGGCTCCGATAGAACGCGAGCTTGCGGTCCCGCAAGGCGCGCGAGGCGGCGAGATGAGCATCCACTTCGCGGTCGATTCCGCCGGCGAAAGTGTCGAAATCGGCCGTGTTGCTGGACAACAACGTCTGCAAGGCAGCCATTTCCCGCTGCACGTCGGCGCGCGCCACGGCGCGTTGCTGCAAGGTATCCGCACGCAACGAATCCCACTGCGCGGCCTCACTGCCGCCGAGACCGAGGTCCGCGGAAGTGGGAGGCGCAAACCCTTGCGCGCGCACGCCCGCGATGGCGACAGCGCAGGTACCGGCCAGCGCGCCGGCAACGCAAACTGCGTGGATCATTTTCATGGCAATGCTCCTGTTTCGACCGGGCCGGTGATCAAGCCCGGCGCCAGCATCGCCCACAGGCGTCCACGACAGGTTTCCGAGAACCGCGCATTTGCAAATGGACATTGCAAAACCCGCGTCCGGAAACATTCGCTTGCATTTTCGGTGGGCGGCCGTGGATTGCGCTCCTCGTCCCGGCGACGACAATGCGCGCCATGAACGATATGGCCCCGGTCATCCTCATCGTCGACGACGACATGCGACTGCGCGACCTGCTCGAGCGCTATCTCGGCCAGCAAGGCTTCGCCTGCCTGGGCGCGGCCAACGGACGCGAGCTTGACCAGCAACTCAAGCGCCATCACGTCGACCTCATCGTCCTCGACCTCATGTTGCCGGGCGAAGACGGGTTGGCGATCTGCCGTCGTCTGCGCGGTCAGGGCATCGAGACGCCCATCGTGATGCTGACCGCGAAGGGCGATGAAGTGGATCGCATCGTCGGTCTGGAAATCGGCGCCGACGACTATCTGCCCAAGCCGGGCAGCCCGCGCGAACTCGTTGCGCGAATCCGTGCCGTACTGCGACGGGGTGGCCGCGCGATCGGTGCGCCGCGCGAAGAAGGTGGCGAAGTGGGCTTCGGCGATTGCGTGCTCGATCTCGGCACACGCCAGCTCGTGCGCAAGGGCGAAGCACAACGCATCACCAGCGGAGAGTTCGCGGTGCTCGCGGCACTCGTTGCGCGGCCGCGCCAACCGCTCACGCGCGACCAGTTGATGAGCCTTGCCCGCGGTCGGGCGCACGATGCTTACGAACGCAGCATCGATGTGATGATGTCGCGCTTGCGCAAGCTCGTCGAAGCCGAGCCGCGCGCGCCGCGCTACCTGCAGACCGTGTGGGGCACGGGCTACGTATTCGTGCCCGACGACGGCGAAACGTGATGGCGCGCACCCTCTTCTCGCGGCTGGCGTGGCTGCTTGCCGGCGTGCTCGCCGCAATGGCCCTGTTGACGCTCCTGCTCACGCGCGAACTCCTGCGCGACGCCGCGCTCACCTCAACCAGCCGTTACGCGGAAATCGCACTCGCGGCAGCCGACGAGGTTCTGGCGGACGCGTCATCGGCGCACGCGCAGGCACAACTCCACGAACTCGGCATCGAGCGTGCCGCGCAGCCGCCCGCACCCGCACGACACCTGTTCGCATGGCGGCGCGACCTGCAGCAGCGCATGGGTGAGCGCCACCCCGGCCGGACCGTCATCACGACCGAACAGCCCCAGCCGATGCTGTGGATCGCCGACGCCAACGGGTCCGGCTGGAGCGGTATCCCGCTGTCCGATCTGCGCGTGTCGCTGTTGCGCGGCACGGCGGCGGTATTGTTGGCTGCGCTGTTGGTCGTCGCGCTCGCGGCGGCGTTTGCCGCGCGCGGCATCGTGCGTCCGCTCGCACGGCTGGCCGACGCCGCGCCAGCCATCGCCACCGGCGGGCCAGCGCCGCCGCTGCCCCCCAGTGCACCGCGCGAGGTCGCGCTGCTGGCCGATGCGCTCGAGCGAGCCGCCGCTCAGACGCGCGAGACGGCACGCGAGCGCGAGCTGATGCTTGCCGGCATCTCCCACGACCTGCGCACGCCGCTGGCGCGGCTCGGACTCGCGCTGGAAATGCTTGGCGGCGACGAAACGCTTCGTGAAGGCATGCACGCGGATCTCGACGAAATCGATGCAGTCGTCGGCCAGTTCATCGCCTACGTGCAGGGCGGCGACGGCGAAGGCGCTGTTGAAACCGATTTGGGCGCACTGCTCGACCAAGCGTTGGAAACGCGCCGGCACCTCGGCCAACGGTGGGAACGCCGCGGACCCGCGCAGGCGCGCGTCGTCGCGCGAGCGGTCTCGCTGCGTCGCGCGATCGACAATCTGCTCGAAAACGCGTGCAAGCACGGCGCGGCGCCTTTCGAAACGGAAATCGTCGACGAAACCACCCATTTCGCCCTCGTCGTGCGCGACCGCGGCACGGGCGTCGCGCCGGATCTGCTGGGCCGCCTCGGTCGACCGTTCGTCCGCGTCGACGCCGCACGCAACGGCAGCGGCAGCGGCTTGGGGCTCGCGATCGTCGCGCGCTTTGCCGCAACCCACGGCGGCGAACTGCTGTTGGGCAATCGCCACGACGGCGGTTTCGCGGCCACGCTGCGCATCGCGGCACCGGGCTGATCCGCACCCCATAGCCTCTCCGGAGGTGCGATCATCAGCTCTTTGCGAAACAGGATTTGCCCATGACGTTTCGACTCGTCGGGTTCATGCTGACCTGTCTGCTGACAGCCGGTGCCACAGCGCGCGCGCAAAGCGCCGACGACCGCTTCAAGGCGCTGTACACGAACGAGTGGACGTGGCGCCAGCTGCAGTTCGGCGGCTACGACGACGAGGACAAGGCATCCGATCCCGCCGCCGCGCACTTGCCAAACGTCGACGCGAAATCGCAGGCGACGCGGCTCGCTTACTGGAACAACGTGCTCAAGCAGCTCGACGCGATCCCCGCGAACGAGTTGTCGGCGGAGAACCGCGTCAACCTCGCGATCTACAAACCGCAGGTCGAGAACCTCGCCGCGTCGATCCGTTTCCGCGACTACGAGATGCCGTTCAACGCCGACTCGCAGTTCTGGTCCGATCTCGGCTTCATGACGCGACGCTCGCTGCACGACGAGAACGCCGCGCGCGCCTACATCGCCAAGCTCGACGACGTGCCGCGCTATTTCGACGAGCAGACCGAGAACATGCGCGCCGGCCTCAAGCGCGGGTTTTCGGTGCCGCGCGCCGTGCTCGACGGCCGCGACGTGTCGATCGCGAGCTACGCGGAGGTGAAATCGCCGATCGACAGCGAGTTCTACAAGCCGTTCAAGGAACTGCCCCATTCGATTCCCGCCGACGTGCAGGCGAAACTGCGCGACGACGCGCAGCGCGCGATCCGCGAGCACGTGATTCCCGCCTACGCGAAACTGCTCAAGTTCTTCCGCGACGACTACGTGCCGCACGCGCGCAAGACGCTCGCGGCCGAATCGATGCCCGACGGCAAGGCGTGGTATCGCCAGCAGATCAGGGAATACACGACGCTCGATCTCGATCCGGAAGCGATCCACCAGATCGGCCTGAAGGAAGTCGCGCGCATCGACGCACAGATGCAGGCGACGATGAAGGAAACCGGCTTCAAGGGCGATTTTCCGGCGTTCCTCGAATTCCTGCGCACCGATCCGCAGTTCTACGCATCGAGCCCCGACGAATTGCTCATGCGCGCGTCGTGGATCGCGAAACAGGTCGACGCCAAGTTGCCGCATTTCTTCGGCCTGCTGCCGCGCGGACGCTTCGGCATCGAGCCGGTGCCGGCGTCGATCGCGCCGTTCTGGACGGCCGGCCGCGGCAGCGCGCACACCTACTGGGTCAATACCTACGACCTGCCCTCGCGCCCGCTCTACAACCTGCCCGCGCTGACGCTGCACGAATCCGCGCCCGGCCACGCGCTGCAGGGAGAACTCGCCGAAGAACAGAAGGACCAGCCGAAATTCCGCAGCGAAAACTACATTTCCGCGTACGGCGAAGGCTGGGCGCTGTACTGCGAAAAACTCGGCAAGGAGATGGGCATCTACCACACGCCCTACGAGGAATTCGGCCGCGAAACCTACGAAATGTGGCGCGCCGCGCGACTCGTCATCGACACCGGCATCCACCACAAGGGCTGGACGCGGCAACAGGCGATCGACTATCTCGCCTCGCACACCGCGCTGTCGCACCACGAGGTCGAAACCGAGGTCGACCGCTACATCTCATGGCCGGCGCAAGCGCTCAGCTACAAGCTCGGCGAGATCAAGATCGTCGAACTGCGCGCACGCGCCGAAAAGGAACTCGGCGCGAAGTTCGACCTGCGCGCCTTCCACGACGCGGTGCTCGCCGAAGGTTCGGTGCCGTTGCCCGTGCTCGAAGAGCGCATCGGCGCGTGGATCGCGTCCGTGAAGAACGCGCCGGCCGACAAGGCGAAGACGTCGTGAAACCACGGCGCGGCCGCATCGCGCGGCCGCGCCGCGTCCGTCAGAAGCGATAGCCGACGGCAACGCCGTAGACGAGCGGGTCGATCTTGACCTTGCCCACTTTGGCGCCGTTGACCTTGGCGTCGGTCTCGATGCTCACCCAGCGCGCGTCGACCGTGAACAACCAGTTCGGCGCGAAGTTGATGTCGACGCCCGCATGCAGTGCCGGGCCCCACGAATCTTCGAGATCCAGGCGCGTGCCGGCGAGCGGCCCGGTTTCGTGGATGCTGAAGAAGCGCGTGTAGTTCAAACCGACGCCGACGAACGGCGAGAACTGCTGCCCAGGCATGAAGTGGTACTGCACGCTCACGGTCGGCGGCAGTTCCTTGACGTCGGCGGCTCGCGCGCCGTTGAGCTTGACTTCGTGCTCGAACGGCAGCGCGGCGAGCACTTCGACGCCCCAGTTCGGCGTGGCCATGTATTCGAGCGTGACGGTCGGACGCGCATCATCACCGACTTCGGCCTTGAGCGTGCCGCCAGCGAGGCGACCGTTGTCGGATTTCGGCGCGACGTTGTGCACGCCGACCTTCACGACCCAGTTCGAATCGTCCGCGTGCGCGTTCGCAGCCATGCCGGCAACCAGCGCCAGAACCAGTACCTTGATCTTCATTGAAAACCTTTTTGATGTGGGAATGTCGTATTCGCGATGGAGCATCGCTTGCGCGCGCTCCCTGCGATAAGAAGCAATATCGGCGCCAAGCCTCGTCTCGAATCGTAAGTTTTTGTGACTTCCCGTCGCATCGGCACGACTGCGAACGCAAGCGGTTCACTGTCCGCGGTCATCCCCGCGTCGGAGAACGTCGTGGTAATGATGCGCTGGCCCGGGCACAGAGGCCCTGACCTGGGTCAAGGCGAACTCAGGGCGTGTCGCCGGGCAGCTTGGTGGTGTCCTTGCCGGCCGGCGCTGGCTTTGCGCCCATTTGTTGCTCGGCCTGCTTCTTCCATTCGTCGAGGATCGCCGCGCGTGTCGCGGCGCCACGCACGGTGCCTGCAGCCGCGTCGGTGGCCTTCGATTTGTCTTCCGGATCGCCCGACGCAATGAAGCGCACGAGGCGCGAAAACTGCGCGCCGAGCACGTCGTCGACCTGCGGCGCGAACTGGTCGAGGCCGCTCGACGACGACCCGTTGACGCGGTATTCCAGTTCGATGCGAGCCTTGCCGTAGTCGTCTTCGCGCAGCCAGAAACTCAATACGCCCTTGAGCGCGAATTCCTGCAGCGGGCCGAGCGCGGTGTCGAGCCGCAGCAATTTTCCGGGCAGAGCCATGATGACGCGGCCGTGTTCGGCGCTGCCGCCCGGCCAGCGCTCGCAGAAGCAGCCGCCGGCTTCGGGCTTGAGGCTGAGATTGATCGCCTTGCCCGAGAACGTGTGTTCGCCGTTCCACCACTTCTGTACTTGCACGAGGTCGGCGTAAGCCTTGGCCGTCGTCACTTCGAGCGGCGCGCTGTAGGCGAGGAAGAAACCGTCGGCCGCGGCCTGCTTGATTTCGGCGTGCGCGAGACCACCGGCCGACAAAGCCAGCGCTGCGCAAATGATTCGCGAGATTTTCATGCGTTTCCCGACCGCGATGCGGAGGCGAAAGTTCGACGATGGCCGTGCGCGACCCGGATCAAACGTCGCCGTCCGTCGCCCAGCCTTCGCCGGTGCCGCGATGGACGACGACGTCGCCTTCGCGCACGTCGCCGGCTGCGATCGCGGACTGCGCTTCGAGCTCGCGGTAGAGCGGCGTGAAGTCGGGCCGCGTCGCATCGATGAGCTGCTCGAAGCTGTCGATGACGAAATAGGTTTTCTGGTAGGTGTCGATGCGGTAGCGCGTGCGCATGATGCGCGCGAGGTCGAAACCGATGCGGTTCGGCGCCGGCGATTCGAGGCTGTACATCGATTCGCCCTTCGAGCTGACGATGCCCGAGCCGTAGATGCGCAGGCCACCGTCCTGGCGGATCAGGCCGAATTCGACCGTGTACCAGTACAGGCGCGTGAGATGCACGAGCGCGTTCGGGTCGATGCCGTGCGCCTTCACGCCGCCACGGCCATAGGCCTGCATGTAGTCGGCGAACACCGGCTCGAGCAGCAGCGGCACGTGGCCGAAGAGGTCGTGAAAGAGATCCGGTTCGGCGATGTAGTCGATCTGCTCGGGCTTGCGGATCCACCACGTCACCGGGAAACGGCGGTTGGCGAGATGGTCGAAGAAGGTCAGGTCCGGCAACAGGCCTTCGACGCCGACGAGCTGCCAGCCGGTCGCCTTCGCCAGCACTTCGTTGAGCTCCTCGAAACGCGGAATCGCATCCGGCGTCATGCCGAAGCGTTCCTGGTTGTCGATGAATTCGCGGCAGGCGCGGCCCTTGAGCACGTCGCGCTGGCGACGGAACAACGTCGCCCAGGTTTCGTGCTCGGTTTTCGTGTAATCCGCCCACGGCTGGTCGACGACGGCCGTCGTGTAGATCGGCACGTAGCCCTTGTCGGTCTGCTGGCTTTCGACGCGGCGCGGCTGGGACGACATGACGCGGATTTCCGGGAAACGAGAACGCCACTTTAGCGCCGCCGGCTCGCGCGCGCATGCGAGGGCATTCAGTCGTCGGTCGGCTGCGTTGCGGCGGGGCGGCGAAACACGATGATCTGCGCGCTTTGCGGCGGCTGCGCGCGCTGCCAGAGCACGGGCACGTCCTGCGCGCGCGGCAGCTCGAGTTCGTCGTCTTCGATGTCGTCAGGCTCGTCTTCCCAGCTGTAGCGCTTGCGCGGCGGCAGCGGATCGCGGCGGAAGAACAGGATCGCCGAGAGCACGCCCGCGATCGCGCCGGCGAGGTGGTACTCGAAACTGATGTGCTGCTCGGTCGGCAGCACCGACGCGATCATGCTGCCGTAGAGGAAGAACACGACGAGCGAGGTGACGACGGCGAGTCGATCGCGTCGCAACAGCCCGGTGAGGAACAGGAACAGCATGAGTCCGCTGGCGACGCCGCTGGCGCCTACGTGCACGGAATCACGCGCGAACAGCCACACGCCGAGGCCCGCGAGCAGCCAGATCGTCGGCAGCGCGAGCCGTGCCGCGCGCTGGTAGCAGTACAGCGTCAACGTCGCGAGCAGCGCGATGGGCAGCGTGTTCGACATCAAGTGATCGAACGACGCATGCGCGAGCGGCGCGGTGAGGATGCCGAGCAGTCCGCCGACTTGGCGCGGCACGATGCCGAGATCGTCGAGCGGCCAGCCCAGCGCCCACGCCGCGAGCCAGAGCAGCCACAGGCCCGCGGTCAGCGCGAGCGCGCCGATCAGCGCGTAGCGGATGCGGTTGCGATCCTGGGCGACACTGGTCGCGGTCGGTTCGGGAACGGGACGGGCGATCTCCATGCGCAGACGGTGGGGGCGCGCGAGCCGCGCACAAGTCAACTTGCCGCTTTTTCCTTGGGCGGGAACACGAGGCTCGCGACCATCGACGCCGCGATGAGCGTGCCGACGACGCCAAGCGCAACGCCGATCGGCACTTTCACCCACTCCACGATCAGCATCTTCGTGCCGATGAAGACGAGCACCGCGGCGAGGCCGTAGCCGAGCAGATGGAAGCGGTCGGCCATGCCGGCGAGCAGGAAGAACAGCGCACGCAGGCCGAGCACGGCGAACACGTTCGAGGTGAGCACGACGAACGGATCGAGCGTGACCGCGAAGATCGCCGGAATCGAATCGACCGCGAACACGACGTCGATGACCGCGATCAGCACGAGCACGACGAACAACGGCGTGAACGCCGCGCGGCCGTTGTCGACGACGCGCAGTTTCTCGCCGTGGAACTCGCGCGTGATGCGCAGGTGCTTGCGCATGAAGCGCAACACGGGATTGCCGTCCAGATCGGGCTCGCTTTGCGCGGAAAACAACATCTTCACGCCGGTGACGACGAGGAAAAGGCCGAAGAAATACAACACCCAATGGAAGCGCGCGACGAGCGCGGCGCCGACGAAAATCATGACCGCGCGCAGCGCGATCGCGCCGAGTACGCCAAGCATGAGCGCGCGCTGGCGCAATTCGACCGGCACCGCGAACGTGTTGAAGACGAGCAGGAACACGAAGATGTTGTCGATCGCGAGCGTCTTCTCGACAAGGTAACCGGTGAGGAATTCCAGCCCGATCTCGTTCGCCGCCGCACGTCCCGCGTGCGCGTCGACCCACCACCACAAGCCTGCGTCGAAGACGAGCGCGAGCGCGATCCACGCGATGCTCCACAACGCCGCCTCGCGGAATGAGACGCGATGCGCGCCGCTGCTGCGGAGCACGAGGAAGTCCGCCGCGAGCGCGACGACGACGACCGCCGCGAAGGCGATCCACAAGCCGGGAGTACCGATGGTTTCCATCTCGAACCTCGCGAAAAACGATCACTTCACGGGTCGATGGCGCAGGAATGCGTTTGCTGCGGACATACCTTCGCCGTCGACGGCGAAGGTCTCGCTCGCGAGGATCGGATCGATCCTCGCCCGCCCGACCGGGGCCGAAAAGCCCGTGCTGACGATCGCGGCGGCGGGAGAGCTACTCCCCTTCTGCTGCGACCGACCTTAGCGCCGCGGCCGGGCGCGTGCAAGGCGCAGCGCCGCGAGCCGCTATCATGGGCGGATGAACCAGCCCGTTTCCGGCCCCCTGCCGCTCATCCAGCTCAAGACCGAACGCCGCTCCAACCATCCCTGGATCTTCCAGAAGATGGTCGAGAAGCCGGCGAACAAACCCAAACCCGGCAGCATCGTCGACATCGTCGACCGCGAAGGAAACTTCGCCGGCCGCGGCTTCTACAACGGCCACTCGCGCATCGCGCTGCGCGTGCTCACCGCCGATCCGGACGAACCCGTCGACGAGGCGTTCTTCGCACGCAAGATCGCGCAGGCGGTGGCGCTGCGCCGCGACGTGCTCAAGCTCGACGACGTCACCAACGCATATCGCCTCATCCATTCGGAAGGCGACGGCCTGTCCGGCCTCGTCGTCGACCGCTTCGCGGACACGCTCGTCATCGAATACTTCTCGGCCGGCATGTTCCGCCAGCGCGACCTGATCCGGCGCTGCCTGCTCGAACACTTCCCGAACGCGAACCTGTACTGGTTCGCCGAAGAACACGTGCAGAAGCAGGAAAGTTTCGACTGCGGCATCCCCTCGCCGCCTGCGCCGATCGTGATCCACGAGCATGGCGTGCAATTTCATGCCGCGCCGGGCAGCAAGCACAAGACCGGCTTCTTCGCCGACCAGCGCGACAACCGCAAGACGCTGTCGGAATTCTGCGAAGGCAAGCGCGTGCTCGACCTGTGCTGCAACTCCGGCGGCTTCGGCATCTACGCGAAGACGATCGGCGGCGCGAGCGAAGTCACCGGCGTCGACCTCGACGAGGACATCCTCGCCGTCGCCGAAAAGAACGCGCGCCTCAACAAGGCGAAGGTGCGTTTCGTGCAGGCCGACATCTTCCACTGGCTGCGCGACGGCAAGAAGGATCCGTACGACGTCGTCATCCTCGACCCGGCGAAGATGACGCGCGACCGCGAGCAGGTGATTCCGGCGCTCAAGAAATACCTCGACATGAACAAGCTTGCGCTCGGCGCGGTGAAACCCGGCGGCATTTTCGTGACCTGCTCGTGTACGGGCCTGGTCAGCGAAGAGCAGTTCCTCGACATGCTGCGCCGCGCGGCGTTCTACGCGAACCGCACGGTGCAGGTGCTCAAGGTCAGCGGCGCCGGCGGCGATCATCCGTGGCAGGCGCACGTGCCCGAGTCGCGCTATCTCAAGGCGGCGTTTTGCCGCGTGGAGTGAACGACCGCGCGACAGGGCGTCGCGCGGCCGCGGCTTGCTTCACTTCGACAACGCGGCGAGCGCGGGAATGCGATCGGCAAGCATGAGTTCGGCTTTCGCCGGTTTGCCGTCACGCCGATAGTCGATCGCGAGTTTCGTGCCGGCCGGCAGCGTGCGCAGGCGTTCGCGCCATTCGGGCAGACGATGTGCGGCTTCACACACGTTGAGGGCGGCTGCCGGCGACGGCCTGATAGACTGCGCGCCCGACCGTCTCGCGGCTGCGCCGGATTCGACATGAAAGACAAACGCACGAAGAAGAAGCTCCCCGCCGTAACGAAAGCGCAGGCCGAAGACGCCGTGCGCACGCTGCTGCGCTGGGCCGGCGAAGATCCTTCGCGCGAAGGTTTGCTCGACACGCCCAAACGCGTCGTCGAAGCGTACGGCGACTGGTTCTCGGGCTACGCGGTCGATCCGTCCGAATATCTCGCACGCACGTTCGAGGAAGTCGCGGGCTACGACGAGATGATCGTGCTGCGCGACATCCATTTCGAATCGTTCTGCGAGCACCATATGGCGCCGATCATCGGCCGCGCGCACGTCGGCTATTTGCCCAGCGACAAGGTGGTCGGCATTTCCAAGCTCGCCCGCGTCGTCGACGCGTATGCACGGCGCTTTCAGGTACAGGAAAAACTCACCGCGCAGATCGCGCACTGCATCGGCAAGGTGCTCAAGCCGCGCGGCGTCGGTGTCGTCATCGACGCGACGCACCAGTGCATGACCACGCGCGGCGTGCACAAGACCGGCGTGTCGATGATCACCAGCCAGATGCTCGGCGCATTCCGCGACGATGCGCGCACGCGCGCGGAGTTCCTGCGGTTCATCGACATCGACGGGCATCGGTAAGCGCGATCGTTGCGCGACTTTTGCGATCGTCCGTGATTGCTGCTTCGACTTGTTCCAGACAGCGGAACGGCAATAGCGCCGGAGAATCCAAAAGCGCCCATCCTAGGCCGCATTTTCAACCGGACAGCACGCCTCACGGACGCGCGTTCGGGTCGATTGAAGCATCGAACGCGATGATTCACGCGCGCATCGCGCGCCGATCGGCTATCGTGCGCGCCTTCGCCCTGCCGCCTCGTTTCTGATGCACACGCCCGCCACCGGGCCGCGCCGCGCTGCGCTGGCCTTCATCTTCGTGACCGTGCTGATCGACATCCTGTCGTTCGGCCTCATCATCCCGGTGCTGCCGCATCTCATCGAGCAGTTCCTGCACGGCGACATCGCCGCGGCGGCGCGCTGGTACACGGGTTTCTCCGCCGTGTTCATGGTGATGCAATTCCTGTTCACGCCGATCCAGGGAACGTTGTCGGATCGCTTCGGCCGGCGCCCCGTGATCCTGCTGTCGAATCTCGGCCTCGGCCTCGACTTCACGATGATGGCGCTCGCGCAGTCGCTGCCGCTGCTGTTCGTCGGCCGCGTCATTTCCGGCATCACCGCGGCGAGTTTCAGCACGGCGAACGCATACATCGCCGACGTGACGCCGCCAGAGAAGCGCGCGCAGGCGTTCGGCATGGTGGGCATGGCATTCGGGCTCGGCTTCATCATCGCGCCGTTCATTGGCGGCCACCTCGGCGCGGTCGACGTGCGCCTGCCGTTCTGGGCGGCGGTCGCGATGAGCCTGACCAACTTCGTCTACGGCTTTTTCGTGCTGCCCGAGTCGCTGCCGCCGGAGAAGCGCACGCCGACCTTCGACTGGAACCACGCCAATCCGGTCGGCGCGCTCGTGCTGTTGCGACGCTATCCGCAGGTGCTCGGCATCGTCGTCGTGCTGTTCCTGATGGCGCTCGCGCAGATGGTCTATCCGACGACGTTCGTGCTTTACGCGGATTACCGTTTCGGTTGGGGCCCGGACATGGCCGGCAACACGCTCGCGCTGGTCGGCCTGCTCGCGGCGATCGTGCAAGGCCTGCTCATCAAGCGCATCGTCGGCGCGCTCGGCGAACGTCGAGCGTTGCTGTTCGGCCTCGCCTGCGGCGCGCTCGGTTTCGCCCTGTATGCGTGGGCGCCGAGCGGTTACTGGTTCTGGGCGATGATGCCCGTCACGGCGCTGTCGGGCGTGGGCATGCCTGCGGCGCAGGCGATGATGACGCACGCCGTCGATCCGCGCGAACAGGGTCGGCTGCAGGGCGCGGTCGCCAGCCTGTCGAGCATCGCCGGCATCATCGGCGCGCTGGTGTTCCCGACGTTGCTCGCCGCCGTCGCCGAATCCGGCCGGCACGACGCGATCGCCGGCGCAACGTTCTGGCTGGCGTCGATCATCGTCGCCATCGGCGGCCTGTTCGCGTGGCGCGTCGTCGCGCACATGCCGGCGACGACGAGCGCGCCCGCCACGGCGCCCGCGACGATCGAACCGGCGGTCGTTTCCGCCGCGGACGATCTGCGTCCGCAGCCGGCGATCGACGAACACGTCTGAATGCAGCGACCATCCCTTTTGACACTGGCACCACGCCCCCATTCTGCGATCCTCACGCCGCCGGATGTGCCGGCGCGGGCTGATCGGAGACGTCGATGCTGACTTTCCTGCTGTGGGTGCTGCTGCTCGTGTTCTGCTGGCCGCTGGCGCTGCTCGCGATCGTGCTGTACCCGCTGGTATGGCTGATCCTGCTGCCGTTCCGCCTCGTCGGCATCGCCGTGGAAGGCGTGTTCGAGCTGCTGCGCGCGATCATCCTGTTCCCGGCGCGCGTCTTGCGCGGCAAGCCCATCGCGACCTGATCGCGCCTCAGCGCGCGGCGAAGCCGAGTTCGCGCGCCTCGAACGCGTGACGTTGCGCGCCGTCGGCGCTTTCAGCGAGCACGCGAGAACGCGAAACCTGAATGCGCCATGCGTGCTGTTCGAGCGGCGCGCTGGCGCGGAACGCCTTGGGCGTGAGCACGGCGAAGCAGGCGCGATGCTGCGGATCGCGCACCGAGCGATAGCGGATCAGCGCGACGCCTGCTTCGCGCGCGTCGCGTGCGAGCGCCTGCGTCGCCGAGTAGTCGTTCGCGTCTTCCCATTGCGCACGGCGCTGCGCAAACGGCGGTGCCGTGAGCGCCCATGCGCTGCCCGCTGCATGCGCGCGCAACGCGGTGTGCGCGACGGCAGGCAAATCCGGCGTTGCCGGCGAATCGAGCAGGAACTTGATGCGCCAGTACGCGACTTCGGCAAGCGCAGTCGCGAGATACGTCGCGCCGTACCACACGCCCGCATCGCCGATGCCCCGGAAACGCGAACCCGCCGGCGGCGGCGCGGGATAGCGAAACGGCGCCGCGAGCAGGTAGTGCAGATGCTTCGCCTCGTCTGGAATCGGCGGCTTGCTCGCCTCGAGCAGGTCTTCAAGCACGCGCTGCTCGGCGAGCGTGTCGACGAGACGCATCGTCGATGCACGATGCTGCGCTTCGACGACGCGCCACGGTTTTGCATCGATGCGGCGCGCGGCGTTGGCGAAGGAGGCTGCGTTCATGAGGGGCGCTGTGAAGTCGCGCATGGACGCATCCTGCGATTCCGCCATCGCAGATCACGCGACACGGCGCGTCACAACCGCGCCCGCGCGCTGTCGAGATAGTGCAGGACGTGGATCAAACCTTCTGCGCTGCGCAGGCGATCCAACGGCTTCGCGCCGCCGAACGCCGCATTCGGCGCCGTCAGCCACGCGCGCGCCGCGGCGTCGTTGGAGCCGACGATCGCGTCGAGCGAGCGGAACACGCGCACCCAGAGCTTGGCGAGTTCGCCCGGCTTGCCGTCGGGATCGAGCGGCGCACCCGTTCCGGCCGCGCGCGAGATCGTCGCCGCGCTGACGCCGATGATGTCGGCGAGCACGCGCTGCGGAACGCCGAGGATGTCCGCCGCGCGCAAGGCCGCCTTGGTCAGCGCGACGGCGGGATCGGCGACGGCATTCGTGCGCGGCGATGCAGCGGGCATGGCGTTCACTCCGAGGCTTCCTCAAATGCAATGATTCTCCTAATTCATTGCAAGTGCAACAGACGCATGATTCAGCCGAAGAACCAGTAGCAGACCGCGATCGAAGCCAGGATGCCAGCGAAATCGGCGAGCAGCGCGCAACCCACCGCGTGACGCGCGCGGCGAATACCGACCGCGCCGAGATACACCGCGACCACGTAGAACGTCGTTTCCGTGCTGCCTTGCACGGTCGCGGCGAGCAATGCCGGGAAGCTGTCGACGCCGTGCGTTTTCATCGTATCGATGAGCATCGCGCGCGCGGCGCTGCCCGAGAACGGCTTGACCAGTGCGGTCGGCAGCGCATCGACGAAACGCGTGTCGAGATGCAGCGCGGCCGCGCACCAGCGTATGCCGTCGAGCGCGAAATCAAGCGCGCCCGACGCGCGCAACACGCCGACTGCGCAGAGCATCGCGACGAGATACGGCAACAGATCGCGCGCGACGTCGAAACCCTGCTTCGCGCCATCGATGAAGCTCTCGTAGACCGGCACCTTGCGCCACGCACCGACGAGCAGGAAGGCGAGGATGATCGCGAACAGCGTCAAATTACCGAGCAAAGACGAGAACGGCGCGAGCGCCGCGGACGGCAAATGCGATAGCAGCAGGACGAATGCACTGAGCGCGACTGCGATCGCGAGCAGCGGCACGAGCACGACCGGATCGCGCAACCGGATCTTTTGCACGAAGGCGACGGCGAGGAAACCGGCGAGCGTCGACGCGCTCGTGGCGAGCAGGATCGGCACGAACACGAGCGCCGGGTCGTGCGCGCCCTGCTGCGCGCGGTACATGAAGATCGACACCGGCAGCAGCGTCAGCGACGACGCGTTGAGCACGAGGAACAGGATCTGCGCATTGCTCGCGCTGTCCGCGCTCGGGTTGAGCGTCTGCAGTTCGCGCATCGCACGCAGGCCGATCGGCGTCGCCGCGTTGTCGAGCCCCAGCGCGTTGGCGGCGAAGTTGAGCGTGATGAGGCCGATCGCCGGATGGCCGCGCGGCACCTCCGGCATGAGCCGCGCGAACAGCGGGCCAAGCACGCGCGCGAGCAGGTCGACGAGGCCGGCGCGTTCGGCGATGCGCAGCAAACCGAGCCACAACGTCAGTGTGCCGAACAGCAGGAGCATGACTTCGACGGAAAGCCGCGCCATGTCGAAGGTCGCCGCGATCATCGCCGCGAAGACGCCGGAGTCGCCCGCGCCGAGCCAGCGCGCGCAAGCGGCGACTGCCGCTACGAGGAAGAAGCCGAGCCAGATGCGATTGAGCATGCGCGCATGATCGCGGAATCCTTCGCGCGGCGCACGATGGCAGATCGCGGACGGGATGCGCGATCGCGCAGCGTCGCTCGTTGCGTCAGGATTTTGCGACGGCCTCGTGCCCGAAGCGCGCGTTGGCGGCGATTCGCGTCCGCTCGGACGCGGGCAACGCCGGATCGGCCAGCAACGCATCGCTGAGCACGGCGCATTCCTTCGGCCGGCCGATGTAGAACGCGCTGATCGCCTGTTCGTCGCGCGCGCGCCAACGGTACACGGCAAGGTCGACGAACAGCAGATCGCCCGGCGGCGGCAATTCGGCTGCGACGCGCGCGTGCACGTAGGCAGCCGCGTAGCGCCCGCGTCCGCGCAGGTAGCGCGCGAGTTCGCACAGCGGCTCGGCGCGCGTCGGACGGGAATCCCAGGCGGCGAGGTAGGCGTCGATGATCGCGGCGTCGCCGGCTTTCAACCGTTCGAGCAGCACGCCGATCTGGAATCGCGAATACCAGGTCTCTTCTTCCCATCCACCGAGCGCGACGCGCCGACGGTAGGCGTCGACGGCGCGCTCGTTCTCGCCCGCGTCACGCAGGCTTTGCGCGAGGTAGAACTGATAGCGCGCGTTGTCGGGCTCCGTGCGCAACGCCTTTTCGAGCACTTCGACATCGGCGAGGAATTTCTCGCGCTGCGGCCGCTGGCTGCGCGCGCCGTCGGGGAAGCTGCGCACGCGCAAACCATCGAGCAGCTGCATGTGCGGCTGCGGATGCGCGGCCGGATATTCATGCAATACACCGCACCAACGCCACGGCGTGTCGTGGCGCAGGAGCTTGGCGCTGTGGTATTCGAATTCGCCGTCGCCGATGCGCTGGCGCAGCCAGTAGCCAGCACCATCGAGGCGCGCGGGGAAATTTGCACCTGCGTCGATTTCGAGGATTTCATCGGCGTCGATGATCAATGCGTAGTCGCCGAACGAACGCGCGAGATCGAGCGCTTGATTGCGATTCGTCGCGAAATCGACCCAGGGCCGCTCGATCAATTCACCCGGTAAATCGGCGAGCGATTCCCGGATCTTCTCTTGCGTGCCGTCGCTGGAACCGGTATCGACGATCGCCCACGCGCCGATCGCGGGCCGTACCGACGCGAGGCAGCGCGCAATGACATGCGCCTCGTTCTTGACGATCATGCTCAGACACAGTTGACGAGCAAACGGCGGCGATGCGGGCATGGGCGCAACAGGGAGGAGATTCGAACGTGGATCGTAGGCGCGCGAATGCGGTCGCTACAAGCCATCCATGCGCAATGTACGGCGGGCATTCGATGACGCAGTGGCGGGCCGGTATTCATGCGAAGGCGCTGCGCATTGCGCGCGTCAAGCGGGCGGATGAGCGAACCGCCCGGGCGCCCGGAAGCGACGGCAACGATTCAGCAATGGTGTTCGCCGCGCCGTGCGCAAATCCAAAGCGACATGCCGCTTTGGATCCAGCGCCGGCGGCGGCGTTGCTCGACTTGCCGATGTTCGAGCCGACTTGCGTCGCCGCTGACGGCGTTGCGCAAGAGGCATCTTCCGCAACGGCACGCACCGAAATGTGCGCCAGATTTCACGCGTCGCCGCACATCGCGATCGGCGGACATTTTCCTCGCTACTGCTCGCATGCATCGCGAAACGTTGTTAAGTCGACACAATTCCCAAGGTGGCATTTCCGCGCCGGGCGGTGATTATTAGTCAACAACGGGAAGATAAAAAAAGCGCGCGACCGTAAATGGCCGCGCGCCTTTTCGATGAGTCGAAACGACTGATCAATTGCCGATCGATCAATGCATCGACTTCAAAATCGCCGGATTGTTCACCAATACCCCGAACCCGTTGTAGACGACAAAGCTCGCCATTTCGCCCTGCATTTCCATCGTCGCATACGGGAAATCGGTCGGATCGAGCAACGAGCCGTGTTCGCCCTGCAAGAAGCGCGTCACGACCTGAAGCCCCTGATTGGACAACATCACCGTCTTGTCGATGCCCTGCGCGCCGAGCGCTGCGATCAGCGGTTCGGTGCCCGACAGCGGCGCACCCGTCACGCGATTGGGAATGACCTGGTCTGGCAACACGTCGCCGCCACCGACGACTTCGTTGATGAGGATGTTCTTGAACGAGTCGTTGCTGCGCACGGCCGGATCGACGAGCGTGCCGTTGCCGGCGTAGTTGATCGGATCGCCCGAGTCGATGACGGTCTGCGTGGCGACGAAATACGCGTCGTAGTTCGGCGTGCCCTGCACGAGGCCCGCGGCGGCGAGGCCGGCGTGGATCGACGGGCCGAACGCGGGCGAAGCATCGAGCAAACGTGCAATGCCGCCGCCCGGTACGTTGAGCACGGCCGCCTTGATCGTCGGGTCGACGGCCATGACCATCGTGCCGACGATGCTGCCCAGCGACTGGCCGACGAAGCGTGTATGGCTGGCGTCGACGTTCGGCAGCGACGACGCGGCGTGCGCGAGCTGCATGACGTCGGCGACGCCCTGGCGCAGGTTGTCACGCGAGGTGAGCAGACTGGTCAGGTTGATGTAGTGGCTGCCCGAGCTGTCGATCTTGCCGTCCGCACCGGGCGCGCCGGTGGTGTTGCTCTGCACGTCGAGGTCGAACGTGCGCTCGTGCGCGCCGAGCGCGGCGAACGGCGTATTGCCGGCGTAGAACGGATTGGTCTTGTCGACGAGGCCGTGCAGCGGCAGGTCGATGGCGACGACCGCGTAACCTTGCGCGGCGAGCGTGCCTGCGATCGCGAACATGTCGGTGCGGTTGCGCGTGATGCCGTGCTGGAAGATCACCAGCGGCCAGCCCGCGGCGGGCATCGTCTTGCCGGATGCAGCGTTGGGCAGCGTCAGCAGCAGCGGCACGACCTGCGTGGAGCGCGTGACCGGAACCGGATTGCACGCGGTGAGGTTGGTCGAGGTCGGATCAAGGCCGAAAGCGGCGCACTGCGGAATGTACGCGCCGGGCGCGGCGTTCCAATGCGCAACCAGCGGACTGCAATTCGGATCCGTGGCGAAGCAGGTTTCCTGCGGCGAGGCGAGGTAGTACGGCAGCGAGATCGTGCCGATGTAGATGTCGGCGATCGGCGGCAGGCCGACACCGAGGTCGCCGAGCGTCTTGCCGGTCGGCGCGACGTGCGTGGTCGCTTTCGGCGACGCCTGCGTGATCGCGGACAGCGCTTTCAGCGTCGGCGTGATGCTCTGCGTCGTGGCCGTCCACGACATCGCGATCGAACCCGGCGCAATGCCCTTGCTGTAGGCCGCCGCTTCCTGCGTGTTGACGAGCTGACGCAGCGGTTCGAGCTGGCACGCGCTGGCGTCCGGCAGGAAACGCACGTTCGACTTGCCGCCCGTGCACAACGCGTTGTGGCTGGTCGCGAGCAGGTAGGTGAACGAGCCGCGCACGGGCGCGCCGCCCGCGTCCTTGATGCCGTTGGTGACGACGGCGAGGTACGAGGTGCGCTCCTTGAGCGGCGCGGTCGGCACGATCGCCAGCGTCGCGCCGGTCGTGTCCGACGGCGCCAGAGTGGCGACGAATTCCTGCGGCGAGGCGAGTTCGCGCACGACGCCGGTGACGCCGCCGCCGGGCCCGCTCAGCGTGACTTCGTACATGTGCACGCTGCCGGCGATCGACGCGGCGCTGATCGGCGCCGAGAACGTCATCGACCAAGGCGCGGTCGTGCTGAAACCGTCGAGCGCGTTCATCGCCAGCTTCGGGCCGGCGTCGGCCGCCGACGGATCGACCGGGATGTTCAGCGTGAGATCGGTCGTGCCCTGCAACAGCAGGTTGTTCGGGAACGGGATGACGCCGTGGCTCGGGTCGAAACCCGCGACGGTGTGCGGCGGAACCGGCGCCGTGTAGTCGTATGCCAGCGCGTCATGCGCAGCCAGTGACAACGCGGCA
>JAKPAN010000128.1 GCA_029779475.1 Pseudomonadota bacterium
ACGGCATCGGGCAGCAGGCCGAAGCGGTCGATCATCTCGACCTGGAGTTCGCGCAGGTCTTCGTCGCTCTTTGCGCTGGCGATGCGCTTGTAGAGCGTGAGGCGCGCGTTGACGTCGGGCAGGTAATCGTCAGGGATCAACGCCGGAATGTTGAGCACGACTTCCGCTTCGGTTTCGCTGGTGAGTTCGAAATCCGGCACCTTGCCCTGCTTGAGCGCGCGGACGGCGCGGTCGAGCATTTCGGTGTAGAGCGAGAAGCCGACTTCCTCGATCTGGCCGCTCTGTTCCTCGCCGAGCAGTTCGCCGGCGCCGCGGATTTCCAGATCGTGCGTGGCGAGCGTGAAGCCCGCGCCGAGTTCGTCGAGCGAGGCGAGCGCCTCGAGGCGCTTCTCCGCGTCGGCGGTGATCGAGCGGCCTTCAGGCACCATGAGGTACGCATAGGCGCGATGGTGCGAACGGCCGACGCGGCCGCGCAGCTGGTGCAACTGCGCGAGGCCGAAACGATCGGCGCGGTTGATGACGATCGTGTTCGCGCTCGGCACGTCGATGCCCGATTCGATGATCGTTGTCGCGACGAGCACGTTGAAACGCTGGCGGTAGAAGTCGAGCATGATCTGCTCGAGTTCGCGGTCGGGCATCTGGCCGTGCGCGAAGCGGATGCGCGCATCGGGCATGAGTTCCTGCAATTCGCGCGCGGTCTTCTCGATCGTCTCGACGTCGTTGTGCAGGAAATAGACCTGGCCGCCGCGCGCGTGCTCGCGCTGCATCGCCTCGCGGATCGTCGCCGCGTCGTACGGGCCGATGAAGGTCTGCACGGCGAGGCGGTGCGCGGGCGGCGTGGCGATGATCGACAGGTCGCGCAGGCCCGACATCGCCATGTTCAGCGTGCGCGGGATCGGCGTCGCGGTGAGCGTGAGCACGTCGACTTCGGCGCGCAGTTTCTTCAGCGCCTCCTTCTGGCGCACGCCGAAGCGTTGCTCCTCGTCGATGATGACGAGGCCGAGATCCTTGAACTTGACGTCCGGCTGCACGAGTTTGTGCGTGCCGATCATGACGTCGATCTGGCCCGCGGCGAGCTTGTCGAGCGCGCTGCGGATTTCCTTGGGCGACTTGAATCGCGACAGCACCTCGACGCGGATCGGCCAGTCGGCGAAGCGGTCGCGGAAATTCTGGAAATGCTGCTGCGCGAGCAGCGTGGTCGGCGCGAGCACGGCGACCTGCTTGCCCGCGGTCGCGGCGACGAACGCGGCGCGCAGCGCGACTTCGGTCTTGCCGAAGCCGACGTCGCCGCAGACGACGCGATCCATGGGCTTGCCCGCGGCGAGATCCTCGATGACGGCGGCGATCGCGGTCGCCTGATCGGGCGTTTCCTCGAATGGAAACGCCGCGCCGAACTGCTCGGCCATCTCGCGGTCGATCGGCAGCGCGACGCCTTGCCGCGCTTCGCGCTGCGCATAGATCGCAAGCAATTCGGCCGCCGCGTCGCGAACCTTGTCGGCGGCTTTCTTCTTCGCGCGTTCCCACGCGTCGCCGCCGAGCGCGTGCAGCGGCGCGAGTTCGGGCGCGGTGCCCGAGTAGCGCGAGACGAGATGCAACTGCGCGACCGGCACGTAGAGCTTGTCGCCCTTGGCGTATTCGATCGAGAGGAATTCCGCCGGTTCCTCGCCGAATTGCGCGCGGCCGCCGACGTCGAGCTTGATGAGCCCCTGGTAACGGCCGACGCCATGGTCGACGTGTACGATCGGCGAGCCGATCGACAGTTCCGACAGATCGCGCAGTACCGCTTCCGGATCGCGCGCGGCGCGCTTGCGGCGACGCGTCTGCTGCGCGCGTTCACCATAGAGTTCACGTTCGGTGAGGACGGTGAGCGTGGGTTCGGTCAGTGCGAAGCCGCTTTCGAGCGGCGCGACGACGATGCCGAACCGGTTGCCGTCGCGCGCGAAGGCGGCCCAGTTGGTGTAAGGCAGCGGTCGCAATTGCGCCGCGGCGAGTTGTTCGATGAGCGCCTCGCGACGGCCCGCAGAATCGACTGCGATCAGCACGCGGCCCGGATACGCGGCGATGAATCGACGCAGCGCGTCGCCGTTTTCTTCGCCCTTGCGACTGAGCGGCAGCGACGGTGCGGGTTGCGTGCCGAGGTCGAGTGCGTGTTCGTTCGCGCCTTTCGCGATGACGTCGACGCGCAGTGCGTCGTTGAGCCGTTCGCGCAATTGCTGCGGCGGCAGGTACAACTCGGCGGGCGGCAGCACAGGGCGCTCGACGTCGTGCGCGCGCTGTTCCCAGCGTTGCGCGGTCTGCGTCCAGAATGTCTCGGCGGCTTCGAGCGCACCGTCGGCGAGCACGAACAGCGTCGAGCCGGGCAGGTAGTCGAACAGCGTCTCGGTGCGCTCGAAGAACAGCGGCAGGTAGTACTCGATGCCGGCCGGCGCGCCGCCGTCCGTG
>JAKPAN010000129.1 GCA_029779475.1 Pseudomonadota bacterium
CGGAAACCGCGCTCAGGCACGCGCACGTGGTGTGCTGGTTACGGCGGAGATCGCGCTGGCGATGACTCTGCTCGCCGGCGCGGCTCTGCTGATCGACAGCCTGCACCAGTTGTCGAAAGTGGATTCCGGCCTGCGCGATCCCGAGCACGTGCTCGCCGCGAAGTTTTCGCTGCCGGTACCGGCCATGCGGCCGGGCGAGGATTTTCCAGCGTGGTATGCGCGCGTCAAAGTCGCGCTCGAGCCGCGGCTCGATGCCGTACTGGCGCGCCTGCACACGTTGCCGGGCGTGACCTCGGCCGCGATCACCAACGCCCTGCCCGCCTCGGGCGATGGGGGCTGGAACGGCGGCTTCACGATAGCCGGCCGTGAGGTGCCCGAAGACGCGCAAGCCGAGTTCCGCTTTGCCAGTCCCGACACGTTCCGCACGTTCGGCATCGCGCTGAAGGCCGGCCGCCCGTTCGACGCCACCGACGGCTCGCGTTCGCTGATGCCGACCGAGGTCCTCGTCAACCAAACCTTCGTCGACCGCTATCTCGGCGGCGGCGACGCGCTCGGCAAACAGGTGACTATCTACGACGATTCGGCCAAGACCATCGTCGGCGTCGTCGGCGACGTGCGCCAGTTCGGCCTTGACCAGAATGCCGATGCCGAAGTCTGGTTCCCCGCGCGTACCGTGCCTACCGGCGATCTCGCGCTCGCACTCAAGACCGACGGCGATCCGCTCGCGCTCATCCCCACGCTGCGCCGCGCGATGCAGGAGAGCTTTCCTGACGTGCCGCTGTATGCGCTGCGCACGATGGACGAAGTCATCGGTGACACCATTCGCCTGCGCCGCTTCAACATGACGCTGATGAGCGCATTCGCCGTCACCGCGCTCGCGCTCGCCGGCATCGGCCTGTACGGCGTCATCGCCTGGATCGCCGCGCAACGGCGCCGCGAGATCGGCGTGCGCCAATCCTTCGGCGCAACGCGCGCTCATATCCACGCGATGATGCTGAAAAGCGGCCTCGTCATGATCGCGCCTGGCCTTGTCTTCGGCATCCTCGGCGCACTTGCGCTCGGTCAGGCCATCGCCTCGCAACTGTATGGCGTCGGCACCGCCGATCCGCTCGTGCTTGCGAGCGTCGCCGCGGTGCTCGCGCTGATCGCACTGGTCGCCTGTGCGATCCCGACGCTGCGCGCCGCGCGCATCGCACCGATGGAGGCGCTGCGCGATGAATGAACCCATGCGCAATGGCATTCCCCGCCTCCAGAAGCCGGGGAAGCCACGCCACCACGAATTCTCAACGCACTTCCCGCCACCCGCGCCGGAGCTAGCACGATGAACTGGCTGCAAGACCTGAAATTCGCCGCGCGCAGCCTGCGCGCGCACCCGGGCACGACGGCGTTCGCGGTGGCGACGCTCGCGCTCGGCCTCGGCGCCGCGCTGGCGATCTACGCGATCATCGACGCAGTGCTGCTGCGCGACCTCTCCTATGCGCGTGCCGAGCGGCTCGTGCAGATGCGCGAACTCGCCGCCGACGGTCATTCGATGGCGCTCGCCTATCCGAACTACGCCGACCTCGCTGCCAACGATGCGTTCGCGACGACCGCGTTCTACGCCGGCGGCGACGGGCCGATCGCGAACGGCGGCACGGTGCGTCGCGCGCCATCGGCGTGGATCGGCGGCGACTTCTTCCGCGCGATGGCGACCGCGCCGGAACTCGGCCGCACGTTCGACGCGCGCGAACGCGAGCACGTCGTCGTCATCTCGCACGCGCTGTGGCAAAGCCTGCTGCAAGGCCGCGCCGACGTTGTCGGCCAGCCGCTCGACGTCGGTGGCGAAACATCGACGATCATCGGCGTGATGCCGGCGTCGTTCGATTTCCCCGCCGGTACGGCGGCGTGGACGCCATTCCTCGATGACACGGGCAGTTCGCGCACCGCGCACAACTGGTCGGCGATCGCGCGCCTGCGCGACGACGCGACGCTCGCGCAAGCGCGTCTTTCCGCCAGCACGCTCGCGACGCGGCTCGCCGGTGAATACGGCGAGAAGATCGATTTGCGCGGTTTCAGCGTGACGCCGCTCGCCGAGGCGATCGCCGCGCCGGTGCGCAGCGCCCTGCTGTTGCTCGCCGCGGGCACGCTGTTCCTGCTGCTGATCGCGATCACCAACGTCACCAACCTGCTGCTTGCGCGCAGCGGCGCGCGTTCGCGCGAAATCGCCGTGCGCGCCGCGCTCGGCGCGAGCCGCCTGCGTCTGGCGCGGCAGGCTTTCTGCGAAGGCGCGTTGATCGCGGCGGCCGCCTGCGCCATCGCGATCGTCGTCGCCTGGGCCGCGATCCGCGTGCTCGTCCATGGCGGTGCGCATCTGCCGCGCGCGTCCGAAATCGGCATCGGCGGCGGCGCGATCGCCATCGCCGTGGCCGCGGCTTTCGTCGTCGCGCTCATCACCACTACTGCCGTGCTGCTCGGCCAGCGCCGCCGCTCGACGATGACCGAACTGCGCGAAAGCGGGCGCGGCCAATCCGCGAGCCGTACGCATCTGCGCCTGCGCGCGTCGCTGCTCATCGGCCAGACCGCGCTGACCACGGCCCTGCTCGTCGGCGCCGGCCTGCTCGGCCGCAGCTTCCTTGCCTTGCTCGCGATCGATCCCGGTTTCGACGCGACGAGTGCGATGAGCGTGCAACTGTCGCGCCCGTTCACGCGCGACGCGAACGTCGCCGCCGAAACCGCGCGGCGTTACCAGACGCTCATCGACGACTTGCGCGCATTGCCCGGCATCGAAGCCGTCGGCGGCGTCAACGCGTTGCCGCTCGGCAACGATGGTGCCAACGGCGCGTTCTGGGACGGCGCCATCACCGACCTCTCCCATTCGCCCAAGCCGATCGGCTATGCGGAATTCCGCGTCGCCAGCGACGATTACTTCAAGGCGGCCGGCATCAAGTTGCTCTCCGGCCGCGCGTTCGATGCGCGCGACCGCGCCGACGGCGAACAGGTCGCCGTGATCAGCGCCGCCGCCGCGCACGCGACCTGGGGCAACGACGACCCGATCGGCAAGCGCATCCAGTACGGCAACATGGACGGCGACATGCGCGTGCTGACCATCGTCGGCGTCGTCGGCGACGTGCGCGAACACGGCCTCGACCAGGCGCCGGCCGGCGCGGTCTACGTGAATCTCGCGCAACGTCCGCTGACCGCGTACGCGTTCAACCTCGTCGTGCGTTCGAGCCTGCCGCTCGCCACGCTCGCGCCCGCGATCCGGCAAGTCGTCGACAAGGACGCCGCCGACATTCCGCATTCGCTCGCGCCGCTCGCCGAAGTGCGCGCCGCGGCGCTCGCCGACCGCCGCTTCAGCCTGATCCTGCTCGGCGCGTTCGCGGTCGTCGCGTTCGCGCTCGCGGTCGGCGGCCTGTACGGCCTGATGGCGTTCGCGGTCGGCCAGCGCGAACACGAATTCGCGCTGCGCCAGGCACTGGGCGCATCGCGCGAACGCATCGCGCGCCTCGTCCTCGGCAGCGGCCTCGCCATCGGCGCCGCGGGCGTCGTCGCCGGACTCGCGCTCGCGCTCGCCGGCACGCGCGTGCTCGGCAGCCAGCTCTACGGCGTCGGCACGAACGATCCGCTGACGCTCGCGGGCGTTGCCGCGCTGCTGCTCGGCACCATCGCCATCGCCTGTCTCGCGCCTGCGCGGCGCGCGTGTAGCGTCGCGCCGCGCGAAGCGCTGGGTTGAGCGCGTCATGACGTCCTTCAAACCGGCGCTACGCGCATGAATCTGCCCTTCGCCGCGATCCGCCAGAGTTGGCGCGCCGCGTTGCGCCGTCCCGGTTTCCTCGCGCTCGCCAGTGCGACGCTGGCGCTCGGCATCGGCGCGGGCGCCGCGGTGTTCGCGCTCGTCGACGCGGTGCTGCTCGCGCCGCCGCCGTTCGCGCAACCTGACCGCCTCGTCGTGGTCGACAAGAGCGACGGCCATCCGTGGTCGACGATTTCGCCGCAGCAGTACCAGGTGCTCGACGGCGTGGCCGGCGTCGAATCGTTCGGTTCGCAGTTTGCGCCGAAGGACGTCAACGTCGCCGGCAGCGGCGATCCCGAACTCGTGACCGCATGGCCGGTCGATGCGGGCCTGCTGCCGACGCTCGGCGTGACGCCCGCGCTCGGTCGCAACTTCAACGCCGAGGAAGATCGTCCGAACGGCCCGCGCGCGGCGCTCATCGGCCATGCGTTCTGGCAACGCCACTTCAACGGCGACGCGAACGTGATCGGCCGCAGCGTGCTCGTAGACGGCGTGGCGACGCCGATCGTGGGCGTGCTGCCGGCGACGTTCCGTTTCAACGGCACGCCCGACGTGCTGCTGCCGCTCGCGCTTGCGCCGAACAGCCGCGACGGCGCGACCAACCTGCTCGTCGTCGCGCGGCTCGCACCCGGCACGTCGCTCGGCGCGGCAAGTGCGGCGCTCGACGCGCGCCTGCAGGCGCACGCGGGCGAACTCGGCTTCGCCAATGCGCATTGGCGTCCGCACTTCTCGGCGACCTCGATCGCACAGAACCTTTCCGCGACCGCGCGTCCCGTGTTGCTGCTGGTCCTCGCCTGTGCGGCCTGCGTGCTGCTGCTCGTCGCGGTGAACCTGTCCAACCTCATGCTGTTGCGTGCGCTCGCGGGCGGCCACGACAGTGCGGTGCGGTCCGCGCTCGGCGCCTCGACCGCGCAACTCGCGCTGCCTGCGCTCGGCGAAGGCCTGCTCATCGGCGGACTCGGCGCGTTCGGCGGACTTGCGCTCGCCGCGATCGCGCTGCACGCCGCACGTGCATGGTTGCCCGCAGGCTGGCTCGATCCGCAGGCGATGCCGATCGGCGCGCACACGATCGTGCTCGCCTTGGTCGCGGCGCTCGCGGTCGCCGTGCTCGCCACATCGCTCGGCGTCTGGCGCGGTCGCAGCGGCGCGGCGACGCGCGAACTCGCTGCGGGCTCGCGCATGGGCACGAGCGTCGCCGCGCAGCGCTTTGGCCGCTTGCTCGTCGTCGCGCAGGCGTCGCTGGCTACGTTGCTGCTCGCCTCGTCGGCGCTGCTCGCGCATTCGCTGTGGAAGCTCTCGCGCGTCGATCTCGGCTTCGACGCGCGCGGCATCGTCACGTTCCGCCTCAATCCCGCCGCTGCGCTGTATCCCGACAACGCGGCGGTGCAGCGCTTCGCGCAATCGCTGCTCGACCGCCTGCGCGCGGAGCCGGGCGTGCGCGAGGCGGCGCTGACGACAACCTTGCCGATCGGCGCGCAGTTCAACGTCTCCATGCGCCTGCCCGACGGCAGTTCGCCGCCGCAAGCGCCTCAATATCGCGCGGTGAGCACGCGCTCGTTCGCGACGTTCTCGATTCCGCTCGTCGCCGGCCGCATCTTCGCCGATTCCGACCGCGGCGGCGCGGAGCCCGTGGCGATCGTCAATGCCGCGTTCGCACGGCGATATCTGCACGGCGAGGCGGTCGGCCAATCGATCAAGGTCGACGACGGCGACGAACTGCCGATGCCGCTGATGCGCATCGTCGGCGTCGTCGGCGATGTGCGCCAGTTCGGCCCGCAGGAAGACGCGCCGCCGATCGTCTACGTGCCGCTCGCACAGGTACCCGATGGCCTGTTCAACCTGGTGCGCAAATTCGTGCCGCTCAATGCCGCGATCCGCGTCGACGGCGCGCCTGCTGCCTATGCCGAGCGTCTGCGCGCAGTGCTGCGCGAGGTCGATGCGCGCCAGGGCGTCGCCGGCCTGCGTTTGCTCGAACGCGACGTCGCCGACGCGACGTCCGCGCAACGCATGAACGCCGCGCTGGTCGGCTTGTTCGCTGCGCTCGCGATCCTGCTCGCCGGCGTCGGCCTGTATTCGGTGACCGCGGTCGCCGTCGCCGCGCGCCGCCGCGAATTCGGCGTGCGCGCCGCGCTCGGCGCAGCACCATCGCGGCTGCTGCGCGGTGTGCTCGGGCGCGGCCTCGTCGACGTCGGCATCGGACTTGCCATCGGCGGCATCGCCGCGCTCGCACTCGGCCGTGTGCTCGAACGCTTTCTCTATGGCGTCGGCGTCGGCGATCCGCTGGCGCTGGCGGCGACTGCCGGCCTGCTGCTCGCGGCCGGTTTGCTGGCGACGGCCCTGCCCGCGTTGCGCGCCGCGCGCATCGCGCCGATGCAGGCATTGCGCGAAGACTGACGAGGAGACATCCACCCATGCTGCACGACTTCCGCTTCGCCCTGCGCTCGCTCGCTCGCACGCCGGCCTTCACGCTCGTCAGCGTGCTCATGCTCGCGGTCGGCATCGGCCTGTCGATCTACATGTTCGGCGCGATCAACGCGTTCGCGCTGAAACCGTTGCCGTTCGCACAGGCCGATCGCCTCGTGCATTTCCAGTACACCGAACGCGGCAACCGCGAACGCAACCTCGCGTTGCCGCAAGCCGATTGGCTCGACCTGCGCGCACGACAGACGACGCTGCAATCGCTGGCCGGCTACTACCAGGGCACGATGAACCTCGGCGGGCTCGACGCGCCGCCGGAACGCTTGTCCGGCGCATGGGTGAGCC